>RFHU01000373.1 GCA_003695705.1 Planctomycetota bacterium
CCCGCCGACGACCTGCCCGGCGACGACACGCCCGCCGACGACCTGCCCGGCGACGACACGCCCGCCGACGACCTGCCCGGCGACGACACGCCCGCCGACGACCTGCCCGCCGACGACGCGCCGAGCGGCGAGGACATTCCCGAGGACGACAGCGATTTGCCCGGCCTCGAGGACGACCTTCCGGGTCTCGAAGACGAATAGCTCCGGCCCTACGGTCCGCGACCCCGTGGGAGGCTCCTGTCGGTCTTGCGCTCGTCCGGCCCCCGGGCCGCGCGGCGTCCTCGGGTCCGCCTCAAGGTGGACCGCCGCCCGTCGCACCGCGGATCGACACGTACCGGAATTCAACCGCGGCCTTCCGAGAGGAGACGACGTCGCTTCGTGGAGCGGTAGGACCTGGCGCACGGCCTCGAGCTCGGCGATCGAGCGACCGCCCACGAGCAGGTCGAGCCTCCCTTCCCCAACGTAGGCCTCCCTGGTCCGCCGAAGGAGGAGCCCCGCGCCCGGGCCTCCTCCTTCCTGCGGGGAGGCTCTGCCAAGGTCGTTTCGCGAACGGGGGCGGCCCGCCCAGCCGCCCAGGACTCCCGTCGGAGTTCGGCCGCCGGGTGCGGTCCGACAGCGCCCCACGGGGGGCGAATCCTTGCGCGGAGAGCGGAGGAGCCGTTCTCCCCTGGCCAGCCCCTCGCGCGGGGGCACCCCTCGCCGCCCGGAACGGGTCCCGATGGCGTGCGTCGTTGGTTGCAGGCCGAGGCACGCTCCGCCCCCGTCCTCCTCTCCAGACCCTGCCAGCGGGTCGCAAGCGCGGCATGGGCCTGGTTCGTCGGTCGTCCCAACCGGACGAAAATGCAGATCGGTTCTTGGGACGAAAGGCCGAGGACGGGTGCTTCGAAGCCGGGAAGGGACCGCGTAGTCATTTGCCTCCACGTGACTTACGCTTCCTGGGAAGCGCCGTGCAGTCTCGGTCCGGTTCCTGCTCAGAGGGCCGGCGTGCGGAACCTTGCTTCGCTTCCCCTGCTGGTCGCCGGGGTCCTCCTGGCGGCGCCGGAGATCTCTGCGCGCCCGCAGGTCTTCGATGTCGCCGGACTCGGCGTCGAGGACGATTCGGTGGGGACCTCGTGGTTGACGAGCAAGGGCCACGAGCTCGCCGTCACGGTCCGAACCTTCTCGGCCGCGGGGACGGAGCGCTGGCTCCGCGCCAAGGCCCGCTTCGGAAGCGGCGAGCTGCGCCTCAGCGGCACGGTGCTCTTGGAGGGCGGTCGGCGCAAGGCGGTGCGCGGGGCGATCCGCCCGGTCTCGGGGGAGCGTGGAACCTGGGTCGTTCGCTACCGCGACGCGTCGGGGGCGGTCGTCCGGCGCGAGTTCTGGCGCGCGACGCGACTCGTTCGCGTGCCCGTGCAGGTGATCGCCCTGGCCAACGACACGGAAACCTCCGGGGTGTCGCCGGGCGCCGCGCGCCGCGCCCAAGGCGAGGTGATCGCACAGCTCGACCGCGCCTTCCGCTCGGTGGGGCTCCGCTTCCTGGCGCTGGGAGGCGAGCCCGCCCGCGTACCGCTCTCCCTCGCAGATCGTGACGGGGACGGCGCGCTCTCGGCCGCAGAGCTCAGGGGACTTCGCGACGAACTGGAACTGCGCGGCCTCAAGCGTCGCGGCCGCGTGGTCCTCGTGCTCACCGCCGCTCCCTTCGCGCACCCCACGTGCCGGGGCTGGACCCTCGGCGACGCGCCGCCTTCGCCGGCCACGCTCGACGACCCCAACGACAACTTCTCCGTGGTCGGGCTGCGCTACCTCGACGCGCGCCGCTACCACACCGTGGCGCACGAAGTGGCCCATCAACTCGGACTGGACGACCTGAACGCCCTCAACCGGCGCGCGCTCCGCAGTCCCAAGCGCGAAGACCACTTGATGATCAGCGGCGGGCGAGGCTCGTTCATCGATCCTGCCGTCGCTCGGCTCTTGTCTTCCAACGTTTGGAGCCGCCCAGCCTACGGCCTGGAAGGCCGGCTGGGCACTCCCCTCACCGGCGTCTTCGCTCGTCGGGCCGAGGGCGACAGCGCCGACGCTCGGCCGTCCGGAGACGCGGGGCGCACCGGGTTCGGCCTCCCCGGCAGGCCCGGATCACCGCTTCGCGCGCTTCGCCGCTCGCCCGACGGGCGCTGACCCCGTCCGCCCTTCGGCGCCCCCAAGCGAGGCCGGGTTCGGCCGAAACCCGTCCTTAGACGCGTTCGAGCCGACGCACCTCGGCGAACTGCTCCCGCAAGCGTCTCTCGACCCCCATCTGGAGGGTCATGGTCGAACTCGGGCAGGAACCGCAGGCCCCGTGGAGGCGGACGCGAACGACCCCTTCCTCAACGCCGACGAGTTCGATGTCGCCCCCGTCGCGCTGCAGGAAGGGCGCGACGTCGCTCTCGATGAAATGAGCGATCTTTGCTTCCAGGTTGGTCGGGTCTCCCGTGTAGCCGGGCAACGGACGTTCGGCAGGCTTGAGCTCCGAGAGGCGTTCGCGGAGCTTGGGGACGAGTTCCTCCCAGTCGGCGCCGGGGACGCGGTTGACGGTGGCGAACTTCCCCAGGAGGAAGACCTGCTCCACGCCGTCGAGCTCGAGGCAGCCCTTGACCGCAGGAGGGCATCCGTCTTCGCTGGGGTTCCTCCAGGTCTGGGAGCCGCCCGCGGTGGCCTCGATGCTGAGGACGAACTTGCGGGCGTCGGGGTTGGGCGTTTCCTCCACCCGAAGGACGACCGGCGGCTTGGCTCCTGCACGTCCTCCGGTGAGGGAGAATCCGCTCGACGCTCCTTGCTCGAGGTAGTCGATGCGGAGGCCGTCCACGACGGAGGCGAAGGCCTCTTCGACGACCGTGGTGATGCCTGCGGCGCCCTCTACCTCCACGTCGTCTGGGGCTCGCTGATCGAGGGACAGGCCGTACTTGCCGTTCTCCTCCACGAGGATGCGAACGACCGTGTCCTCGGGCTCCTCCGCGAGGTATTCCCGGAGCTTCTGCGTGGCGAGGTCGGTGACGGAAACGGTGGGCGTCATGGCGTCGCTCCTGCTCGGACAGAAGCTTAGCACGCGCGCACGAGGAACTGGACCCTTGGTTCCTATTCCTCGGAGACCGCCTGGAGCTTGCTCTTGCTCTTGGCCTCGAAGCGGAGGAAGGAGAGGCGCAGCTCGAATTTCTCCCGGCCCTCGTGTTGCTTCTTGGGCTCCTTGAGCTTGATGCGCAGCTCGGGCTGCAGGTCCGCCGCGCGCGTCTTCAGGCGAATCTCCACCGCCTTCTTGAGCACCTGCTTGTCGGCGTTGAACACGCGAAGGGCGCTGGGACGCTCGCCTTGGAAGACGATGCCGATCCGGTGGACGCCCTTGGGGATGCGCTTGGAGCGGATCTTGATGGGACGGAGCGCCTCGAAGGTCCCCACGTCCTTGAGGGCTTCGTTGAGGACCTCCGCGATGTCCTTCTCGAACATGCCAATGTACTGATTGACGTCGATGCCTGGGGGAAGCCCCTTCCCGCCGAGGTTCCGCCCGAGCGCCTCGGCGACCTTGGCGGGATCGGTCGGAATGCGCTTGTACTTGATCTTGACCACTCCGGCGATCTCGAGGGTCTCCTCGGGCGCGTTCTCGATGACCTGGGGCATGGCCTGCCGCACCTGCTCGAGAATCGCCTCCTTGTTGAAACCCGGCGGTATCGGCGGCCGACCTCCCTGGGCCAGGGCCTGGCCGGCAAGCAGCGCGAACGTTCCGAGCACGAGCCCTGCGGTGCGCATTGCGTCCCTTCCTCTCTTGGCGGGGCGGACCGCCGGCGGCACGGTACACCAACGCCCCCGGCCTTGCTACGGGCCGGGGGCGCATGGAGTTGGGCCGAACGGCGGGCGACGGGAATCAGCGAACGATGCGCACTCGGCTCCCGGGCGGGACGAGGTCGTAAAGCTCCTCCACGTCGGGGTTCCGCAGCCGCAGGCAACCCATCGAAGCCTCGGTGCCGATGGACTCGGGGAACGAGGTCCCGTGAATCCCGAAGCCCTGGTGCTCGGGGGTGTTGACGAAGGGGAGCCAGCGCGTCCCGAGGATGTTCTCCTTGGTGCCGAACTTGTAGAGCTTGCCGTCGGGGGAGTACCAATCCGGGTTGACCAGCTTCCCCTTGCCGATCTCGAAGATCCCTTCGGGCGTCCGCCCGTCCTTGCCCGTGGCCACGTCGTAGGCGCGCAGGAAGTGCCCTCCAAGCAGCAGGACCAGCTCGAAGTCTCCCTTGAAGACGATCACCGAAACGGGCACGCGCGGGACCAGCAGTCGCTGGCCCACCCGGATCCGATCGGAGCGTAGCCCGCTGAGGCGCATGATCAGGCGGTAGTCGCTGCCCTCCCTGCGCGCGATGCGCGCCAGCACGTCGCCGGGGGCCACGGTGACGGTCTTGAACAACGCGGCCGGCGGGTTGCGGGGCGCGAAGGCTTCGCGGCTCGCCGCCAGGGCCCGTTCGCGCAAGCCCCGCCGGGCGCGCGGGTCGACGGTGGCCAGGTAAGCACGGGTCAGGCCGCGCAGCCGATGCAGGTGCCCTCCGGCGCCTCCCTGCTCGGCGTCGGCCTCGGCAAGGCCCGCCGTCCGCACGCGTTCGAGGAGCGCCCGCGCCCGCGCCGCTTCGGGGGTGCCGGGGAATTCCACCGCCAACCGCCGCAGATCCAGGAGACCATCGGCGTCGCCCGCCTCGGACTCCAGGGCGCGCGCGAGCTCCGCAGGGACGGGACGCGCCGGCCTCGCGCCCGGATCCTCGGCGGGCCGTACGCCGGCCGGGGGCGCCGTCTCCGTGCCTTCGTCCGCCGCAACGGCTCCGGTGCTCAGTGCCGGGGGCGTCCCCTCGCCGACACTCCCAGGCAGCCCGACGAACCAGCCGACTCCCCCCAGACCGCACAGCCCGGCCAGGACGAGCCGGGGCGAAGGCCCGCTGCGGCGGCGTTGCCTGCGCCTTCCGAAGGACGCCTTCCGCTTGCTTCTCCGCCTCGCCATGCAACCCTCCCGGCAGTTCGTGCTCGTCCTCTCTTCGGCCTCCGGGGCACGCTGGCTTGAGGAGAGGAGCGGGCCGAGCGATCGGCCGAGGCGGCGCCCTGGACCGGAGACGCCTCGTCGCCGGTCAGTCCGGCAGCCGCCAGGCGATCCGACCGCCCACCCAAAGCGCTCCCTGGGGCTGGCTGGGGTCGAAGGCCCGCACCTCTACCTCGACCTCCCTTGCGCCCGGATCGCGGTCCTTGAGGAGGCCCCGGAGTTCGCCGAGGGAGATGGTCAGGGAAGGCTCTCGGCTGAGAAGCGAGGCTTCGCCCCGGCCGGCGGGCTTTCGGTAGACGAAGAGGAGCGAGTAGCGGAGAGGATCCGGGTATCCCTCCTCCGGCGGGACCGGCGGCCAGTCGGCGCGGACTTCGCCCGCCTCCACCCGCAGGCGAGGGGAAGCCTGCCAGAGGGCGAGGAGGGGCAAGTCGATTCGTTCTGCCGGGACGAAGGGGGAGCTCCGCACCGAGGAACCGTTGGGTCCTTCGAGGAGGACGACCGGCTCGCGGGCGGCCTCGGGAATCCCGACTTGGTAGCGGTCCCCGTCCAAGACCCCCTCACGGACCGCTCCCCGCTGGGGGTCGACGACGAGCGCTCGTTCCACCGGTCCTCGGTAGGGGCCAACGACCACGCCGACGGGCCGAAGGCCCCAGCCGAGCAGCCCGAGCGAGAAGGCGAAGGCCGCCAGGACGGCGTAGGCCACCCAGCGCCCCTTGCGCGTCGGGCCGGCGGCGGTCACGCTCCGGCCTCGACGAGCCGCACGAGCACCCCGCGTTCGTCCTCGCGCAGCTCGAGGGTCGCCCGCAGTCGCGCACCCCGAAAGCGGGCCGCGTAGCGCGCGGCCCGCGGGGAGCCGACCCAATCATCGAGCGAGCCCGCGTCCCAGCGTCGCACCTCGCCGCGGTCGCCGCCAATGGGGCCTTCGTAGTCGAGGTAGCGGCGGCGGTGATCGAAGGAGCGGACTCCCCGCACCCCCGGCGCGGGCGGCGAGGGGAGTTGCCAGGTGACCAGCGCCTCGCCGTCTTCGACCATGAGGTCGTAATGCACCTCGCTCCCCCGCCGGTGCTCGAGGACGACCCAGCGCCGCGTCACGGCAGGGGCGTTCCCCCGGGGGGTACGGCCAGGTAGACCTCGTAGCGACAGTCCGGATGCCGCCGGCAGGTGACCCTGGGGGCGAGCCCCGTGAGGTCCAGGGTCAGCGGATGAAGTTCGCAGCGCGGGCAGCGGGGAAGGTCGGAGGGCGGAAGCGGCTCCGAGGCAGCGCCGTTCCTCAACTCGCGGACGGCGGCGATGATCGACTCTGCGGCGGCCTCGATCTCCTCGAAGGTGGTTTCGCGCCCGAGGGAAATGCGCACCGCCGAGCGCGATCGCTCCGCGGAGAGGCCCATGGCGGCGAAGGTGGGTGACCGGGTGTCGCTGCGGTCGCAGCAGGCCTGCCGGGTGGACAGCAGGAGGGAGGGGGTCCGCTCCACGAGCGCGGCGCCTTCCACCCCCACGAAGGAGAGGTTCAGGGTGTTGGGGAGTCGGTCGAGGGGAGCGCCGTTGAGGAGGACGCCTTTCAGCGCTTCGGCCAAGCGCAGGTGGAGCGCGTCGCGCAGGCCGACCATCCGCTCTCCGGCCGACGGCATCACCCGCTGCGCGAGGCGGATGGCCGCGGCGAGGCCCACGATGGCCGCCGCGTTCTCCGTCCCGCTGCGGCGGCCCGCCTCCTGTCCGCCCCCGTGGAGGAGCGGCTCGAGCCGCGTTCCACGGCGCACGAGCAGGCATCCGATGCCTTTGGGCCCGTAGAACTTGTGTCCGACCACGGTCACGAGGTCCGCGCCCAAGAACGGAAAGGCAGTGGGGATCTTGCCCACCGCTTGGGCGGCGTCGGTGTGGAAGATCACCCTTCGCCCGCGAAGGACTTCCGCCAGGGCGTCGATCCGGTTGATGGTGCCGACCTCGTTCTGCGCAGTCATGATCGACACGAGCGCCGTGTCGTCGCGCAGGCGCTCGCACAGCGCCTCGGGCGTCACTTGGCCGCGCTCGTCGGTCGGCACCTCCTCGACCGTGAACCCGAACCCCTCGAGCCAGCGGGCGGCACCGCGAACCGAAGGATGCTCCGCGGCGCCCACCAGGATGTGGCGGCCCCGCTCGCGGTTCGCGAGGGCAGCGCCTTTGATCGCCAGGTTGTTGGCTTCCGTACCGCTGGCCGTGAACACGACTTCGTCGGGACCGCAGCCGAAGAAGTCGGCGATCGTGCGACGGGCCTCCTCGACGGCCGCGCGCGCCTCGCGCCCAAGGCGATGGGCGCAGGAGGGGTTGGCCGCACCCGGGAGCCAGGGTCGCATGGCTTCGATCACCTCGGGCGCGGCGGGAGTGGTGGCGTTGGCGTCCAGATAGATTTCCTTCACGGGGCCCATGCTACTCCCCAAGCGACGCTCGGGGTCCTGGCCGGTGGATTGCCCGTTGGTTCGCCCGCGCGCTTGAAGGCGCCGGGGCTGCTCGCTACGGTGAGCGCGTGAGCCAGGCAGAGTCCGTTCGCATCCTCGTCGCCGAGGATGACCTCCGCATCCGCATCGTGCTGGAGCGCCTGCTCGCGGTGCGCGGCCACGAGGTGGTCTCCGCCGTGAACGGTCGCGAGGCGCTCGACCTCGTGGACGAGTCCGGTCCCTTCGACCTGGTGATCACCGACGTGAACATGCCGGAGTTGGGCGGCGAAGAGTTGCTGCGCCGCTTGAAGCGCCTGCATCCCGAACTCCCGGTGATCGTGCTCACTGCGCGGAAGGACCCCGGCCTGATCACCGAGGTCTTCAAGGACGGGGCGTATCGCTTCCTCCCCAAGCCGTTCACCGGCGAGGACCTGTACAAGGTCGTCGAAGGCGCCTTGCACGAAGGCCGCCGCGGCGTCGGAGAAGCCGTGGCCAGCGTGGACGCGGAGGGCTGGGTCGAACTGACCGCGCCCAGCCGGCAAGAATACCTCGATCGCTTCCAGGACTTCTGCGACCAACTGATCGCGTCGCGACTCGACGAGCAGGCCAAGACCGAACTCAAGATCGCGGTGCAGGAAATGGGCCAGAACGCCATCGAGTGGGGCAACAGCATGCAGGAGGAGAGCCGGGTGAAACTCTCCTACCGCCTGCTCGAGGACCGGATCCTGATCCGCATCGAGGACGAGGGACGTGGGTTCGATCCCAGCCAGGTCCCCGATCCGACCGTCGACCCCGTTCGCTTGATCGAGGAGCGCGAGACGCAGGGGAAGCGGCCCGGCGGGTTCGGGATCCACCTGGCGCGTCGGATCATGGACCGCATGGAATACAACGAGCGCGGCAACGTGGTCACCATGGAGAAGCGCTTTGCCTGAGGTCGGGCCGTCCGCCCGATCCCCGGCGAGGGGGCGCGGCGGGAAGCCGCGGCCGGCTCGGGAAGAGCGAAGGGCGATCCGCTGGGGGGTGTTCCGGGCGGCCCGGAGCGTCCGAGGGGCCCGTGCGGGGAGGGCCGAACTGCGCTGCGCCTACTGCCACGACGCGCGCGCGAGGCTCGAGGCCGCATGCGCTTGCGGGACGCTGCTGCATCCGGACTGCCGCGCGGAGTTGACGCGCTGCCCCACGCTGGGCTGTGGGCGGTCCCTCCCGCCTCGGCCCGTCTCCGCGGCGGGGGCGGTGCGCGCGGCGGGCGCCTCGCTGGCGACGGCCCTGGTCGAAGCGGCGGTGGCGCTGCTCGTCTCCGCCGCCGGGGCCCTCCTCCTGGGTGCCATGGCGGTCGGCATCCTGCGCACGTTCTGAGGGTGGGCTTCGACCAGGCTCACTCGCCCGGCAGAGGAAGGGGCTGCATCTCGAGGTCCAGGGCCACCGGCGCGTCGAGCCCTCGCTCCTCGACGATCGAGGCGGGGACTCGATAGGCGGGGAAGTGCTCGTAGTGCTGCTCGGAGAGGAGCACGGCGCGCGCGGCGACCACGGCGGCGAAGAGGAACAGGGCGAGCACCAGGTAGCCGCGCGCCTGCTGGACGGCCTCCCGGCGCATGCGCTCGGCGGCCTGCTCCTCGGCATCGCGTTGCACGTCCTCGGCGGTCGCGTCGACGGGCACCCCGCACTCCCGGCAGTAGAGCAGGGTGGGGTCCAGCTCGGCTTCGCAGTTGAAGCAGCGCACCTTACCTCCCCCTGAGAAGGCGCAGCCGGATGTCGAGCTCTCCGGCTTCCGGGTGCCCCGCCGCGATGGCGGCTTCGTAATGGCGAATCGCCTCGCGGCGCTTGCGCGCCCGCTCGCTCAGGACGCCGAGGTCCCGCTCCCGCTGCGCCTCGTCCGGGTCGCCGGCCGCGTAGCGCGCGTACACGGCCAGCGCCTGGCGAGGATCGCCGGCAGCGAGGTAGGCCGCTGCGGCGTTGGTGCGGGCCAGGCGCACCGTGTCCTGACGCCCCTCCTCGCGTGCCAGAAGCGAGCAGACCTTCTCGTAGGACTTGCCGGCCTTCCCGTAGAGCTCGAACACCTTGTTGCGCAGCTTCGGGTCGCCGGCCGCTCCGAGGGCAGCGGCGCGCTGGGCGCAGGCCCAGGCCAGGTTGAGCAGGTAGAGCGGTTCGCGACCTCCCGCCCCGAAGCTCGCCTGCTCGAACCGCTTCACCGCCGCCTCGAGTTCTCCCGCGCGGAAATAGGCCAACCCGAGGGCATTGTCCAGCTCGGGGAGGAGCTCCCTATGGGGAAGGAAGCGACCCGCTTGCCCGCGGCGCGGCGCTCCGCGGGCGAAGGGGACCATGAGCCGTGCGGCACGCCGGCAGCGATCTCGCAGGCCTTCGGCGTTTCCGGGACGCCCCAGGCACACCGTGTAGGCCAGCCTCAAGAGGCGTGGCGCGTCCGCGGGCCGCCCGGGGTCCGCGTCGGACGGGAGGGGCTCGTCGCTGGTCTCGCGGGGTATCGGGTGCGGCCGCAGCGCGTAGCCCAGGGCGAAGGGCTCGAAGGCGGTGGCTCCTCCGGCGAGGAGCTCGGCGACGCCGAGGTTCCACAGGCGCGCTCCGCTTCCTTCGAGGCTCGGCGCCTCGCTCGGGTCGGGGTCGTCGAGGGCTTCGAGCGCCGCAGAGACGTCCCCCTGCAGGATCAAGCTTGCGCCTTCCAGATAGCGAACGTCGGGCTGCTTCGGATCGGCCGCGTGCGAGCGGAGCTCGGCTACGGCCGCAGCGGCGTCCCGAGCGCGCGCCTCGGGCTCCTTGGCCTCGGCGCGACGAAGGCGCGCGCAGGCCAAGCCCACGGCGGCCGCGGTGTTCTCGGAATCGATTTCCAGGGCCTCGGCGAACAAACGCTCGGCGGCGTCGAGCAGGCGCGCGTCGCGGTGGGCTCGGCGCAGGTTGTGCGACCCGAGGAGAACGCGCACGGTTGCCCGCTCGTAGTCGTCGCCCGCGTCTTCGTCGCGCAACGAGCCGAGGAGGCGTCCGGCCTCCCCCTTCCCCTGGGCAAACGCCTGCACGGCCTCGCGGAGTTCCCACTGATGGAGGTAGCTGGTGAGCGTGTCGACGGCGAGGAGCACGGCAACGAGTCCCGTGAGCGCAGCGCCACCCAAGTAGGCGAGTCCTTCGCGGCTCTTGACGGCTTCCTGAAGGATCACCGGCGCCGCCTTCCGCTCTTCCGTTCCCTGGGAGCGAAGCAGAGGCTGATGGCCCGCAAGGGGATGGGACCGAGCGAGCGGCTGTCCATGCGGTCCGCGCCCTGGCGCATTCGCTGGTCGTTGAGCACGAACACGCTGCCGGCCGGCACGACCAACTCCGGGAAGTAGTCCGCTTTCCCGCGGGCCCGCGCGTAGGGGTCGGCGAAGGGCTTGCCGTCGACGTAGACCTTCCCCTCGTCGATTCGCACACGCTGGCCCTCGAGGGCGATCACCCGCGAGGTAACCTCCTTGCGCAGGCGGGGGACCTTGTAGCGGACCAAGACGTTGGGTTCGAGGTGCGAGCCGTCGTCCAGGGCCATGACCCGCCCCCAGCGGAACTGATCCTGGCTCACCTGCGGCTGGCAGAACTGCTGGCTGTCCGGCTCGGGGAAGCGATACCCTTCGTAGTTGTCGAGGAACCACGCGGCGGCGAGGAGGAGCGCCACGCCGACGCCGTAGAAGGGGGTCGACTCGGGTTTCATCGGGGCGCACTATACCAGTCGCCTCCCGCCGGCATTCCCGCGCGGTTCCGAGGAGGGCGCCGGGCCCCGGCCAAGTCGGGCATCGCAGGATCGCTGCCGCGTCGCGGGGCTCCGGGCTCCCTCCGGTCTTCGGGCGCGGCTTCAGCCCCCCTCCGCGGCGGCGCATCGATTGCGCTTCCGTCGCCCCTTGGCTATCCTGGATCCGCGCCACAACTCCTTTGCATATCTGGGGTTCCCCCCTTCCCATGACCCTGCTCCCCCCCCGCCTCCCCTCGGTGCTCGCTGCGCTCCTGGCCTGCGCGCTCGGCGCGTCGGCCGCAGAGCCTTCGGTCGAGGAACTCTACAAGCGGCTCAACGAGGGCGGAGACGTGGCCAAGCAAGCGGCCTTCCAGCTCTTCCGCCGCGGCGACCAGGACCAGCGCCTTCGGAACCTCCTGCGCAACGCCGAAGGCAAGACCAAGCCCGGCTCTCGCCTCTGCATCCTGGAGTCCCTCACCTACGGCGCCCTGGCCCAGGGCGACCCGACGCGTCCGCGCGCAGCCCGCGAGCTCGCCTTCGAGGCCCTCGACGACCCAGAGCAGGAGGTCGCGCGGCGGGCGGTGCGTGTGTTCGTCAACATCGAGGACGAAGACACCTACTCCTTCATCGCGCGGCGGCTGCGACGGCTCCGCTTCGCCAGCCTGGAGAGCGGACCCGGACAACGCGCCCTGGGGCTCGTGCAGGCGCTCGAACGCATGCGCAACCCCCAGCGGGCCACCGAAGTACTGGCCCGCCTGCTCACCGAGCGACTCGGTCCGCAGCTCGAGTCCCTGGTGCTCGACACCCTGGAGCGAATGACGGCGCAGCGCTTCCGCACCCCCGAGCAGTGGGTCAACTGGACCGAGCGCACACGCACGTTGACCCTGGACGAGTGGCGCCGCGACGTCGCCGCCCGCCGGACGACGCGCTTTCGCAACTACGAAGACGCGGCCGAGGACTGGTTCAAGGCGCTCCTCGCGGCGGTCGCCAACGACCACGAGCAGCTCTTGGACACGCTGCGCCGGGGCCTGGAACAGACCACCATCCTCTCCGTACGCAAGCGCGCCGTCCTCGAACTCGCGCGCCTCGGACGCGTGGAGGGCGGCGCCGAGGGTCCGCTGCGGGAGCGCGCCGTGGCGCTGCTGCGCTCGCAGCTCCCCAAGCCCGAAGAAGCCGCGGTTTCCTTCGACGAAATCCAGTCCCTGGTGATCCAGAAGCTGGGGTCGACGGGCGACCCGGCCTTGCTGGAGGAGATCGCGCGCTTCCTGGACGCTCGCTCCTCGCGCCTGCGGGCTGCCGCGGCGCGAGCGCTTGGTGCCCTCAAGGCCCCGGCGGCCGCGGATCCTCTCCTCGCCGAGCTCCTGCAGGAGCGAACCGCGCAGGATCGGGACCTGAGCGTCGTGGGCGAACTCGTCGAAGCCCTCGGGCGCATTGGGCGGAGCCGGACCCTGGCCGGCGAGCGAGTGTCCTCCACCTTGGTCGCGATCGCTCGCGAAGCCCAGGCGGCCGGCTCGGACGACCCGCACCCCTCCCTCGTGGTGACGCGCACCGCCGAAGCCCTCGGGAGGCTGAGCTACGCCGACGAGTCCGACCTCGACGAGGCGGTGGGCTTCCTCACCGAACTCGCCGAGGCCGCGGATCCCAAGATCCGTTTCGCGGCGGCCACCGCCTTGGGGAGCCTCCAGCACCCCAACTGCTTCAAGGTCCTCGCATCGCGTCTGGGGAGGGAGCCGGAGCTCTACGTCCGGCGCGCGGTCCTCGACGCGGTGGGCCTCCAGGCCGTGCTGGTGCCCGAGGTGGCGAACGAAGCCATTTCGCTCCTGGCGCCCTACTTGTTCGATCTCTCGGACACCGGCGGAATGCGGCGGCGCAGCTTCGACGCCTTGCGGCGCCTCACCCGCAACGGCGCGGACTTGCCGCTGCTCGATCGCCTCGTGCGGGCGGTCCTCCAGAATCGCGAACGCGCGTCGGCGCTCGCGGTGTTGCTCCCCTTCTTGCGCGAACTGCCCGAACCAGACTCCCTTGGCGAGGAGGCGAGCGCCGCGGACCGCGAGCGCCTCCTGGGACTGATCGAGTTGCGCGGCTGGGCCCTGCTCCCGCAAGAGCCCCGGGCCGCCCTCGCCGACTTCGAGGCGGTCCTCGCCGGGCGCGGAGAGAACGCGACCGGCCTTGCCGCCGCGCCGCTCTACCTGGGCAAGGGCCGCGCCAAGCTGGCCCTCGAACTTCCCGCCGAGGCCTTCGCGTTCGCGCGGGCGGCCATCGAGGCAGCGGGCGAAGAGCCTCCCGAGCGCCTCCTCGTCGACTCCTGGACGCTCGCCTTGGACGCCGTCGAGGCCTCGAGCAAGATGCAACCGGGAAAGGCGGAAGAGCTCTTCGCGCAGCTCGGACCGCTCGCGGAGGGACTCCCCGAGTCTCTCCGCGAGCGCTACCGAGCCCTCGACGAGGAGTTCAAGAAGGCGAAGGCTTCCAAGTGAAGCGCCGTCCGGTCTTTGGCGCCACGACCTGGGATCTGATCGAGGTCTTCTTCGCGGCGCAACGCCAGTACCAGCGCGTCTACTCGAACTACGAAACGCGTGTTCTCGCCCACGCAGAGCAACAGGCGGTCGATCGCCATCAGCTCCGCCTCGAGGCAGAGGAGGTCAGCAAGCTGCTCGACTTCCGCAGCCTGGGGGAGTTGCGCAACGGTCCCCTGCAGCGCACCAAGGAGATCTCCCACGCCCTGTTCCGCTCCGAGGGACGGACGCAGAAGTTCGACCGCTACGTGTCGGAGATCTACCACGAGCTCTCCATCCTCCGTGAGGAGCAGTACAAGGTGTCGACCTTCGCCGACGCCTACAAACGGGAAAACGAACTCGCCGCCTACGAGTCGATCCTCGACGAGGTGCACGAGGACTTCCCCCGCCGGGTGCACAACATTTGGGGCTTGTTCCAGAAGGCTCAGCTCAGCCTCGAGATCCTTCTCCGACCGCTCTCGCGAGATCCGATCTACCTCCGTTCGCTGTATCTCTTCGGCGACCGGGTCCTCGGCTACGCCTACCGGCTCGGGCGACGGGCCCACTGCTGGCGGGTGTTCGATCACGGCCAAGCCGAAGCCAGCCTGCTGGCCGCGCGTTCCTTCGCCCGCTCGGGCTTCAAGGAGCAAGCGCTCGAGGCGGCGGCCGAGGCGAAGACCGAGGCCGAACGCGGGCTGCCGAAGTTCCACGATGGCGCCGGGACCGCAGAGGGACTGGCGCAGATCGCCGCCGAGGCCGCCGACCTCGTCGAGTTCGTGAGCGCCCGCAGCCCGGCCGAACTGGTCGAGAGTTCCGAATTGCGGGCTTCGTTCCCGGCAAACGCCTTCGTCGGAGACGACGCGGCGCCGGGGCTGAGCGAAGACTTCCCCTCGAGCGAGGACCTCGAGGCGGACGATTTCAGTGCCGAGACCAGCGACGTCGGATTCGTGTAGGGTCCGCCTCGAGGTGGACCGTCGCCCGTCGCACCGCGGATCGACACGTACCGGAATCCAACCGCCAAGATCGACGAGCGGATCCTGGAGCTCAACACGCCGCCTCCGGCCCCGCCTCCTCCCGACGACCTCCCGCTCTTCTCCGACGCCCCTGACCCTGACGACGC
>RFHU01000033.1 GCA_003695705.1 Planctomycetota bacterium
CCTGGGCGGTGTCCCGACCGCTGAGCGGGGCAACCTCCGGCGGCGGGTCCGGCGCGGGCTCGGGCGGTGCTGGGGGGTCTCCGCCTCGGGGAAGCGGCGGGACCGGCGGGGGCGTGGGGCTCAGCCAGCGCACGGTCTCCGTGCCCGCCTCGGGGGGAGTGCCCGCCTTCGCCTACTCCTTCCAGGTCTACGTGGGCCAGGGCTACGACCCGGCCGTCCCGGCTCCGCTCGTCGTGGCCGGCAACATGGGCCTCGCCCCCTGGCGTGCCCTGGCCGACGCGGAAGGGCTCATCGTGCTCGACTTCCGCGACGTCGACCGCAACGGCGGCTACACCTTCGCCGAGGACGTGCTCGCCCTCGATGCGGCCCTGGGCGACGTCGAGGCGCGCTGGAACGTGGACACACGGCGCCGCTACTTCCACGGCTTCTCGGCGGCGGCCCACTGGGGCTACGCGGTGGTACTCGCCAACGCGAACACCTTCGCCGGGTTGGGCGTCAACGCCGGTTCCATGCAGTTCGCCCTCTCCACCGGCGTGTGGCCGAACAACGTTCCCCGCAAGATCGCCGTTGCCATACGCCACGGAACGGCCGACGCAGTGGTCCCCTACGCCGCGGCCACCGACGCGCAGGCCCGCCTGCAGGCGGCGCAGCATCCGGTGCGCCTCTCCTCCTTCGCCGGGGGACACACCGTCTCCGCGCAGGACGCGCAAGAGGTGTGGTCCTTCTTGCGCGGCTTCCAGGCACCCTGAGGGCGCCTGCGAGCGGAGTCTCCGGGCGAGGGGGGCCAGGGGCTCCGGTCTGCGCCGTGCAGTTGCCTGCCCGCCGCGCGGCCGGTGTTCGCGCGCGGACCCACCCTCAGCGGCGCCGCGTGCCCTCGGCCACGTCGGGGCGGGGGTTCCCCGGGCGCAGCCGCCGCCGCAGGGCACGGGCGGCGAGGCGCGCCGCGCTCCGCGCAGCCGGGATGCCTGCCTGCAGGTGCAAGAAGCCGTGGACGAGCCCGGGGTGCACGTGCTCCTCCACCGGCACCTTGGCGGCGCGCAGGCGCCGGACGTAGGCGCGCCCCTCATCGCGGAGGGGGTCGAACCCGGCGATGACCACCACGGCGGGAGGGAGGCCGGAGAGGTCCGCTGCGAGCAAGGGCGACGCGTCCGGCTCGGTCCGTCGAGCCACGTCGGGGAGGTACTGGGCCTTGAACCATCGGATGTCGGCGCGGGTGATGAGGAAGCCCTCCCCGAAGAGGTCGTAGGAGGCCGCCTCGCGGCTCATGTCGAGGCCGGGGTAGATCAGCAGTTGGGCGGCGGGAAGGGGCCCTCCGGCGTCGCGGGCGCGCCGGGCCACGACGGTGGCGAGGTTGGCGCCCGCGCTGTCGCCGCCCACGGCCAAGCGCTCGGGGTCGATTCCAAGCTCGACGGCGCGGGCCTGAGCCTCGCGAAAGGCTGCCTCGACGTCCTCGACGGCGGCGGGGTAGGGTTGCTCGGGGGCAAGGCGGTAGTCCACGGCGACGACCCGGCAGCCCGCGTCCACCGCCAGGGCGCGGCATACGCCGTCGTGGGTGTCGAGGTTGCCCAGGGTCCAGCCGCCCCCGTGGGCGTAGAGCAGCCCGGGCGAGGGGCGGGGCAGGCCCGAGGGCTCGTAGAGTCGCGCCCGCAGGGGCCCCGCGGCGCCGGAGAACCCGAGGTCCCGCGCGGCGCACTCGGCCACCCGCGGGGCGAGAAAGGTCCCGCTTCGCCGGTAGGCGCGTCGCGCGGCGGCCAAGGTCGGACCGGTGAGGGGCGGCGTGCGCGCCCAGGCGGCGAGGCGCAGGAGCCACTGGAGGCGCGGGTCGAGGCGTTGCCCGTCGACGCGGCAGGGGCTCAGCGGCGGGGTAAGGGAAAGGGCGAAGCGCCCGAGGCTGCGGCTGTAGATCACTCCAGCGGAGGATAGCAGCCCGGGGAACCGAGGCTCGTCGCAGCGCAAGAAGGCACCCGCACCCAGCCGAGGGCAATCTCGGAGAGGACCTGCTCGGAGGGGCTCCGCGCTACGCCGCCCAAGACGGTCGGGAGGCGGGCGCCGAGCCGGGAGAGGGGGCGAGGACGAGGAGGTCGGAGGTGAGGAGGATGCGGAAGAAGGCCCCCACGGGGGGGACCCGGAACGGCAGGCCGCAGGCACAACCGAAGAGGACTCCACCCAGAGGGCGGCGTGTCCCAGGCTCGCCGGGTTCGCCGTGGCGGCGGGGTCCGTGTCGAGGAAGGGCTCGAAGGCCTGGCCGCAGAGCCAGGCCGGGCGAGCTGTGAGCCCGAACGGGGCAAGGCCCCTCGGAGCAGGGGTCCCGCCGAGGGGCGACTCCGGCGGGCGGAGGGCAGAGCCGAGGGCGGGTGCGGTGGGTTCTCGGACGACGACCGCCAAGGGTTCTTCCCGCAGGGGACCGCGCAAGCGACTGGCTGCGGGGAAGGAGCAGGCGTCGAGGCGGCCCCGCTGGGCTTCGAGGGTGGAGGAAGGCCGACCGGGACCGCGGGAGGGGGCGTGGCGAAGCGGCGCTTCAGCCCTGCGCCGGAGCGATGAAGTAGGCGATGCCTTCGCCGCGTTCGAGCCAGGTGCGCCGCAGCTCCTCGCGGGCGTAGATTCGCCGCACGCTGTCCGGCGGGGCCGCGGGGTCGTGGACGATGACATCGCCTTCCTCGGTGAAGCCGACGACCACGATGAGGTGACCGTCGGTGGCGTCCACGGGCGCGCCGCGCAATTCGCCCGCGCGGTATCGGTGGCTGATGACGACCGGACGCCCGGCGAGGACCTCGCGTTCGATGTCGTCGAAGCCATCGCAGTGGACGGCCGCGGCGCGCAGTCCCAGGGAGGCGGCGTAGGCGACGTTGAAGGCCCAGTTCCCGTAGATGTCCGCGCCGTGGTCGTAGACCGCGCGGGCGACGGCGCCCGTGGGGAGGACGTGGTCGTGGAAGGCGAGGACCATGGCCAGACTGGTCGGGGAGCAGATGCGGCTCGCGATGGCCGCGTCCTCGACACGCTGGGAGCGCCGAGGAACGCCGCGCAGCTCACGGCCCCACGCGGGACTGGGCCGCGGGAGGCGGAGGGGAGGAGGTCCTCGCAGCCAGCGGCACGCGGTCAGCGCGCGCACCTGCGGGCGCCGCGGGGAGCGCCCGCGGAGTTCGAGGAGGACCTCGGCGGCGGTGGCGGGGCGGGCGGAGCAGACGAGGTCGGTGGCCACGCGGACGCCGCGCGCAGGGGACGAGCGTTCGCTGCGCGGAAGCCCCTCGCCGGGGCCGTAGACCCCCAGGGGCAGCCAGGGGGTCCAGGCACCGTCCACGTGGACGCGGACCCGCAAGCGCAGCTCGTCGCCGGCTCCGAGATGCTCGGGCTCGAGGGTCACCAAAAGGCGGTCGAAGGGCGGCCCTTCGGGAAGTAGGCGCCGCCAGCGCCCTTCGCGTCCCCCGGGCGGGAGGACGAGGTGGCTGCCTACGGCGACCACACCTTCGAGGTCGCCCCCGCGCCAGGCGGCGCCGGAGCAGCGCCAGCGCTGGGTTCGTGCCCCGTCCCGCGCAGCGGGCTGCGCGCAGGCGGGGCGCCCGCCCGCGCACCCGAGGAGCGCGCCGAGCGCGAGGACGCAGACCGCGGAAGGCGTCGTCGCGGTGGGCCGTGCGCGGCGGAGTGCGTCCCGACGAGGGTCGTCCCGCAGGGGAGGGCAACGGAGCGGCGGAAGGGAGCGAGCGGGAACCACGCTCGCTAGTATGGGCCGCAGGGACGGGGATGGCGAGCGCGCGAGACATCATCTTCGGGCGGCTCTTCCTGGCGAGGGCGCAGACCGCGCCGGCGCCCCTCGTGCAGCAATGCCTCGAGGGCACCGGGCCGAACCGCAGCCTGGCCGATGTCCTGGTCGTGCGCGGTCTCCTCACCCAGCGCGCCGCCGACTACCTGAGCCAGTGCGCGGCGCACATGGAGTTCATGCGCAGCGAGATGCTCTTCGCGCGGATCCTCCTCCGGCGCCGCTGGGCGAGCTACTTCGTCATTCAGCGCGGCATGGCCCTCCAAGAGCGGGAGGGGTTTCGCGAGCGGCTCGGAGATCTGCTCCTGCGCACCGGTCGGATCGCTCCGCAGGTCTACGAGGCGGCCAGCGCCGAGCACCTGCTGGCCTTGGCCGAGGACACCGAACGCCTGCTCTCCGAAGGGGTCGCTCCGCGTCCCGACGCGGACGAGGCCCTCAGCACCCTGGCGGTGCGCCTGGACGACATTGGGCCACCGCGCGCGGCGCCCCCGCCGCGCGACCCCCAGGGACAGGCGGTCGCTTCCGCAGGGGAGGCCGCGCCCACGCTGGAGGCGCGCTCCTTCGCCGAAGCCTTGCCCGAGCTCACCGAGACCGACGAAGGACACGACTTCGCCGGCGAAGTCCAGGAATACCGCGCTCGCAAGGGACTCCCGCCCCTCGAAGCCCTGAACAGCAGCGAACTCAGCCCCGAGCGCATTCAGCGCGCCTTCGACGCAGCCCTCCTCATGGCCGGCGTCGACGGCACCCTCCTGCGCAAGCGACCGCGGGGGAGAGCGCCGAGCAAGCCTTGCCGGGTCATCTACGACGCCGCCCGCGATGTGTTCAAGGCCCCCCTCGCGCCCGCCTTCGAACTCGGCGACGAGTTCGTCCTCGAAGATGGCTCCCGCTGGCGCGTAGAGCACGTGGACGTGTTCCGTCGCCTGGGAACCAACTGCTACCAGCAGATTCTCGCCAGCGAGCGCTCCGTCCGCGGCTGAGTTCAGACAGAGCGCCCGCCCGCCCGTGCGCGAGGAGATCCTGCGACGGGAAGGCAAGAACCAGACCCCGGCGGGGTCCGGAGCTCCGCTCCGGAAGAGGCGCCCCGCGTGGGCTCAGCGAGCCGGGGGAGCGGCGCGCTGAACCACGGCGCCGTGATCGTCGCTGACGACGAGGATCGAGAACTCCTCCACGCCATCCAGGGCGTTGGTGCTCAGCGAGGCGTAGTCGAAGCGCCCGCGTCGGTCGGTGTAGCCGTCCTTGTAGAAGCGAATCGCGCCGCCCTTGGTACGCGCGTAGACCTTCACGTAGGCGCCGACCTCCGGCCGGCGATCGCCGCGCCGGAGTACCTGGAGCTGGCCGAAGGGCTCGTGCAGGTAGACGCTGAGGTCGTTGGGTGTGTGCGCGGCGGAGCGGCTGCGCCCCGCGGCGCGGACCTCCACCAGGACGTTCTGCTTCCGGAAGGCCTCGGGGAGGTCCACGACCACCTCGCTGCGGTCGCCGGGGAGCACCCGCCGCTGCCGCGCGGCGGGCTCCACGTAGGAGAACCGACTCCCCGTGTTCTGCACGAAGGGGTTGCGGCTGAAGAGGAGTTCGAGGTCCATGGGGTAATAGCGGACCTCGACTTCCTTCAGCGCTTGGTATTCGAGGAGCACACGGCCGCCTTCGATGCGGACCTCGAAGCTAGCATCGCGAGCCGCCTCGCGCGTGTTCCGCTGGGTCGCATCGGCTTGGTCGTGGACCTCCGCGGCTCCGCCCGCGAGCTCCTGGATTTGGCCGGCCAGGGCTTGGAAGCGGTTTCGCCAGCGGTCGACCGGGTAGGCGGCATAGCGTTCGCAGAGTCCCCGGGCGCGATCGAGGTCGCCTGTGGTCCAGGCGAGGTAGGCGCTGGCGTAGTCGTACTGCAGGCGTTGCGAGACCGCGTCCGGATCGATGCGCGCGAAGGCGGCGATCGCCTCCTCGATGCGGTCCTGGAGGAGCAGGTAGTAGGTCGCTTCGAGGAGGTCCTCGGCCGTGAGGCGCGGCTTGTAGGAGAGGACGCGCAGGAAGCGGTGGTACTGGGCGTGGAAACGGTCGTTGAGGATCTGCCGCCGTCGCCCGAGGGGGTGCGCGCGAGCGTTTACCAGCGGAGAATACTCGAGGTGCTCGTAGCCCGCGTGCTCGGTGGGCGAGACGTCGAGGAGCGGGCTGCGGAGCCACATCCCGCACGACTCCAGGACCTGGGGCTGATGGAGGAGGTACTCGCGGATGGCGGGCACGTGGTCGTGGTAGAGGCCGTAGGACCACACCGTGTCGTCGTAGCAATGCCGGCGGGAGAGCAAGGCGATGAGCCGCGAGAAGAAAGGCTTCGCGCGCAGGCGGTGGGCGATGAGCCCGAGGTCGAGGCCAATCACCGCGTGCCCCTCGAGGTAGGCGAGGACCTCGTCGTCGCTGCCGTGCTGGGAGACGTAGTCCCAAGAGGAGGTGTCCACGCGGCTCGGCGTGGCGACGACCTTCCAGGTGCGCGCCTCGGCCCGGGCCACGACCTGGCCGTCCTCGGCGACCTGGGCCGGCGCGTGCGGCGCGCTCAGGGGCGCGGGGAAGTAGAAGGAGTACTGGAGGCTTTCGGTGTTGTAGGGGGGAAGCACGACGCGCGCGCTGCGGGTTCGCTGGCTGTTCGCGAGGGGGAGGCTGCCCGCCGGAATCTGCACGAGGACGTCCAGGGTGCGCTCCTCGTCGGTCGGGTTGGTCACGACCACCCGGCAGGTGTAGGGCGTGTGCGCCACCAACTCCTCCGTCGCCGGTTCGCCCTCGGCCTCGTCGCCGGCGAAGACTTGCTGGGTGACGAGGATCGTGGAGGACGCGCTCGCGGCGTCGGCCCGCTCCACGGAGCGCTCGAAGACGACCAGCGGGGAGGCCGCCGCGATCGTGAGGGACGACTCGCCGTACTGCATCCGATGCTTGCCGGACTCGAAGGGCAGGTCGAGCACCGAGAGCGCGAACATCATCGCCGCGAAGCCGGAGGTGGGCTCGGCGAGGTGCTCGGAGAGGAACGGGGTTCCCGGCTCGTGCCGGGCGTAGTCGAGCCAGAACCCATCGACGGGGATGAGCTCGGGGCCGGCGTCGGCGGTCCGCACGCGGTAGTAGTTGGACTCGGCCCACTCCTTGGTGGCGTCGAG
Organism: Planctomycetota bacterium; assembly: GCA_003695705.1. Taxonomy (GTDB): domain Bacteria; phylum Planctomycetota; class J058; order J058; family J058; genus J058. The sequence goes on from RFHU01000033.1 coordinate 6,889, forward strand.
TTCCCGGTAGAGTTCCGCGAGCTTCTTCTTCTCGGCGCGGGCGTTTCGCCAGCGTCCGCGGGCTGCGCCCCGCTTGCGCCGCAGTTCGGTTCCCTTCGAGGGCGAGGGCGCGCGGGCTGCGGGCGGTTCGTCCGGCGGGGCCGCCTCCTCGGCCTCGTCGGCGGCGAAGGCCATCCCTGCCTCGCCGTCCTCCTCGGCGAGGGGACCGTCGACGGCGCCGTAGCCGTCGGCGGCCGCCCGATTCATCCGCAGGTATTCCGCCACCCCGTTGGCCTCCAAGGCGCCCCGGGCCAGAGCGACGGCGAAGCGGCGCTCGAGTTCCGCGGCGTCCGGGGGGACGAGCTCGAGCAGCTCGGCCAGGTGGCGGGCCGTCCGTGGTCCTTCCCCGGGAACGCGCTGGGCGAGCAGGACCTTCTCGGCGGCGTTGAGGCGCTCGTAGGCCCAGGGCGCAAGGTAGGCCTGCAGGTCTTCCCCGAGCAGGTAGCGATCGACGAAGGTCTTGCGCAGCTTGTTGGCGAGGTAGGGGCGAACGACCTGGGCGAAAAACTCGGGGTCCTTGCGGAAGAGAAAGAAGTCGAGCTCGTGGCACGCGTGCTCGCTGTAGAGCGCGCGTTTTTCGGCGAGGCTCCTCCGCGGCCAGTCGAGCACGAAGGCGAATTCGTCCAAGGCGCCGTCGCCGCTGAGGGTCCGGTAGAGTTCGAAGACCCTCCGGAGGCTGTCGTAGACCTCGAAGCTGCTGCTGCGCAGGTCGTCGATGGCGAGCTTGGCCCCCTTGGGGACGAGGTGTACGCGCCGTCGCTCGCAAGTGGGCTGTTCGGCGTCGAGGACGCGACGCAGGCGCAAGTCGCGCAGGCGCGGCGCCTTGGCGGGCAAGCTCGTCGCTCGAGCGCAGGTCGTCTGGGCGTCGAGGGCGACCACCTGCACGAAGCTCCGCCCGCCGAGCTTGGCGAGGGGAAGCTCGATGCGTCCCGCAGCGTCGGGCTCGAGGTTCAAGAGGCACAGCGCGGGGTCGGCGAGGAAGTCGAGGTTCGGCTCGCTGCTGTAGCGGGCCTCGGGGCCGCGGACGCGGCCGCCTCCCCGGCCCTGCTTGTAGGAGGGCGCGCCGGCGCCCTCGAAGGCCTCCCCCGCTCGCGGCGCCTGCGTGCTGGTCTCCGTGTCGCCGACGGCCCAGGGGGTGAGGAGCAGGCCGGGGCGCTCGAGCATGTTCCCGGGGTAGGTCTTGCGGAACTTCCGTTCGAGGACGTAGCGGTATTCGTCGCCGATCTCGCGCCCCGAGGCGAAGACCGACGGCGCGGCGCGGCGGCGCGCGGCGCGCGGCGCGCGGTCGCGGACCCTTGCGAGGCCCTGGTGGGCGAAGACGTTGGGGAGGAAGTGCGTGGCGAAGACGTGCACCCGGGTCTGGGGCGTCGCCCCGAGGACTTGGACGCGCAAGCGTCCGTCGGCCACGGAGAGGGGGGCGAGGTGCAGCGGCGGCGTCTCGCGACGCTCGAGTTCGCGGCGCTCCCCGAGGATCCAGGCGTGGCGCAGTTCGCCGGCCCCGACCCGCAAGCGGATGCTACACCCCGTGCGCCAGAAGTAGAGCTCGTAATCGCCGCGGGGGAGGCCGTCGATGCTCAGCACGCCGGCGGGGTCGAGGCCGGAGATGGCGTCGTGCCGGTCGCGGACGTAGAGGCCCTGGTCGCTGACCTCGAGGAGAGAGACCTCGGCGGGCGAGGCGTCGCGGAGCTCCACGGTCGGAACGCGGATGGGCTTGCCGGCGCGGACCTGCAGGACGCTCGGGGTCGTGCGTCCCTCGGCGAGGAAACGCTGGACGAGAGGGACGGATCGGTCGGCGTCGGCGCGCAGCTCGCGGATGCCGTCGAGGGTTCCCAGGAAGATACGCCCCTGGGGGTCGGTTCGGGCTTCGACGCGGAGGGCTTCGGTGACGTCCTCGTGGTAGAGGGCCATGCGGACGAGCTGACCAGGACGGGGTTCGCCGTTCTTGCCCCGCAGCTCGAGGAGGTAGTCCCCTGCTGCGGCGACCAGGAGCAGCTCCTGGGTGCGCGGCTGTTCGTCGATCAAGTTGACCTCGGCGACGCCCTCGTCGCGGACCTCCGCCGGGGCGGAACGGCCGAGGCGCTGGACGCGGCCGCTGAGGGCGAAGCGCAGGCGGACCACGCCGGGAGGAACGCGGAAGCGGTAGGTCGACTCGCGGTCTTCGAAGAGGCGGAAGGCGGGGACTTCCTGCCGGCTCTCCACGCCGTCGAGGAATTCGGACACCACCGTGAGGCGCGGGTCCTCGACGAGGGACAGGCTGACCGGCTCGTCGCCGAGGTAGAGCCCGGCGCGCACGGCGACCTCGGCGAGGTTGCCGGCGACGAGGGACTCCCGCTCGACGTGGAAGGAGGCGCGCAGCTCGTAGTCCTCCGGCCGAGGCGCGAGGGAGGCAAGGGAGACGCGCGCGCCGCTGCGGACCACGACCGCCCGGCGCTCGTTCTTGGCGGAGAAGGGGATGGTGATGACCCCGCGCTCGTCGGCGTCGTAGCGGCGCCCGTCGCACCAGGCGGAGGCCTTGGTCTGCAGGGCGTCGTCCTCGTCGTAGGCCCGGAGTTCGTGACCGGCCGTGCCGACGGTTTCCAGCACCCGAAGGGCGCCCTTGCGGATGAGGGCGCGGGAGCTGCGGCCGCCGCCGATGAAATCGATGATGTAGACCCCGGGATCGCGGAGTTCGGGGAAGTCGAAGGCGCGGCGGACGCGACGCAGGGGCGGAGCGTCGTAGCGGAAGGTGCGCTGCACGCTAGGGACCAGCCCGTCGAGGTCGAGGTCGGTGTCGACTTCCTTGCGATGCTCGCGGTAGTAGTTGGCCACGTCGAGGCGGAAGACCTTCACGAACAGCGTGCGGACGTTCTTGATGTCGAGTTCGAGGCGCACCTGCTCGTCGCCGGCGAAGCGCTGGGGGGTGGTCGGGGCGAACTCGATGTCCACGCGATCCTTGAGGGACTGGAAGCGCTGGGGCGGGAGGAGGGAGCCGAGCTGCTCGGGGTCTCCGCGCCCGCTGAGCAGCTTGGCCTCGGCGAAGACCTCGGCGAGGTAGCGGTCGTCGAGGGTCGCGCGGAACGCCGAGGGGTCGCGCTCGTCCCGCAGGAGTTCGAGCAGGTACGCCCGCACGAGGGGCTGGTCGTCGCCAACCGGAGGGAGGAGGGTGGCGGCGCGGAAGTCGGCCCTCAGGTTGGCTCGGAAGCGGCGGTGCTCGCCGCGGCGCAGGTAGTTGCGGTCCACGTAGGCTGCGGCGCGAGGGAGTGCGAGGTAGGCCTCGAAGCGGGCCCGATCCAAGACCCCTTGGCTGCGGTCGAAGGCCAGGCGGTGGTAGAGGACATGGGCCTTGAGCGAGTTGTGCACGGGGCCGAGGCGAGAGACGAAACCCCACAGGCGGTCGAGGTATGCGCGTCGCTCGGCGGGGTCTTCTTCCCAGGCGACGTCGGGGTTGGGATGCAGCTTGCGCAGGACCGCGTCGACGAAGGCCCGCTGGTTGAGCAGGTCCGGTCGACGCTGGGCGAGTTCTTGGAGCTGGGGGAGGAGGAGTTGGCGGTGAATGGGGAGGGAGCCGAAGCCGCGGCTGCCGCGCCGGCCGAGTTCGTCGGCGACCAGACGCACCACACCGGGCACGTCGGGGCGACGGAGCCGGCGCAGGAGCTGGTAGCGAAGATCGGGAGAAAGGGGCTGGGTGGCCAGCCAGCGGAGCGCGCGGTCGGTGAAGCCCTGCAGTCCCGGCAGCGCGCGGGCCAGGGCGAGGAAGCGCCCGCGGGCGTAGGTCGAGCCATCGAGGGCGGTGGGCAAGTCCTTCGCTGCGTCGGTGCGCGGAGGACGGTGGTCGAAGCGCAGGCCCAGGGAGCGCCGCAGCGCCTCGAGGCTCTCGCGGCGGGAGCGCTCGTAGAGGAGCAGGGCCTGGCGGGTGCGGATCTCCTCGAAGCGCGCGGTCCGCCCGAAGCGCTTCTCCCAGGGACCGAGGAAGGCCCCGACTTCGTCGTAGCGACCCGCCACCTGCCGCTGGAGGGCGTTGAAGTAGTAGTAGTCCTCCGTGCCGGGGACGAGCTGGGCCAAGGCCCGCGCCCGGTCCTTGGCCAGGGCGTAGTCTTCGATGAAGCCGATTTCCGCGCCGCGCGCTGCGGGTCCGAGGAGGAACAGCGCGGCGCAGAGAAGGGAGGCGATCCTGCGGGGAAGAAGGGAGGAGGGGGTCATTGAGGTCCTCGCGGAGGGCGGCGGAACTTCGACGAATGGAGGGGAGCAGCCTGCGACGAGGGCCGCCCGGGGGGGCGTGGGCCCGGCGACGACTGAGACGCCGCAGCGCGCCCTGGGGTTCCACTTTCTCCCCCGCGCCGGCGGCATCAAGGGCATGGTGGAGGGCCCTTGCGCCGGCGACACGCGCGAGGCAGGCTGGGCTCATGGGGACGGTCGGTTCGGACTCCGCGGCGGAAGCGACGCGCCGCACGATTCGCTACGCCCTGGAGCGGGGCTACCTGCGCGAGGCGCAGGTTCAAGAGGCCCTGGAAGCCAAGCGCGCGCTCGAGGCCCAGGGGCGGCCCGGAGCGCTCCTGCCCCTTCTGGGTCGGCATCTCGGCCCCGAACAGCAGCAGGAACTCGCCGGGATCTACCGCGAGCACCTCGCCAGCCTCCAGGCGACCGGCGTCGTCGAGACCGAGTCCTTCGCCGAGCGCTTGCCCTTGCCCGAGGCCGGCCGGCGCGGCGACGCCTCGCCGGGGGAGGCCCCAAGCCAACCGGCCGGAGGAGGCGCGGGCGGGTCGTCGGTCGATCCGGTCGCTGGCGGAGCGGGGGCCGACGCTGCGAACCCCGCGGAGGAGGCGCCGACCGCTGCGTCCTCGCCGGCGCCTTCCAAGGCCGCATCGGCTTCCGGGCGGGCGCGCAAGGGGCCGGCGGGCTCCGACGCCGCCCGACGACCTTCCCGGCGGCGCACCGCGCGGACGAGGAACGAGGCCGGAGGATTGTCTGCGAGCGGCGAGGGAAGTCGGAGGCAACGCACACGGGCGCAGGCCCGCCGCACGAACCGTCGCGTGGTACTCGCTTTGGGCTGGAGTTGCGCTGCGCTCGGCCTGCTCTCCCTGGCCTTGGGCGGGGCCCTCCTCGCCGAGCGGAACGCGAGGCGCCGCTTGGAGGCGGATCGGGCCCGGACCGCCTCAGACGAGGGGTCGCAGAACGCCCGCCCTTCGGCAACGCCTGCGGCCGATGCCGCCTGGAAGCGCGTCCTCGCACTCCCCGCTGCGGAAGCGGCGCTGGGTCTCGAGGACTTCGCTCGCTTGCATCCCAAGGACCCACGGGCGAGGGATGCGACCCACTGGGCACGCTTGCTGAAGGCCGCCGAGGCGCTCGGAGGGGACTCGTCCGACGCGGGCGGCGACGAGCGAGCGAGCGCGAAGGCAGCCGCCGATGCGCTCTACGAAGCGGGGCTCGCGCTGGCCGAGGAAGACCCTGCCGCCGCCTGCCAGCTCTTCGACCGCATCGAGGAACTCGGCGTCGACCACCAGCGCGTCCAGCGGGCGCAAGAGAAGGCGCGCTCCTTGCGGTTCTCGGCCTTGGACGCCTCTCGCGCCTTGCGGCAGCGCGCGGCGCGCCTGCGCGAAGAGCGAGGTCCGCGGGAGGCCTTGGCGGTCATCCTGCGAGAAGCGCGCCCCCGCTGGGGGAGCCTGGACGGCGGCGCCTACGAACGCCTCTTGGAAGGTCTGCTCGCGCTCCTGGAAGGCGGCTCCCCGGAAGCCTTGGAAGCAGCCCTCGCCCGCGAGGGGACGGAAGCCGCTTCGCAAGGCGCAGGCGAGCCTGCGGCAAGTGCGGTCCCTTCCGCCGGAGCCTCGGAGGGCGGCGAGGGCAAGGCCGAGGCGACGGGCGGCGCGGGCGGCTTTGCCGGAGGAAGCGGGGACGAGGACACGCCGGCCCTTCCGAGCGCGGTGGATTCCGCCGGGCTGACGGCCGCCACGCGAATTCTCTACGAGGAGGCCTACGCCGCCTTCGCCGACGACGACCGGCGGCGCCTCGCGGCCGCGGCTGCGCGCATCGAGGCCGAGGCCGGCGCCGACGCCGATGAAACGCACGCGGCGCGTGGCTTGGTCGCCTTCCTCGACGGCGACTTCCCCACCGCCCTGCGCGAACTGCGCAGCGGGGGCTGCCCCCAAGATCTGTGGCAGCGGTGGGCCTTGGCGCGCGCCCACTTCGTCCGGCACGAATACGACCAGGCCCTCGGGGTCCTCACTCCCGAGGACCTCGAGGGCAGCATTGGCCGTCGCCTCACACTGCTCGTCGAGGGTCCCTTCGCCAAGGACTACGGCCCGGCGGCCGCGGCGCTCGAACGGCTCTCGCCGGATGGCCACTACCGGGTGGTCACCGACGTCGGCCTGCGCCGTGCCAAGGTGCTGTCCCTCCGCAAGAAACTCGAGGCGTCCGAGAGCGCGCGCGCACGAGCAAAGCTCTTGCAGCGCTTCCGCTCCCGACACGTGGGGCTGCAGACCGCGGCCGCGATCATGGACAAAGCCTACGCCGCCTTCGACAAACTCTTCGCGCTGGAGCGCGCGAGCGAGATCGTGCCCACGGTCTACATCTTCGGAAACCGGGCCGGTTTCGACCGCTTCTCGCGGGAACTAGGGACCGGGGCCACCGAGCACACCCTGGGCTACTACCTGCCCACCTACCGGGTGCTGGTGTTCTACGACCAGGGCGGCAGCGGCGGCGCCATTTCGCGGGACACCCTGCACGTGCTCCTGCACGAGACCTTCCACCAGTGGCTGCACCACTACGTAGCGCGAGCGCCGCGCTGGTTCGACGAGGGATTGGCGGAATACTTCGGCATCGCAGAAATCTCCCCGAAGCGCTATCGCTACGGCCTACTCCCCCAGGGAAACCCCAGCCGCCTGTCGAACATCCGCGACGCGCTGCAGGGGTTCCTGCCCCGACCGCTGACCATCGAGAGCATGCTCCTGGCCGACCGCGAGACCTTCTACGCCGAGCCGGGAGCAGCGGTGAACTACGCGCAGGCGTGGTCCTTCGTCCACTACCTGGCCGCGGACCCGTCCGGTCGGCGACGGCTGCGGGCCTACTTCCGCGCCCTTCGCGCCGGAAAGACCACCGAGGAGGCTTTCCGGGAAGTCTTCGGCGACGTGGACACCGATGCGCTGGAGAAGGCCTGGATCGCCTACCTGGGCCGACTCCACTGAAGCAGGGCCGGTCGGGCGACGGTCAGCGGGGGCGGCCGCCGCGGGCGCGCTCGTCGCGCTCGCGGAGTGCGTCGAGGAGAAGGCTGTCCACCGTGGCGATGGGCTTCGCGGCGGCGGGAACCGGGCCCGGTCGGAATTCGAAGCGACCGCTCTCCAGCGCCAGGAGGTGGGTGGTCACCGCCAGCGGATCGCGGTCGGGATGGGTGCTCCAGGCGCCGACGACGCGTCCATCGCGGAAGGACAGGGTGCCCGAGAGGGCGTCCCCGCTGAGGCTCAGGCGACCGGTCTTTGCGTTCAGGCCGAGCATCTGGACGAACTCGAACAGTTGGTCGCCGCTGAAGAGGCCGGTCATCACCCCGGCGCGAGCGGGCTCGGGAACGGTGGGCGTCGCGTTGCGGCGCAAATGGTGGCGCACCCGCGCGACGAGCTCGCGGGCGCCGCAGGGCTTGAGGACGTAGTCGTCGGCGCCCAGCTCGAAGGCGCGGGCGACGTCGAGTCCACGGCGCGCGTGCGCGCTCATGATGATGGGCACGCGGCGATCGCCCGCACGCCGACGAAGCTCGGCCAGCAGGGCGAAGGAGTCGCAACCCGGCAAGCGCGCCTCGAGGAAGACCAGCGCGGCGCCCTCGTCGAAGGCGGCGCGGGCCTCGTCGGCGCTTCGCGCGCGGACGATCCGGAAGCCCTCGCGTGTGAGGCGCCGCTCGAGCACGAAGGCCACCTCGGGCTCGTGGTCGAGAACGAGGATGCGGTCGCTCCCCCGGCCGATGGGCTCGGAAGCGCCCGGCGCGCCGGTCCCGCGGGCCGCGAGGAGCGCGCGGTCGGCGGCTTCGAGGGCGGACTCGGCGTCGGCCCCGGGTTCGACCGCCGCCAGACCGACGCGTAGGTCGACCCGGAGACCGGGGCGTCCGGAGCCGAACCGGCGCTGGAGAAGGGACTGTCGGACGCGTCGCATGGCGCGCTCGGCACCCTCGAGGGTCGTGTCGTGCAGGAGGATGGCCAACTCCTGGTCTTGCCAGCGCGCGACGGCGTCCTTGGGGCGGAGCGTCTCTTGAACGGCAGCGGCGACCTCGCGGAGAAGGGAGTCCAACTGCCCGGCGCTGGGGACGGTCTTGGGATCGTCGCTGCCGAGGATCAGGAGCTGCGCCCGCGCCAGGGTGATGGGCGTCGGGTTCGCGGCGCGACGGGCCAAGCGTCGGCGCAGCTTGCGCCGAAAGCCATCGCGTCCGAGAAGCCGAGAGAAGGGGTCGAAGGAGGTGTCGCGCCGGCTGCTGAGCGAGCGCTGGAGGGTCGAGGCGATGGCCACCGCGAGGAGGTCGGGATCGGCGGCGTGGTCGAAGAAGTGGTCGGCGCCGATGGCGAAGCACTCGGCCCGGAGCCCTTCGCCATCCGCATCCGCGAGGACGACGATGGGCACCTGCTCGGTGCGCGGATCGTCGCGCAATCGGCAAAGGAGGCTGCGGCCGTCGAGGTCGGGGAGGAGCAAGTCGAGCACGACCAGAGCGAATCCCTCCTCCTCGAGGAGTCGTTCGGCGCCGGCGGCGCTGGTGGCCACGCGGACGCGCCGGTTGGGGGCGTCGAGGCGCTCGCGAAGGGTCTCGCCCAGCCCGGAGAAGCCTTCCACGACGAGCACCTGGGCCGGAGACTGCCACCACGCCGGGTCCACGAGCTCCTCGAGGAGCCGGAGCAAGCGGAGGGTGAGCTTGGGAACGACCTCGGGGGGGGCGGAAAGGACGGGGGCCGCGGCGGCGGCGAGTTCCGGGTAGCCCTGTTCGCGGCCCGCTCGGCGCAAGGCCTCGGCCTCGGCGCGGGCTGCCTCCAGGGCGGCCTCGTCGGCGGACGAGAGAGGGTCGCGCAGGGCGCGCAGCGCCGCGAGTCGTTCGCCGATGAAGGCGCGAAAGGGGTGTCGGTCGAGGGTGGTCACGGGAGCGGCGCAGTCTACCCAACTC
>RFHU01000374.1 GCA_003695705.1 Planctomycetota bacterium
GATCAAGCAAACGCCGAGGACGCCCTCGAATGGAAGGCAATGCTCTCTACTTTATCGCACCACCGCGAGGCGGACCCTAGGCGCACAAGCGCTCGATGACTCCCGTCAGCACACGCACGGCCTCGAGGTATTCGTCGAGGTCGATGTGCTCGGTGGGGGTGTGGTCGAGGCTCGAGTCGCCCGGTCCGTAGGCTAGGATCGGACAACCCCACACGGGACCGACCACGTTCATGTCGCTGGTCCCCGTCTTCACCTTGAAGCGGGGGCGCGCGCCCTCGGCGCGGATCGAGGCCAAGAAGGAGCGCACCAGGGGATTCTGCTTGCCGCCCTTGACCGCAACCTCGCCGCCGTAAAAGCGGAGTTCGGCGGATCCGGCGAGTTCGCGAATCCGGGCCTCCCACTCCTCCCGCCGAAACCAGAGCGGCGTGCGCCAGGAGACCGTGAGCTCCACCCACTCTTCGAGCCCGTCGCTGCCCGAACGGATGGAGAGCAGGCTGGGCGTGAGTTGGTCGAAGATGCGCTCGCGACCCGCGTTCAGCTCCTCGCCCGCGGCCACGAGGGCGTTCCAGAAGGCGACGCCGACCGTGGGCGCGCTCTCGCCGGGGCCGGCGGAGTGTCCCGTGCCCTGGGCGTGGCGGTAGTCGACGAGCAGCCGGCCCTTGTAGCCCAGGGTCACCGCACGAGAGCCGCTCGGTTCGCCGATCACGCAGGCCTCGGGCCGCCAGAGGGGCGCCACGTGCCGCGCTCCTTTGGAGGTGGGTGCCTCCTCCTCGACCGCCCCGACGACGGTGACGGTCCAGCCGGCGCGGGCACCCGCCCTCGACGCCGCCGCGACGAAGGCCGCCAGCGGGCCCTTGGCGTCGACGGAGCCGCGCCCGTAGAGGAGGCGGCCCTCCCGGCGCACGGGCACCTCGCCGGGAACCGTGTCCATGTGCCCGAGGAGTACCAAGCGCCGTGCGCCGTCCCCTATGTGCCCGACGGCGTTGCCGGCCTCGTCGACCTCCGCCCGGTCGAAGCCAGCCCGCCGCATGCGCTCCACGAGGAGCTCGGCCACGGCCTGCTCTTCGCCGGAGACGCTCGGCGTCTCCACCGCGCGGATCAACAAATCGACGGCCGCTTCGTCGTCCACGCGCTCGCCTCAGGCCTTGCTCAGGACTTCGTCGAAGGCTGCGGCCACTCGTTCGAGATCTTCCTCCTCGATCACGAGCGGCGGGAGGAAGCGCACCACCGTGGGGCCGGCGCTGATGGCGAGGACGCCGCGCTCGGTCAGCGCCGCGAGCAGCGGCGCGACCTTCTCCTTCAGCTCCACCCCCACCATGAGCCCGAGCCCGCGGACCTCGCGCACCCGCGGGGAGGAGATCGCGCGCAGGCGCTCCTGGAAGGCGGTCCCCAGGCGGGCCGCCCGCGCGGGCAGGCCCTCCGCCTCGATGGCCTCCAGGCTCGCCAAGGCGGCGGCGCAGGCCAAGGGGTTGCCGCCGAAGGTGGAGCCGTGCACGCCCTTGGGCGGCGCGCCCACCCGCTCGCCGAGGAGCACCGCGCCCATGGGCAGACCGCCGCCCAGCGACTTGGCGAGGCAGAGCACGTCCGGCTCGAGGCCATGGTGTTCGGAGGCCCACAGGCGGCCCGTGCGCCCGAAGCCGGTCTGGATCTCGTCGATCACCAGCAGCGCTCCGCGCTCTCGGCAGAGGCGCTGCGCCCCCTGCAGGAACTCGGCGGAGCCCGGCCGCACCCCGCCCTCGCCCTGGACGACCTCGAGAACGACCGCCGCGGTGCGCTCGTTGACGGCTTCGTCGAGGCGCTCGAGGTCGTCGTAGGGGACGTGCCGGAAGCCCGGCACGAGGGGCTCGAAGGGCTCCCGATACTTCTTCTTCCATGTGGCCGAGAGGGCCCCTAGGGTGCGCCCGTGGAAGGCGCGCATGGCGGCGACGATTTCGCTCCTCCCCGTGGCGAGGCGGGCGAACTTCAGCGCGCCCTCCACGGCCTCGGCGCCCGAGTTGCAGAGGAAGGCGCGCTCCAGGGAACCGGGCGCTCGCGAGAGCAAGGCCTCGAGGAGCAGGGCGCGGCGGTCGTTGTAGCAGCCCGACGGGCAGAGGGTGAGCCGGGCCACCTGCTCGCGCACCGCCTCCACCACGCGCGGATGGCAATGGCCGAGGTTGGCCGCCCCGTGAGCGCCCATACAGTCTACGTACCAGCGCCCCTCGGCGTCGCGCACGCGCGCGCCGCGGCCCTCGACCAGCATCAAGGGTCGCTTGGCGTAGACGCCGCTGTCGCGCCGATCCTCGAGGGCCTTGAGGGCGGCCGGATCGAGTTCGTTCGCCTGGGTCATTCGATCACCGTTCCCTTGCCCGAGAGCGCCGCGCGCACGGGGCTCTCTCCGCGGCTGTCGCCGAGGATGACCCGCGCGACGCCGCCTTCGAGGGCTTCCTTGGCGCCGAGGAGCTTGATCCGCATGCGGCCCTGAGCCCAGCGCTCTTGGGCTTCTTCGATCCGGTGGCGCGGGAGCCGCTCTACGAGGCTCTCCTCGCGGGGGAAGTCGCGCAGCACGCCGGGCACGTCGGAGAGGATGACCAGCGTCTCGGCGCCGAGGGCCGCCGCTACCCGCGCGGCTGCGCGGTCGCCGTCGACGTTGATCGCCTCGTGCTCCTCGCTGATGGCGGGCGGAGTCAACACCGGCCAGTAGCCGGCGTCGAGCAGGAGTCGGAGGAGGCTCGCGTTGACCTTCTTCACCGTTCCCGTGTACGTGTCGCGCAGGACGAGGCGTTTGCCGGTCTCGGGATGGACCACCTTGAGGGCTTTCTTGCGCGGCCCTTCCAGCAGGCGCCCGTCGAGGCCCGAGAGGCCCACGGCGTTGACCCCGAGGGCCTGCAGTCGCTCGACCAAGGCTTTGTTGCGCTTGCCGCAGTAGACCATTTCGAAGATCTCGATGGTCCGGCGGTCCGTCTTGCGGCTCGTGTAGCCTGAGACCGAGGTCACGAACTCGGGCGGGTGGCCGAGCTTCTCGGCGACCTGGTTCGTCTCGTGCGAGCCTCCGTGCACGAGCACCCACGGCTGCCCCTCGGCCGCCAGCGCCGCCATGTCGGCGCACACGGTGCCCAGATCGACTCCCTCGGCGCCCCCCACCTTGACCACGAGCATTGCGCGCTCCCTCAAATCGGGTGCAGGCCGGGGAAGCCGAGCCCGAGGGTTTCCTCCCAGCCCAGCATCAAGTTCAGGCACTGCACCGCGCTGCCGGCCGCCCCCTTGACCAGGTTGTCGATGGCGCACAGGGAGACCACGCGGCGCGCTTCGGGCTCGAGGGCGAAGCCTACGTCCGCGTAGTTGCTCCCCGCGAGGAGCTTCGGCTCGGGGAAGCGGTGGATCCCGGTGCGGTCCTTGACGATGCGCAGGAAGGGTTCGTCCTTGGCGACGCCGCGGTAGGCGCGCCACAGGTCCTTCTCGGCGACGACTTCGCGCGTCCACGCGTGGACGGTGGCCAGCGCGCCCCGCACCGCCTCCACCGAGGTGACCGTCAGGTGGACGTTGGTGAGGCCCAGTTCCTGCTCGATTTCGGCGGTGTGGCGATGGGACGTCGGCGCGAAGGTGCGCACCACCCCGCTGCGCTCGGGGTGGTGCGAGGCTGCGCTGGACTTGTTCCCGCCTTCCGACGAGCCCACCTTGAGGTCCACCACCACCGGCAGGTCGGGGTCCAAGAGACCGGCGCGCACGAGGGGCAGCAGCGCCAAGGTGCTGGCGGTGGCGTTGCAGCCTACGCCGCTCACGTAGCGCGCGCCGCGCAGCTCCTCGCGCCTGGTTTCGGGAAGCCCGTAGACGAAGCGCTCCAGCCAGGCGGGCGCTCGGTGCTCCTCGCCGTACCAGCGCGCGTAGCGGGCGGGATCCCGCAGGCGAAAATCGGCGGAGAGGTCTACGATCCGCTCGGCGAGCGCGGCGAAGGCGTCGATTCGCTCCTGGGCCGCTCCGTGGGGCAGGCAGAGGCAGAGGACCTCGCAGGGTTCGAGCTGCGCGCTGGGCGCGAAGGTGAGCCGGGTCCGCCCGCGCAGGTTCGGGTGCACGGTGTGCACGTACTTCCCCGCGTGCCGTTCCGAGGTGACCTGCCCGACTTCCACCTCGGGATGGTCGAGGAGGAGGCGCAGGAGCTCGCCTCCGGCGTAGCCGGAGGCGCCGACGATCGAGACCCGGACCGACATGTTCTCCCTCGTTGCGCGCCGTGCGGCGCGGCCTTGGCGCAAAGACCCTTCAGGCGGGGACGACCTCGCGCCGGCCCACGGCGAGCGCGTAGTCGACGAGCCGCGCGGGAATGTCCACGCCGGTGGGCTCGATGGAGTTGCGGAACTCCATGGTGTAGTTGACCTCGTTGACCAAGAAGCCGCGCTCGGGGCACTCGAGCACGTCGACCGCCACGACCCCTCCGCCCACGGCGTGGCCGGCGCGCACACACAGCTCGTTCAGCTCGGGCGTGATTTCGCAGGGCTCGGCGCTGCCCCCGCGAGCGGTGTTGGTAATCCAGTGGGGGCTGTTGCGGTAGATCGCCGCCACGGTCTCGTTTCCGACCACGAAGGCGCGAATGTCCCGTCCCGGCTTTCGCACGTACTCCTGGATGTAGAAGATCGAGTGGTGGTAGCTGCCGAGCAGCTGCTTGTGTTCGAGCACGGCTTCAGCGGCCTCGCGGTCGTTGACCTTTGCGAGCAGACGTCCCCAGGAGCCCACGCCCGGCTTGAGGACCACGGGGTAGCCCATTTCTTCCATGGCGTCGAGGGCCGACTCGGGAGTGAAGGCGACCTTCACGCGGGGCTGAGGAACTCCCTCGCGCTGGAGGGCCGAGCTGGTGAGCAGCTTGTTGCCGCACACCTCCGCCACGGTGTAGGTGTTCACCGTGGGGACCCCCCAGTCCGCAAGGATCCGCAGCGCGTAGAGGGCGCGGCTATGGTTGACGCAGCGTTCGATCACCACGTCGAAGCCCTGTAGGCTCCGTTCCGCAAGGTCCAGGACGAGCTGGCGGTCGTCGATCAGTTCGTGCTCGATGCCCCGGCGCTCGATCTCCTTGATGAGCAGTTTTTCCTCCACGCGGATCCGCGAGAGGAGGATTCCGATCTTCATGTCCGGCTCCTCACTCGCCCCAGTCTTCTTCTTCTTCGGGGGCGGGCTCGAGCTTGGGGGGACTCGTGCTCACGAGTTCGAGCTCCACCCCGCAATCGGGGCAGGAGACGATCTCACCCTGCATGGCGTCGTCGCCCAGGGCGACGTCGCCTTCGCACTCGGGGCAGTTGGCGCTGGCCATGTCGACAGCCCTCCTCGGCTGGAAAGCGGCACATTCTACGTACCGCCCCGACCGGCGACACCGAAAAGCCCAGAGTGTGGCGCGCCGCGCGGGCCTGGCGGCCGAGCCGCCGGAGGCGGAGGGAGGTCGGCCGAGTTCGTCGCGCGCGCCGAAGGGGTCGGCGTCCCGCGACGGGTTTCCGCGGTTCGCTCGCGCAACGCCGGGGCGAGGCGCGAGGAAGTTCGGCGGGCCTCGCCCCGGAACTGCCGCCGCGGTCGAGCCCCCTCCAACGGGCCGCTAAGCCTCTTCCCGCAGTCAGCTTATCGCGGGCGCGGGAATGACCTTTTCCTGACGGGCCGCCGTACGGATCGGTGACACCCTGTCGCCCGGGCCTCGGGTAGGGTCGCGCAGGAAGGAAGCGAAGGGAGGCCTCCATGGTTCGCTCGCGCGCGCTCGCCGCATACTTCTGCGTCCTGCTCCTCGGCGCCGGCGGAGCGGCCCTTGCCGATACCGTCCACCTCAGCTCGGGCGGGGTGGTCCGCGGGCGCATCGTCAAGGAAACCTCGCGGGGGGTCACCGTGCAGACCGCCGGTGGGTTGACGGTGGTCTCCCGCGAGGACATCGAGCGGATCGAGCGCGGGGCCTCGACGGTCGAACGCTACCGGGCCAAGCTTCGGAAGATCGATCGCCGCGACCCGGACGCCCGCCGCGAGCTCGCCCGCTGGTGCGAGCGCCGGCCGGACGGGGACGAACTCGCTCGGCGCGAGTATCGGGCCATTCTCGAACTCGTCCCCGACGATGCGGAGGCCCGCAAGAAGCTCGGCTACGTGCGCCGCGAAGGGCGCTGGGTGCTCCCCGGCAGCAAGCCCGCCAGCGCGCCTCGCCCGGCGAAGCGTTCCCGCAAGACCCGCCGCGCCGCTCGCCTGGCGGTGCCCGCGTCGCCCGAACTGAACGAAGCGTTG
This sequence comes from Planctomycetota bacterium, assembly GCA_003695705.1. Taxonomy (GTDB): domain Bacteria; phylum Planctomycetota; class J058; order J058; family J058; genus J058. The sequence continues at coordinate 6,217 of RFHU01000374.1, forward strand.
GCGGCCGTTCGCTCGGCGAAGGCCGAGAAGCGCGCCGCGGCCTGGGAACTCCTCGCCGACGAGGCCGGCGAAGTCGAGCGCCTGCGAGCCCTCCTGGCCGGGGAGTCCAGCAGCCTGCAGAAGCGCCTGCGCTCCCGCCTGGGCCTCGGCGAAGGCGATCTCGCATCGCAGGAGGTCGTCGTCGACGAGGCCCTGCAACGCTACGCGCAGGAGGTGCTGCGTCCCGCCGTGAACGAGGCCCTCGAAGCCTACGGTCGCGCGGTCCTGCGGCGCCGTGCGCGCGCCGTGGGGCGACTGGCCGACGCCTTTGGGGAACACGTTCCCGGTGTGAGCCAGGGGGCGAGCCTGACGAAGCGCAGCGAAGCCCTCGATCGCTGGGCCAAGGCGCGCGACGAAGCCTTGCGGGTCGTTTTCGACAAGAGCATTTACCCCGACGCCAACCACGGTCGCTCGGGCCAGCCCGTCGTCGACGAGAAGGTCGACGCCTGTCGGGCGGCCTTCGCACCCTTCGACGCGCTGGTGCGCAAGGACCTCGCCCGTCTGCTCCGCCTCGACGCCGAGGGCGCCGAGGCTCTGCTGTCGGCCGTCGCCCTCGAGACCACGCGCCTCGCCGAACTCGGTCACGTCCTCGAGGCCCGCGGACTCGCCGCGGCGGCGCCTCCCTCCCTGCCGGCGGCTCTGGAGGCCCTCGTGACCTACCGCGCGGGGAAGGTCGAACGCGCGCTGGTCCTGGCCGAGCGCCTCGACCCCTGGTCGCAGGCGCTCCTGCAGCGGCTGCGCGACGAGCGGGTTCGGGACTACAACGCCTCCTTCCGGCAGAAGAACCCCTTGCCCTTCGGCGTGCAGCCCAGCGGGACGGAGATCGAGCAGGTGCGCATCACCAACGACTACCGGATCCTCATGGGGCGTCCGGCCCTGGCCATCGACCCGCGCCTGGTGCAGAGCGCGCGGGGGCACTCGGCGGACATGACGCGCCTGGGCTTCTTCGACCACACCTCGCCCGTGCAGGGCAAGCGGACCCCAGCCGAGCGAATGGCCGCGGCGGGCTACCCCAGCCCCGGCGGCGAGAACATTTCCTTGGGCTCGGTGACGCCGAAGGCCACGCACCTTGCCTGGTACAACAGCTCCGGCCACCACCGGAACATTCTGGGCGCCACCTGGACCGCCATGGGCGCAGGCCAGGACGGCCAGCACTGGACGCAGAATTTCGGGTCCCACAGCGAGTTGCTGCGCTGAAGACCGGGGCCGCGGGCCTCGTTCCGGCGTCCCGTGGCCTTGGAGGGGAAGGCCCGAAGGACTCTGTTTCGCCGGGCGGTCGGGCCCGCGGCGGCCCTCAGTCGCTTCCCGCCGCGTCGACGGCGTCGAGAATGGCGCAGCCTCCGTCGTGCTCGTTTTCCTCGCACCTTGCGACCAGGATTTCGAGGGCCTTGCGAAAGCGCTGCAGCCTGCGCAGGGTCTGGTCGATGGCCTCGATCTTGGCCTCAGCGAGTCTTCGGGCCTTCGCGCAGCGGCCCTCCGAAGTGAGGCGGAGGTCCAACAGACGGCGAATCTCCTTGAGGGTAAAGCCGAGTTCCTTGGCCTGACGGATGAAGCGGACACGGCGTAGGTCTTCTTCGCCGTAGTCCCGATGGCCCTGCGAACCGCGTCGGGGGTCCCGCAGGAGGCCTTGCCGTTCGTAGTAGCGCAGGGTCTCGACGTTCACCCCGCAGCGCCGTGCGAGTTCGCCAATGCGCATCGTCCTCTCCTGCGGGCCTTGCTCGTTCTGCCTTTGCGGCTCGTTCGGACCCAATCCCTTGACTCCGGACCTAGGTACGGAGTGTAGCCTCCAAGGGTCGGCTTCGCCGGCCCGCGCCGGCGATTTCGTCTCGAGGAGGTACGACGATGAGCCACCCGGATCCCGATCGCCGCTGCCCCGAATGCGGCGGACCGACGAGCGCGGTCGGCGAGACGACCCTGCGCTCCCTCCTGACCGACGCCGCCGCGAGTTCCTTGGAGGACGCTCGGGGATTTCGCTTCTGCCCGGCGACGGGCTGCGAGACGGTCTACGTGCAGCCCGCCACGGGTCGGCGTTTCTCGAAGGCCGACGTGCGGGTTCGCGTGGGCCAAAAGGAAAGCGAGCCCCCCCGTCCGGTGTGCTACTGCTTCGACCACACGGCGGAGGAGATCGAAGCCGAAGTCCTCGCCCACGGCACGTCCCGCATTGCCGAGCAGATCGCCGCCAAGTGCCGGCAGGGCCTGCAGCGCTGCGCCGAGACCAACCCCCAGGGCCGCTGCTGCCTGGGCAACGTCCGCGCGGTGGCCGAAGCCGCGCAGCTTCGCCAGGCGGGCAGCAGCGCGCCCGCAGCTTCCGTGGCCCTCGTCGGTGTCTCCTCCACCGCCGCCCGGGGTTCTGCGTCCGGTGCCGACGGAGGCGCTCGGCCTGCGGCCGGGGCCGGCGCCGGCGCCGAAGGCCTGGGAGGCCCGGAGCCAGCCGTCGCGTCCGGCCGCGCGGGCGCGGCGTGCTGTGCGGCCAGCGCAGAAGGCGACGTCCAGGACTGCTCTTCGGACACGTCCGCAGCCGTGCCGCTCGTCGACGAGGGAGGCGGGGCGGGCCCAGGGACGGGAGAGCTCGAGGACCGCTCGGAGGCGGGCTCCGACGCGGACCCAGCGCGGTCGGTGACGCCCGCGCTGGCGCCAGCCCCTACCGCCGTGCCGGCGCGGGCCTCGGCCGCCGCACCTCTCCTGGGCGCGCGGGGTGGCGCGCTGGCGACCGCGGGGGCGGTGCTCTCGGCCGCCCTCTCCTCGGCCTGCTGCTGGCTCCCCTTGCTCCTCGTTGGACTGGGCGTGTCGGCGAGCGGCCTGGCCGGCGCCCTGGAGGCCTATCGACCCGTGCTCCTGGTCGCGACGGCCATCCTCCTCGGTCTGGGCTTCTACCAGAGCTACCTTCGTCCGAAGCGCTGCGCTCCCGGCGAGGCCTGCGCCGCGCCCTCGCCGCGGCTCCAGCGCTGGAACCGGATCCTCCTCTGGGTGGCGACGGCGCTCGCCGTGGCCTTTGCCGCCTTCCCCCAGGCCTTGAGCGCCTTGCTTTCCAGCGACGGCCCCGCAACGGTCGAAACCATGCAGGGGACAGGTCCCGGCACTTCGCTCCGTCCGGTTCGCGCGCGGGTGGAGGGAATGACCTGCGAAGCCTGCGCGATCCACGTGCGCGAGGAACTGGCGCGCCTTCCGGGAGCCACGAACGCGCGGGTCGACTTCGCCCGCAAGGAGGCGGTGGTGCTGCTTCCCCCGCAGGTCGATCCTGCCTCGGTTCGAAGCGCCATCGAGCGGGCGGGCTATCGAGGCGAACTGCTCTCTCCGGGGCCTGCGGGTCCAGGGGAGAGCGCAGGAGGCTCGGCGGAGGGCGCCGTCCGCTCGCCGGAGTCCCCGCAGAAGGCACCGCGCGACCCTTGACCTCTTCCACGCGGGCCGAAAGCCTGGAGGGAGTCCCGACGCACTCCTCCGGGGGTCGCAGGGGGAGGGCGCCTGCCCCCGATCGTCCGCAGTGATCCACCGTCCACCCCACGGAGTTCCGTTCCCATGACGAGCAAGCATTCGCACCGGGCGGGCCTTGCAGGACTCGCCGGTCTGGCGCTCCTGGCGTCCATGACCTGTTGCCGGCGAAGGGAGCCGCCGCAACCCGCCCCCGCCGCACGAGGGACCGTCCCGCACGAGGTTCGCCCTTCGGCTGAGGCCTCCAGCGCGGAGCAAGAGCGACGAGCCTCCAAGGAGCGCACCGTCGTCCTCCACGTCACCGGAATGAAGAAGAGCAAGGGGGACGCGACCTGAATGGCTTGACCGAACGCGGTCAAGGACGCCCTGGAAGGGCTCCCCGGAGTACTGCACGTTTCCATGGACCTCGCCCGCGACTTGTTCACGGTGCGAACCACTCCCGATGGGCCGAGCGAGGAGGAACTCGTCCGCGCCGTCGAAGAACTCGGCTACGGAGCGGCCGCTCGCCCGGGCGGTGCGCCGCCCCCGTCCACCTCGGAGCCGCCCGGAACGCGGAGCGGCCCGTTGCCCCCCCTCGTCCGCGCGGCCCTCGCGCGTGCTCGTGCGGAACACAAGCTCGTCTTGCTGGACTTCTCCGCCAAGTGGTGCGGACCCTGCCAGCGCATGAAGAAGGAGTCCTTCCCCTCCCCGGAAGTCGCGACGGCCATCGAGCGCTTCGTCTTGCTCGAGGTCGACACGGACGAACACCCAGAGGTTGCGCAGCACTTTGGCGTGCGGGGCATTCCCGACCTGAGGATCCTCGACGCCGACGGACGCGAACTCCGGCGTGCGATCGGCTTTCGCAGTCCCGCCCAGCTGCGGGATTTCCTCGAAGGAGGCTGAGGGCGCGCGCTCGCCGGGCGCCCTCGTCTCGAGCGGACCGAGCGCCTTCGCGCCGGAGGTGAGGGGGTCGCGTCGTCCGTGCTCGGTGGGTCGCACAGGAAAGCCGGCGTTCAGCCCGGTTGCGCGCGAGCGCTTCTCGGTCGTGGCGACGGCGCAGGCGCCTCCGCCGCCACGACCACTCCTGCTTCCAGGGCGACTTCGCCGCGGGCGCGCAAGGCCTCGAGGGCTTCGGCGAAGACCTGCCGAAGTTTCGCACCCGTTCGGCCGAAGCCCAGCAGACGCGCCGCGCGCCGGATCAGTTCGTCCCGAGCGATCCGGTATTCCTTGCGCACCACGAGGGCCAAGGCGCCTTCGAGTTCCTCGGGAGGAATGAGTTCGGCATCGCGAGGCCCCGTGCGGGAGCGGTCCCGCAGCGGCGGCTGCTTCATGCCCGCGGGCCAGTAGAAGTCCCCGCGACGGGCCAGCGCGCCGCGGGTGCGCGCCCGCTCCGCGGCGGCGCGCACC
>RFHU01000375.1 GCA_003695705.1 Planctomycetota bacterium
CACGACTCCGCTCGTGTGGCTCTCGAGCCACGAGGCCCACTGGGTCCTGGCCTACCCGCGGCCGGGAGCCTACGAACTGCGCGTGGTCAACCCCGGCGGCGGCGCCTCCGCCTGGACGCCCTTCGACGTGCGTTGAACCGCGCGAGCTCCGGGGCCGCAGGGCTCTTCCGCGCCGGCTGCAGGCGACGCGGGAGGAACCAGCGGCCTCGCACCGGTGCCCGGCCGGCGCAGGGGCAAGGCCGCCGCTGCCCCGCTGCGGAGGTTGGCCGGCGCGGGCTCGCGCCGGCCGGGCGCGGCTCACCGCACGTCGACGTCGATGCGCAGCGAGACCTTGGGCCGCGCGGTGAGGTAGGCCTCGAGGGTGTAGCGGCCCGCGGCGAGGGGAGCGCCGTTGCCGTCCTGCAGCGGAATGTCGTGGGCGAAGGTCCACTCCTCGCCGGGGAGCATGTCCACGCTGCGCAAGGCCATGGTGAAGAACCTCCCGCGCGACCAGCGGTAGACCTCGTTGCCGCTCCCGTCGCGCAGCACGTAGTCGAAGGTCTGCCCGCTGTTGAACCAGAAGGGGATGGTCTGCGCCGTCTCGTTCTTCACCTCGAAGCGCAGCCGGAGGGTGTCGCCGGGGGCGTAGCCGGGCCGGTCGACCGCCAGGGAGGCGCTGAAGCCGCCGGTGAAGCCCTGCGGCTGCGGAGTGTAGCTGCGGCCGTTCACCGTCGCCCGGGTCAGCTTCCAGGCGACCGGTCCCGCGATGCTCTGCTCGCTCCACTCGACGATGCCCACGTCGGGGGCGAAGACCACCCGCGCGAGGCCCGCGTCGACGCAAGGCCCCTGGCGGAACTCGAGGATCCGGCAGCCGTTGAAGGTGCCCACCGCGGTCTGCACGGTGGCGTCGTCGTCGACGAGCTCGAAGGTGGCGCCGCCCACGCAGGAGAGGTCGTCCGCGTCGGCCCGCTGCGGCGTCCCCACGGCCGCCCCGAGGTCGAAGACCAGGCTGTAGCGGCTGGTGGACGCGTTCCACACCCAGATCCGACCGCTGGCGCCGCTCATCCACCACCAGTGGTCTCCCTGCCAGCCCTCCACCTTGGCCCAGCCGCCGCTCCGCGCGGCGACCTTCACGGTGCGGGTCTGGTGTCCCGAGAGCCCCCCGGTGTAGGTCCACTCGTTGCCCTGGTGGTTGGGGAACAGCTCGCGGGCGCTCTGGGCCGCGGCCGTCGAGGCGCTCAGCAGCACGACGGAGAAGGCGAGAAAACGCGACGTGTTCATGTCTGGACTCCTTGCACGCGAAATCCCCCCTGGACCCTGCCCCGCTCGCAAGGGACGTGCCGGCATGACGCAGCGCGTCGTTTCGAGGCTTAGGCAAGGCGCTGCCCCTGGCCGGCGGCGAAGGGCCGCCGGATTTCGGGAATCACCGCCGCCCCTCCCGGCCATGGTTGGAAACGCCCGGAATAGCTGTTCGCCCACGGACGCCCCGCGCCTCTCGGACGGGCAGGACTGCGCGTCGGGCTGGGCTGCGCGTGCCGCGCGGTCGGCCCCGCTCGCTCGCCTCGCAGGACGCGCGCGCGGCCGGGACCGGACGTCGCGAACCGGAGGCCGGAGACCGCTCCGCTCCGAGCCCGAATTCCGCGGCGCGGACGTCGCCGACCCCGCGGGACGCGCGGCGGTCCGCACGCCCGGCGGGCGACGGCGCCTCAGCCGCCCTCGGGCTGGTAGGTAAGCCGCACCCTCCCCGATTCGATGCTCAGGGCGCGGACGCGGCGCAAGCGCGCGTCCTTGCGGTACTGCTCGGCGAAGGCCTCCTGCAGGCGCCGCGCCACCAGGCTCCGGGCGAAGGGGCCGAGGGAATAGGAACCAATGCTCGCCTCGTGAAGCTCGATCCGCGCCACCCCGGGGCCGAGGGCCACTCCGAGCAAGGCCCGCACGTTCAGGTAGCGGGGCGAGGCCCCCTCCTCGGCGGGCCTCGAGTATTCGAAGAGCAGCCGGTCGCCGGGCTGGATGAGGACGCGCGCCTTCTCGGTCGCCTCGCTGTGCCCGGCGTCGCCGAAGAGCAGCGCGTTCAGTTCCCGCTCGTTGAGCACCAGTTCCACCGGCGCGTCGCCGCCGGTGAGGAGGCGGCTGGGAAGTTCGAGGAACTCGAACTTCGCGGTCAGCAGCGAGCGCTCGAGGGGGCGGTAGCGGAAGGGGGAGAACTCGAGGGGCGCAGGGCTGAGCATGGCCCGGTAGGCGTAGACGCCGTAGCCCGCGAAGGCCAAGACGAGCAAGGCACCCCCCGCCGCGGCCCAGAGGCAGCAGCGGCGACGCCGGGGCGGGGCGGCCGGCTCAGACGTCGGGACGGGACTGCCGGTGTCGCTCACCGGCCCCCCAGTAGAGCGAGCCGACCGCGACACCGTCCTCGGGGCTGATGCCGCGCTCGATGGTCTTGCCCGTGGTCTTGGCGAGCATGCGCCGAACCGCAGGGGTCCGCGATCCGCCACCCGCCATGATGACGGCGTCGAGCTCCTCCCAGGAGCCGACCCCGGCCTCGTCGCGCACGCGCTCCATGAGGGCCCGCGCGCCCTCGAGGAGCGGCCGCGCGGCCTCCTCGAAGCCCTGGCGGGAGAAGCCCACCTTGAGGGTCTTGCCCTGGCAGGAAGCCACCAGGGTGACCTGGGCGCGCTGCGAGAGGGCCTTCTTGGCGTCCTCCGCGCGCAGCCGCAAGTCGAAGGCCGCCGCAGGGTCTTCGAGGGGGTTCAGGCCGTACTTCTGCTCGAACTTGCGGGCCGCCTCGCGCGCAAGGAGCTCGTCCCAAGCGTGCGAGCCGAGTTCCTGCTCCGAGGCCTGGGCCAGCACCTCGATGTCTCCGGCCGCGCAGCGGACCACCGCGACCGAGAGGGCGGCGTGCCCGAGGTCGAAGACCAGCGCCCGGCGCTCGTTGAGGTCGGGCAGGCGCAGGGAGTAGGGCACCGCGGCGGCAAGGGCCTCGTCGGTGATGCCCACCAGGGTCGCGCCGACACGCTCCACTGCGCGGCGGAGGACCTCGCGGTGCCGCTCCTCGAACCACAGCGGCGCGGCCAACGCGACGTGGGTGGGCGCCTCGCCGGTGTGCTCCCGGACGTCGGCGAGCAGGCGCTCGATGAGCACGGTCACCACGTCCTCGGCCGCCAGGGCCCCGCCGTGCTCCTCGCCGGCCTCGAGGCGGAAGCCTTCGTCGGTGATGGCCGCCTTGAGGTCCAACACGGCGCGCTGAGGCGCCGAGGGCGCCATCTCGCGCGCCTCCCGGCCCACCAGGCGCTCGCCGTCGTCGTCGAAGAAGAGCTGCACCGGAGTGTTCAAGTCGTCATCGGCGTTGGGAACGATCTCGTGCTTGCCATCCTTGTTGAAGACCGCCACCACCGCCACGGCGGCGCCGAGGTCAATGCCCACGAGGCCCTCAGCGAGCTCGCCCATGTCGGGGAGCGAGTAGTCTTCGGTCGTCCCGTCGGCTTCGGCGAGCGCTCGACCGATGGACGCCGCGTCGAGGACCGAGACGTCCTCGCCGATGTAGATTCCCCCCGGCGGCGTGTCGTCCTCGTCGCCGAGACCGCCCGGGTCCATGCCGAAGCCCGTGTCGAAGCCGAGGGCGTCGAAGTCGTCCGACGCCTCCTCCCCGGCAGTGGGTTGCTCGACCGCCGCCGGGCTGTCTCCGCTGCCGCCCGCGGCGTCGAGGGGATCGTCGCCCGCGAAGGGGTCCTCTTGCTCGGAGCCGCCGGAAGGAGTCATGGCCACTCCATGATACGCAGGGGCCGGCGCGCGCGCGAGTCGGGCCGTCCCCCATGGGCCACGCCGTTCCGGCGCCCGAGAGGCGTATCCTGTCGACCGTCGTGAGGCCTGCCGAGACCCGAGCGCGAGGCATTCTCTGCTGGGGAGACGTCGGCTGGGACCGCTACGCCGACGAAGAGCGGGCCCGGCCCGGCGGCTGCGCCCTGAACGTCGCCTTCCATCTCGCCCGCGCCGGCGCGCAGCCCGTGGCCTGCGCCGGCGCCGTCGGCAGCGACGGGCACCCGCTGCTCGACCTGCTCGCCGCCGCCGGCGTGGACGTCACCGCCGTCGCCCTTCGCCCCGGCCCCAGCCCGGTCCAGCCCGTGCGCCTCGAAGGCGGCGAGCG
>RFHU01000376.1 GCA_003695705.1 Planctomycetota bacterium
GCGTCGAGGAGCACCGGCAAGGGCGCCTCGAGGTGGTCCAAGAGGGCCTGCGCGGAGGCCAGCAACGCCCGCAACACCGCCTCTCGCCCAAAGGGGAGGAAATTCCACAGCCACTCGCGCAAGAGAGGCTCGGGCTGGATCCGGCGCCCGAGGGCCTCCGCCGCAGCCGCGTCGCCGGCGGCGGCGGCCAAGGCCAGGCGCTCGGGCGCAAGGGCCCCTCCGCGCAGCGCCGCCCGCAAGGCCTCGACGCGCGCGACAGGATCGAACAAGGCTGCGCGCCCGAGGGCGCGCGTGCGGCCGTCGACCATGAACCGTGCTCCCGAACTGCCCCTGCAGCGGACCCGAACCGCAACCGGTCTCGGTCCGAACCCGCGCGGCCGAACCTCCTCGCCCCTCGCCTGGCGTCCTTCCGTGGGCGACCGACCCGCGAGGATACCTGGGAAGAGCCGCCGTTTCCCGGTCGCACCCGGCCCCGCCCCTGGTAGGAATCCCCCCGTCGGCGAAGATCCGGTCGACATGCCCCTGCGCCTCCTCTTCGCCACCGATCTGCACGGGCGCCGCGCCGCCTACGAAGAGCTCTTCGCACGGGCCCGCAGGGAGAGCCCCGACGCGGTCCTCCTCGGGGGCGACCTCCTGCCCCTCCCCCACGGACGCGCCGAAGGCCTCCTCGAACCGCAGCGGTCCTTCGTGCGCGACTTCCTCGAGCCCGCACTCCTCAGCCTGCGCGCCGGCGGCGGCCCTCCGGTCTACGGGATCTTCGGCAACGACGACTGGGCCGCGGTCCGCCCGTCCTTCGCCGCCCTCGAGGCCGCCGGCGCCTACCACGACCTGCACATGCGACGCCTCCCGCTCGGAGATCACTTCCTTGCCGGCTATTCCTGCGTTCCGGTGACTCCGTTCCGGATGAGCGACTTCGACCGCTTCGACGCCCCGGGCTGGTCGCCCGCGCGCCCTCCGCGCCGTGTCCTGCTCAGCGACCGAGGTCGCGTCCGCGAGGGCTCGCTGGTGGAGCTGCGCCAGCGCCCGAGCATCGCCGCCGACTTGCGCACCCTCGAGCGCGCCGGCCCCCCAGGCCGGACGATCTACGTGTGCCACACTCCCCCCCACGGAACCCGCCTCGACCGCATGCACGGCGGCCGGGCCATCGGCAGTCCGTCGTTGCGCGCCTTCCTCGAGCGCGCACAGCCGCCCCTGAGCCTGCACGGTCACGTGCACGAATCCCCGCGGGTGTCGGGCTCCATCGAGGACCGCATCGATCGCACCCTGTGCGTGAATCCTGGCGACAGCCGCACCCGGCTGCGCGCGGTGCTGGTCGAAGTCGACGACACCGCCCGGCTCCTCGCCTGACCCCCCGGCGGGCGCGGCTTCGCGCCTCGCCCCGCCACACACAAGGCGACGCCGGCCTCCCCAGGGCGCCCTGCGCGCTCGCGGTAGACTCGCGCTGGCGCTCCCCGCGCACACCGCCGCGGGCGCCGAGGAGAACGCACATGAGCCCCGACGAACGCCAGCGCCTGGCGGACGCCCTCGCCTTCGCCGCGGAGGCGCACGCGCACCAACGCCGCAAGGGCAGTGCTCGGGACGCGCCCTACGTATGCCACCCCATGATCGTCGCCGGGACGGTCCTCGAGCACGGCGGAAGCGTCGACCAGGCCGTCGCCGCTCTGTTGCACGACACCCTCGAGGACTGCGCGGAGGTGAGCCGCGAAGACCTCGCCACGCGCTTCGGCGACGAGGTGGCGCGCATGGTGGCCGACTGCACGGACACCCTCCCCGGGGACACCCCCGCGGCCAAGTCGCCCTGGGAGACGCGCAAGAAGCGCTACCTACGCCACCTCGAGGAGTGCCCCCCAGACAGCCTCCTGGTCAGCGCCTGCGACAAGCGCCACAACCTGGGCTCCCTGGTGGCGGAGATCCGCAGCGAAGGCCTCGAAGTCCTCCGCCAATTCCACAGCACCCCCAAGCAGCAGGTGTGGTACTACCGCGAACTGTGCAAGCGGTTCCGCGGGCGCATTCCGCTCCGTCTGCAACTCGAACTCGAAGGGCTCGCCGACGAGCTGGAGAGCGCCATTCAGGCCGGACAAACCAGCGTGTGGAAACCTGGCGAAGCCCCCGGCGAGGCGCCCGCGGACTGAGGACGCGAGACCCACCCGCCCCTCCGGCGCGGACCGTTCCTCGACTCCTCTCAGCGGCGGCCTTCGTCTCCGTCGAGTTCGCGCAGGCGCTCCTCCAGCCCGCCCCGCGACTCGACGACCGCCTCGCCGCGGGCGAGGCGCGCGTCGGCTGCGTGGAGGCGCCGGACCCGTTCGAGCTCTTCTCCGATCAACGCGGCCCGCTCCCCGCGCCCTGCATCCTGGAGAAAGCGGGCCAGCGCAGCGAGGAGCGCCTCCTCGTCCTCGTAGGCCTGCAGGCGATTCTTCGCCGCCCGCTCGGCCACCAATCGACCGAGCGCCGCCCCCGCGCGCTCACGCCGCCAGCGGGCGAAGATCCCGCCCGCCCCGTCCTCGGGAGGAGCGAAGAGCTCCGCAGGATCCGTTCCGGCGAGGAAGTCTCCTTCGCGCCGTCCCTCTTCGTAGACCCCGCGGAAAAGCTCCGCCCGACGCGCGTCGTAGTCGCTCATGAGGCGGTCCACGTCGCGCTGCAGTCGCGCCCGCTCCTCGGCATCGCGGCCCTCGAGGTATTCTCCCACCGAGCCGTGGCGTTCTTCGAGTTCGCTGCGCAGATGGGGCAAGCGCCGGGTACGCGCTCCGAGCGCGCGCCGCTCGTCTTCGGAGAGCTTGGCGGCGCGCGCGAGGCCTTCGAGCCGTCGCGCGAGGCGAACCTCCTCGGCCTCGAGCGGCGCGTAGAGGCGGTCGCGGTAGCCGATCCAGGCGTCGCGGTGCTCGCGCAGCGCCGCGCGCACCTGCGCGACCGTCGCCTCGGGGCTGCTCAGCTCCGCGACCAGCCGCTCTGCGGCCTCGCCCAAGGCTCGGCGCTCGCGCCGCTCGTCGAGCCGCTCGCGCCACTCCTCCTCGATCCGGTCCGCGAAGTAGAGCACGACGGCGAGTTCGCCCACGGTGTAGAACCATCCCCCGAGCCGGGCGAGGCGCCCGGCGGCTGGGCCGAAGCGGGCCAGCAGCCCGGCGCTCTGAGCACGCCGCAGACCGGTAGCCCAGGCGAGGCTCTGCACGCCGAAGGAGACCAGCGCGCTGCTGAGACCCAGCGAGGCGAAGGAGATCGCGAACGCGCGCCCCTCGAACCGCCCGTCCACGATGAGCGGCAGGGCCATGCCCGTGGCCAGAGCCAGGTTGCGCTGCAGGATGCCGCTCACGAAGCGTGGGCGGACATACTGCGAAAGGTAGCGGGCGTAGGCCACCTCGCCCAGCCGCGCCCCCGCCACGAACAGCCCGTAGTGCGCGTAGAAGTCCGTGGTCTGCAGGTAGTCGAAGAACTCCTCGGCGCGGGCCCGGTCGCCGCTGGCCGCGACGTGCGCGAGTTCCTTGAGGAAGAGCGCCAGGCCGAACTTCGCCAGCCCGGCGCCCTCCACGAGCGCTCGGTCCTTGGCGACCGAGGCCCAGACCACCGTGCCGTCGGCGCGCCGGTAGCGCGCCAGGGGGTCTGGCTCGTCCCGCGCCGCCCGGCGCATGGCTTCCAAGCGCCCTCCCGGCAACCCGTAGCGGAAGAAACTTCGCAACCGGTAGAGCAAAGTGTCGAAGGCCCGCGCACCGCTGGGGCGATCGAAGAGATCGATGGTCCCGCGCAGCGCCACCTCGGCCTGGGCCGCGTTTGCCGGGGCGAGCAGCGAGCTCCAGACGAGCCGCACCGCGCGCGCGTCGGCGGGGCGCTCGGCGCGCAGCCCCAGGACGTGGGCGATCTCGTGCGCGAACACCAGCCCGAGGACGCGGGCTTGGTACATGCCGCGCTCGCCGGCGCTCACCGCGCCGGACTCCATGAGCTTCATGGAGCGCGCGTAGACCTCGTGAAGGAGCCCGTAGCTGACCTCCACCGTGCGGCCACGGCGCCGGGCCACGATGTCGTTGGTCTCCAGGTAGCGCACCTCGAGTGTCTCCAGGGCGGACGCGCGTTCCGCTGCTCCCGGCGCGCCGGCCGCAGCCTCGGCCCGCGCCCACTCGGCGGCCGCCCCACGCACCGTCTTGAACACTTCGGTCGCAACGACGTCGGGGAGGAAGCCCTTGACCACCTCGCCCGCGGGGCCGGACCGCCGCGGCGCAAAGTCCTCGGCCGCGCTCCCGCGCTCGCTCGCGAAGGGCGCGCGGAACAGACGCCCCCAGTCGAGCCGACCGTCGGCCCGCCGGTAGGCCGCGAAGCGATCGCGCCGCTCCGACCGCTCGAGTTCGCGCATTTCGAGAGCGGCGCGCGCCTCGCGCGCGAGTTCGCGCACGACCTCGCTGCGCGCGCTCTCGACGAGGCGGTCGAGGAGGGCTCGGTATTCGCCGCTTCGCTCGGCGGGGACCTTCGCGGCGAGGCCCAAACTGCGCTTCGCGCCGAGCACGAGTTCCGTTCGCACGGCTGGGCGGAGGCCTTCCGCGGCAAGCTGGGCGTCGGCCCAAGGCAAGAAACGAGCCGGAGCCGCCCGCCCGGCGGCTTCGAAGAGCGAAGAAATCGCGTGCTCGCGCACCGAGCCCTGCCGGTCTCCGAGCAGCCGGCCAATGCTCTCCAGGCTCTCCGTGGGGAAGCGCCGGGCGAGTTCGTTGAGCTCGCTGGCGATCCACTCGCGCAACAGGCTCGGCCGCAGTCGTGCGAGCAAGCGCTCGAGGGAAGCCAGGACGGGCGCCCCCCGCTCGGCACGCTCGGCGACCCGCGCGAAGGCCGTCTGCCCGCAGCCGACCACGCCGTATTCCTCGGTGCCGAAGCGGCTGAGCACCGCCCGCTCGACGAGCGGGAGCAGACGCTCGGGAGCCTCGACGCTCTTGGCGAGGCGCTCCACCCGCTCCGCCGCGCGCTCGGCCACCGCCTCGCGCTCGCTGCGCAGGCCGGCCTCGAGGTCGGCGAGCAAGGTCTCGCTGAGGGGTTGGGCCCGCGCAACGGCGGACAGGAAGGCGACGGCGACCGTCGCCCACGAAGCGCAGCGAAACGAGGGCATGGACTCCTCCCGAGCCCGCAGGATAGCGCCCCCCCGAGCCTCGGGGCAAAGGAGAAGCCTCCGCGAAGAACACCCCCCCACGGTGCCCGCAGACACCGAAGCGCGAAACTCCCTCTGCGAAGCCCGCCCGCCGGCGTTGGACGAGGGGCCGAAGCCGCGCCTCCGCAGTTGCCCCGCGGTGCATGCCCCCCCGTGCGCTCGTGTCGCCCCCTCCGGCCCAGCGGCCGGGCTGGCTCCCTCGGAGATCTGCGGTAGAACGGGACCTCCTCGGGAGGTCTCCGTGGAAGCGCTGGTCACCGGCGGCACCGGCTTCATCGGGAGTCACATCGTCCGCGCCCTGCGGGGAGAGGGGTGGGCGGTGCGCTGCCTGGTGCGGTCGAGCTCTCCGCGCGAGCAACTCGCCGACCTCGAGGTGCGGTTCGTCGACGGCGACGTCCGCGACCTTGCGTCCCTGCGCGAGGCCTCGCGGGGCTGCGACGCCGTCTTCCACGCCGCCGCCTACTACGCCCTCTGGTCGCGCGACGACGAAGCCTTCACGTCGATCAACGTGGAGGGGACGCGCAAGGTCCTCGAGGCCGCGCGCAGCGAGGGCGTGCGGCGAGTGGTCTACACCAGCTCGGTCTCGTGCATCGGCGAAGCCCCTCCGGGCGGGCTGGCCGACGAGGACACCCCCTGCACGCCCGAGGACCTGTGCGGGGCCTACAAGCGCACCAAGTACGAGGCCGAGCGAGTCGCCCTTGCGGCCGCCGCCGACGGGCAAGAGGTCGTCGTCGTCAACCCGGCCTCGGTGATCGGCCCCGGCGACGTGAAGCCGACCCCCACCGGAAAGATCATCGTCGACTTCATGGAGGGCCGCATGCCCTTCTACCTGGACACGGGCCTCAACTTCGTAGACGTACGCGACGTAGCCCAAGGACACCTACTCGCCTACGAACGCGGGCGTTCCGGACGCCGCTACATTCTCGGAAACCGGGAGGGCAACAAGTCCCTGCGCGAGTTCCTCGCGGTCCTCGGAGAGGTGTGCGGACGCCGTCCGCCACGCTTCAAGATCCCTTACGGCGTGGCCTGGATGGCCGGCGCGGTCAGCACCTTCGTCGCCGACACGATCACCCACCGCCCCCCCGGCGTGCCCCTCAACGGCGTCCGCATGGCCCGGCACCGCATGTTCTTCGACCCCAGCCGCGCGGTCCGCGAACTGGGCCTGCCCCAGACCCCCTTGCGGACGACGCTCGAGGACGCGGTGGCCTGGTTCCGCGAGCACGCGGCCGCCGCGGGCAGGTGACCGGCGCGCTCCTCGGCCCGCTCGCGCGCGCAGCGGGCCGACGGCCCAGAGCCACCGTCCTCGTCGGCACCGCGGCCTGCGCGCTGCTCGGCCTCCTCGCGCTGGCGCGACTGGGCTTCGACACCGCGCGGATCGCCCTGGTCGGCGACGTCCCCTTCGTCCGCCGGCACCTCGCCCTCGAAGAAGAATTCGGAGACCTCAACGCAATCGTCGTCGCGGTCCGCGGGCGAGACCTCGCAGAGACGCGCGCGGTGGGCGACGCGCTAGCCCACGACGTCCTCGCCGAACCCGACGTCTTCCGAGGCTGCTTCCACCGCGTCGCGCCCGAGTCCTTCGGCGGCCGTGCGCTGCTGTTCCTCGACCGGGACCAACTCCGCGCGCTGGACGCCTTCTTGGCCCGCCTCCTTCCCGAACTCCGCCGGGGCACCTTGGCCGGCTGCTTGGCGGGGTTCGCCGCCGAACTCGAGCGCCGCGTCGCCGAAGGCACGGACGACGGCGGCAGCGCCGAACTCCTCGCCTGGGCTCGCGGACTCTTGGCCGACGCACGCGAGGCGGCCTCTGGCGGCACGCCGAAGGCGACCGTCTTCGACGCGCTCCCCGAGTGGGACACCGCGGGGTATTCCTGGGCGGGCGACGGGGAGACCTTGATCCTGTTGGTCGACTTTCGCGAGGCCCAAGACGGAGACGGGCTCGACCCCCGCACCCGGGCCGTGGAGCGCCTCCGCGAGCTGGTCGCCCGCCAGCGCCAGCGCTGGCCAGGCGTGGAGATCGGAGTGACCGGCAAACCGACCCTCGAGGTCGACGAAATGCGCACCTACGAGCGGGACTCCCTGCGGGCGAGCCTCGTCGCCCTGGGCCTGGTCACCCTGCTCTTGGTCCTCGCCTTCCGTCGCTGGAGCGGACCCCTCCTCGTGGGCGGCTGCCTGGCCCTGGCCGTGGCGGCCACCCTTGGGCTGGCCGCCCTTTGGCCGGGCTACCTCAACCTCATGGCGGTCGTTTTCGTGGTCGTGGTGATCGGCCTGGGCGTCGACTTCGGAATTCACCTCGTCTCGGCCTACGACGAAGCCCTCGCGGCCGGAGCGCCGCCGCCCACCGCCCTGGAGGAGGCCTTCGAGCGGGTCGGCCCGGCCATCGTCGCGGGCGGCCTTACCACGGTGGGCGCCTTTGGCGTCGCCACCTTGACCGAATTCAAGGGGCTGCGGGAATTCGGCGCGGTGGCCGCGCTGGGCGTCCTGGCCTCGCTCGTGGTCATGCTCACCGTGCTCCCTGGGCTCCTCGTGCTCCTCGACCGAGACCGACGAACCGCCCGCCTGCCGCGACCGCCCCGCGCGTTCCGCTGGCTCGACCGGGCGCTCCGGCACTGGCCCAAGACCAGCCTCTGCCTGGTCCTCGTCTGCTGCGCGCTCTCCGTGCTGGCCGTGGCGCGGCTCCGCTACCGGAGCAACCTGCTTCTTCTGCAAGACCAACGCCTGCAATCCGTGCAACTTGAACTCAGCCTGCTGCGCGACCGGCAAACCACGGGCTGGTTCCTGGCCTACGCCACTCCCGACCTCGAGGCGCTGCGCGCGGCGGCCCGGGTAGCCCGCGCGCTGCCCGGCGTGCGCCGGGTCGAAAGTGTGCTGGACGTCCTCCCCCCCCGGCAAGCCGAACGCCTGCCCCTGGTGCGACGCGTCCAGGAGCGCCTGGCCGCCGCCCTCGCCGCGCCGCCCCCCGCCACCACTCCGGAGGCCCTGCGCGCGGCCCTCGACCGGCTTGAGGGCACGCTCGAAGAAGCGCTCGAGGCCGCCCTCGCCGGCGGACGGGAACAAGCCCTGGGCCCGCTCGACGAGTTGCTGGAGGCCACTTCGGCAGCGCGCGCGGTCGCCGAGAGGGCGGACCCCGCGGCGCTGGCCCGCTACGACCGCCGCCTGGCCGAGCGCTTCGCCGCGCGGGCGCGCCCCCTGGCCAACCCGCCCGCCGCGCCCATCACCCC
>RFHU01000034.1 GCA_003695705.1 Planctomycetota bacterium
GCCGGCCGCCGCGCCCCCGCCGCCCATGCCCATGCCGACGCCCGTCGCGGCGCCCCGCCCCGCCGCGGCGGCAAAGAAGACGCGCATGATCGTCGAGGACAAGAAGATGCCCGTCGCGGGCTGGCTGGTGGCCCTCAACGGCAAGCACAAGGGCGAGGACTTCAAGATCCGCGAGGGAAAGACGACCATCGGCAGCGACCCGAGTTGCGACGTGACCCTGACCGACGAGTACGTCTCGGGCAAGCACGCGACCATCAAATTCGTGGAGAAGGACGGGGAGCGGATCTTCATCCTCTCCGACCTCGACTCGGCCAACGGGACCTTCCTCAACGACTCGGAAGAGCCCATCGCCCGCGAGGAGTTGGTCGACAACGACACGGTGACCTTCGGCCAGACGCGCATGAAGTTCAAGTGCCTGTAGCCGCCTGAGCTCGCCCACTCCCGCCCCCCCTCGGTCGTGAAGATCCGCGACGACATCTCGTTGGGCCAGCACTCCCATGTGGGCATGGCCCGCACGGCAAACGAGGACTTCTTCGGCTACTGGGAGCCCGACGACGACCGAGAGTTCGACCTCAAGGGTCGCCTGGTCATCGTCTGCGACGGAATGGGCGGCCACACCGGCGGAGAGATCGCCAGCCGCCTTGCGGTGAAGACGATCATCGAGGCCTACCAGAACGCCGAGGGCGACGACATCGTCGAGAACCTGCGCACGGCCATCGAAAAGGCCAACGCCGCGGTGTTCGCGGAGGCGCGCCGGCAGCCCGAACTCAAGGGAATGGGGACGACGGTGACCGCCATCGTCCAGCGCCGAGACATCGTCTACTTCGGACAGGTCGGCGACAGCCGTGCCTACCTGATCCGCGGCGGCGCGATGAAGCAAATGACGAAGGACCACTCGCTCGTCCAGCAACTCGTCGACGAAGGGCTGCTGGACGCCAGCGAAATGGAAAACCACCCCGACAAGAACGTCATCCTCCGCTCGCTCGGCGTCAAGCCGGAGGTGGACGTGGACATCTCGCACGTCCCCATCGTCGACGACGACACCCTCCTCCTCTGCTCCGACGGCCTGACCGGACTGGTCTCCGACGAGGAGATCCTGCGCACGGTCTCGGCCGCGGACGGGAAGAACCTGCGGCAGGTGTGCGAGGAGCTGATCGACAAAGCCAACGCCGCGGGGGGACACGACAACATCACCGTGCAGATCCTCAAGGTTCATCGCACGGCCAGCGCCACCACCGACACCACTCCTCCCGAGACCGTCACCCAGAGCTTCACCCCCGACCAGGTCGCCGCCTCCATCGCCCGCGCGCGCGCCGAGGCCGAGGCCCGCGGCGCCGCGCCCACGAGTTCGTCCGGCGGGAGCAGCCCGAGCCTAGCCCCCACCGCACCGTCGATGCCTGCGCCCACCCTCGCCCCCGCCCCAAGCGGGGGCAGCGGCCGTGCCCCCGCCATCCTCGGCGGCGCCTTGCTCGGTGCCCTCATTGGACTGGGTGTCGGCATGCTCTTCGCTCCCGGAAACACCACCGACGCGGACGCGCCGGCGCTCGAGCGCCTTCTCGACGACGCAAAAGCCTGCGCCGCCGCCGCCGGCCTCGCGCCGGCCGATCTCCCCGCAACGGAGGGACGCTCGCCGGCCGAGGCCGCGCGTGCCTACCTGACCGCGGCGATCGAAGCCCAGCGGGAGGCCGCGCTCGAGGCGCGCACCGCTGCGGAGGCCAAGTCGGAAGCGCTCTCGCAGCAGAGTTCGCCCTTGGTCCTCCAAGCCCTCGAGGCCCTGAAGGCCGGGACCGTGGCGCTGCAAGAGAAACACTACGCGGAGGCTCGCGCGCGCTTCGAGGCCGCCCAAGTCCTCTTCGCGGCGGCGGAGGCGGCCCAGTGATCGGCCAGCGCATTGGCGACTACGTGGTGACCGAGGCCCTCGGCGAAGGGGGCATGGGCATGGTCTACAAGGGCCAGCACGTCACCCTCGGGCAGGTCGTCGCCATCAAGTCCCTGCATTCGAGCCTGATGAACAACCAGGCCGCCAAGGACCGCTTCGTGCGCGAAGCCCAGGCCCTCGCCCGGCTCAACCACCCGAACATCATCGGCCTCAAGAACTTCATCAACGACGCCAACGGCTGCTTCATCATCATGGAGTACGCCGAAGGAGAGGACCTCGAGCACAAGCTGCAACGAATGGGGCTCATCCCGCCCGAACAGTGCATCCCTTGGTTCATCGACGCCTGCCGCGGCCTGGAGTTCGCCCACCGGCAGAACATCATTCATCGCGACATCAAGCCTTCGAACATCATGGTGCACCCCTCCGGGGTGACCAAGCTCCTCGACTTCGGCACTGCGAAGCTCGTCGACGCCCAGCGCTTGACGCAGCAAGGAATGACGCTGGGCACGGTGATCTACATGTCGAAGGAGCAACTCCTCGGCAAGCCCCTCGACGCGCGCTCGGACGTCTACAGCCTGGGCGTGACGCTCTACGAGTGCGTCACCGGGCAGCTCCCCTTCTACGACGAGGAGGAGCGCAAATTGGTGGTCAAGATCGCCAAGGAAGAGCCCATCCCTCCCTCGCAGCATTACCCGGGCATTTCGAAGGAACTCGAGGCGGTCATCCTCAAAGCCATGCAGAAGGATCCGGCGAACCGCTTCCAGAGCGCCGCCGAGATGGAGCAGGCCCTCAGCGCGTTGCTGGGAGGAGGACGAGGGGTCACCGCCTCCACGGTCGGCGGCGCCTCCGTCCCCCCGGTCGCCTCCGCCCCCCCGGTCGCCCCTTCCCTGCCCGCGCCCGCGCCGGTTCCCGGCAGCGTCCTCGCCCCGGGCGCCGCCCCCCGCGGGATCATCCTCTCTCCCCTCTTCCTCGCCGGCGTCGTGCTCTGGATCCTGGGCTTCGGAGGCGGGCTGCCTGTCCTCCTCGTCGTCGAAAGCACCGGTGCGCGCCTTGCTGCTGCGGTGCTGATGGGCCTCAGCGGCCTCTTGGGCCTCCTGCTGGTGGTCGTCGCCTTCCTCCAGCGGCAGAATTCCGGCGGCGCGGCTTCGGTCCCCGTCTCCGCGGGGGCGCCGCCTCCTCCGTCGGGCGCGGTTCCCGCGCCCGGCTCGCAGCACCAGGCCAAGCCCACCTGCCCCACCTGCGGTCGGGCGCTGCTGGTGGGCATGACCGAGTGCCCCTTCTGCCACCCTCAGGCCGCTCCGGCCGCGGCCCCCGCCCCGCAGCCCTTCAACCCCGGCGGAACGCTCAACATCAACTCGCAGCAGCAGCAATTCCCTTCGCCCGTGCCCAGCGCGTCGGCCCCCGCCGGGTCGCCCTCCTTGCAGGTCATCGACGGAAACGACAAGGGGCTGCGGGTCGAACTTTCGCTCGGTACTCCGGTCACCATCGGCCGCGCGCCGAGCTGCGGGCTGACCCTGAACGATCCCGGCGTCTCGGGAACCCACGCTGCGGTGGTGTGGGGCAACGACCGCCAGATCTACGTGGAGGACCGAGGGAGCCGCAACGGCGTCTTCGTCAACAACCAGAAGGTTCAGCGACAGACCCTGAAGGGTGGAGACCTGATCGTCGTCGGCTCTACTCGACTCCTCGTCCACGCGGGCTGAGGCCGGCCCGCGCGGGCGCCGTCCGGGCCAGGGGCTCGCGGCGTTCCCCGCCGCCGGGGAGACCCTGGGCGGAGCGAAGCCGGGGCGTCTGTGGCTGCGGCTTCGCGCCGGGCCCCGTCGCACATCGAACGGCGACCCTGCGAGGGAGCCCCGCCCCTCAGCAGCCCATCTTCTCCAGGAGCCAGCGCCGGACGGCGTCGTCGATTTCGGCGAGGACCTGCAGGCTCTTGATCTCGCCGGTGTCCAGCCACGCGCCGTGTCCCGGGCAGGCGTCGACCAGCACCGACCCCAGGACCACGCGCTTGATCATCGACCGCCCGCAGGCGAGGCAGGCGAGCGGCTCCTCGCTCGACGGGTCTTCCGCGACGCGGTCCATGGCCTGCTGGCGCTCGGCCTTGGAGAACACTTCCTCCTGCGCAGTGAGGATGGTCCCCAGCGACGAGGCGCTCACCCAGTACCCCCAGCATCCAGCGCACCGGTGAACGGGAGCTCCTTCGTACGAGTCGGGGTCGAGGGAGAGCCGACAGCGCGGACAGACGAGCGAAGAGTCGGACACGGTGTTCCTCCGACAGCGTGCGGCGAAGAGCATGCCCCGCCCGCCCGGGCTGCACCGCTCGGCCGCCGCGACTCGAAGGTCGCGCCTCCCCAGCGCACGCCGCCCGGCACTGCGGACGAGTTGTTTGCTTGCAGGACCCAGAGTCTACCGCGGGCGCAAAGAAGCGCTCGCGCTACCTCACTCGAAGCGAAGATCGTCCGCAACCACGCTTCGCACTCGCCCGGAGTCGCGACGCAGCAAGAACAAATCCACGGCGGCGAGGCGGGTGCGGTCCGCTCCCGAGGACCCGCTGGCCGGAAAGAAGTCCTCGAGCGGGAGGTGGACGTCGAGCATGCGGTCGTGGGGAGAGCGGCCGTCCCATGCAGGAAGCAGGCCCCCGGAGACAGGATCGTGGATCCGGTACCAAGACGATTCGCCGGCGGCATCGATCAGCCGCGCCCAGAGGGCGAGCCCCGACCAACCGTAGTCCCCGGTCTGGCTGAGCCGGAGCACCAAGCGCACGTGGCGCGACGCGTCGAGCGGGCCGCCGGTCTCGAGACGCCACGCCGAGACGTCCCGCGTCGGAGTAAGGAAGACGTGTCGCAGGCCAAGGCTGCCCATGTCGCCCACGGGGGGATAGCTGCTGAGTTCCCTCCGTCGCAAGCCGGCCACCAGGTTGCGACCAAGCAAGTTGTGGTCCACGTCGCCGTCCTGGGCGTCCTCGAGCACGAGGGTCCGCTGGGAAGGGCGCCATGAGGTCACCGCGGCCAAGGGATCTCCCTGGTGGCCTCCCCCGTAGAGGCGCCAATCGAGGCTCGTGTCGAGGTCCGCCCAGCGGCGCACGAAGCACACGATCCAGTCCGCCACCTGGCTCTGCTCGGAGCGTCGCGAGATCCGCGCCCTCCCTTCGGCGGCGTGCGCGTCCGAAATCAAGTTGTGCACGGCGCCGTAGATGGTGACCTGCGTCATCGGACCGGTGGCGCGGTCGATCAACTGGTCGGCGATGGGATACGTCAAGTCGCCGTCGTTCTCGGCCGCAATCACCAGGGAAGGCGTCCGCGGGTGCTCCGCAAAGATGGAGTATGCAGGAGGCCGCGCGGGGGGCCGCACGTCGGCGAAGTAGCGTAGGTCGAAGGGCATGAGGTAGATCAGCCCTCGCAGGCGCAACTCCCAAGAGCGCTGGTGGCTTGCGTGGACCGCCCCGCCCCCCCGGCTGTGTCCGGCGAAGAAGAGGGCGTCGGCGGAGAAGAGACCCCACAGGGGGTCGCCGGGCGCCGCCGAACGATCGAGCAAGGAATCGGAAACCGCCTCCACCACCGACGATGCGGACTCCATCCCCAACTCGGCCCGCCACAGGTCGTAGCGGTCGTTCGTCGCGCGGAAGCTGTCGCCGCTGAAGGAGAGCCGGTCCTCGATGCTGGCGACCGCAATCCCGTAGGACGCAATGTGCTCGTGGAGGCGCCGGTAGCTGTCCTCATCGAAGCCGCGCCCGCGGTGGAAGAGGAGCAGGGGCCAAGGTCCGCCCGCGGCGTCGGGCAGGACGAGCCGCACGCGGGTCGTGACCGTGCTTCCATCGAAGCCGCTCACCACGTCGAGGAGGAGGTCCTCGCTGCGCACGGACAGCGGACCGGGAGCGCGGAAGCTCGGTTTGGTGCGAGGCCAGTCGGATTCGTCGCCCCGGTACACGGTCAACGCCACGCGCACGGGATGCCGAAGTCCGCTTGGCTCCGTTGCGGACAGTTCCAGCGCAAAGGCCCCCGCCTCGCGTGGGACGCCCGAGACGCGACCGTCGCGAGCGACACGCAGACCCGCGGGCAGGCGCCCCCGCCGCAGAACGTAGTCCGCGCCCGCCGGCAGGGCGTCGTCGTATCGCTCGCCCGTGTGGCCCACCCGCAGGGGATAAAAAGGCCCGGGATCGTTGGCCGGCAAGGCGGCGCCCGGTCGAACGGCGAGGGGCACGGCAAGCAAGGCGAAGCAGGCGATGACCGGCGCCATCGCAGTCAGTCGGCGAGGAACCACTGCGCTCCCTTCCTCCGCAGTCGAAGTCGGTACGTCCCGGCCGCGCCGCCCACGTCCACGCGCACCCAGGCTCCGGCCTCGTCCTCGTCGACGACGTAGCGCCCGGCCCCCAACGCGGCGGCCACGCGCTGCCAGTAGCGGCGGGTCGCCGGGCCGAGGAATCGCCGCCGGGCCTCTTCGGCGTCGTCGACGGTGAGGGGCCCCGGGCGAGCGAGGCTCGCCAAGGTCGCGAGGTCTCGCGCCGCCAGCGCGGAGAGCGTCGCCCCGAGGACGCCCTGGGGCGTCCTGCGGTCCACCGGGCGCGGGGTCTCAGGCAAGGGATCCGGCGGAGGCCCCTGGAACCCACGCCTCCGCGCGGTCGCCGGGGAGGGCTCCGCCGGTGCGAAGCGCACTCCGACCGCGAGCGCTGCGGCCTCGGCGCGCAGCGCCGGGACACCGGAATCCGGCCCAGGAACGGCCGGAGGCGGCGACTGCGCCGCAGGAGGCGACGCCACCTCGCCCCGACCGCACCCGACAAGGAGCGCGATCGCAAACCCTCCCAGGCCCTTCCGTAGGCTCACTCCCCGGCCTCAGCCAACGCCGTGCCCCGAAGGGGGCGACGCAAAGCGTTTCAGTGCAGGCTCGTTACGAAGCCCTGACGCTCAGCTTCCCGCTTTCGGGAAGCTCGCTGGGAACCTCGGGCCCTCCCCGCTGGGAGGCTTTGCCGGCGGCGAGGCTCCTGCGAGCCGGTCGAAGGGGGGCAGGCGAGGGGCCGCGAGCCTCACCGGTGCGGCGCCCTCACTGGCCCATGGGCACGCCGCGATGGAAGGTCATCGCCTTCCCGCGCACGATCACCCGGTCGTTGTCGTTGAGCCAGGTGTCGCGCTTGCGAATGCCGTTCACGTAGACGCTGTCCCCGCTGTTGCTCACGTCCACCAGGCGAAAGCCCGACTCGTCTCGAATGATGATCGCCACCACACGAGGGCAGAACCATCCTCTGAGCTGCACGTCGGCGTCGCTCCCCTTGCCGAAGGAGAACAAGGCCTTGTCGAGGACGATCTCCTTGTCGCCGACTTCGAGGTAACCCCGGTTGCGCGACATGAGCCCGCGGCTCCGCTTCGCGAGCGCGGCCGAGTCGATCTGCAAGGTCCGCATGCCGTCGCGGGCCCGCGGCTCGGGCCCCTCGTCGGGCTCCTCCTCGGCGGCCTCCACTTCGTAGCGGAGGGAGAATTTCCCAATGGAGATCATGTCCCCGTTGTTGAGGTTGTGGACTCCCGTGACCCGGTTTCCGTTCACGTAGGTCCCGTTGCCCGACTTGAGGTCTCGGAGCTGGCAGACCTCGCCCTTGCGGGTGATCTCGCAGTGGTAGCGGCTGACTCCCAGGTTGTCGATCATGACGTCGCAGTCTTGGTTGCGACCGATCTTCAGACTCTGAAAGTCGTCGAATTCCTGGCGCTGGAGGGTGCGCCCGGAGAGGATCAGCGTCAACTTGATCTTGCTCACGCCACCGTTATGCCATGCGCTGGCAAAGACTGCACGTGCGGGTCCAGGATCCTCAGCGCGCCGTGCTCCGGAGCCGCTCCTCGAGGAGTTGCCCGGCGATGACCATGAAGTTCCGCTCGGTGAGCATGCCCACGAGGCGACCGTCCTTGACCACCGGGAGGCAGCCTACGCGATGCTTCCGCATCAGCGAGAGCGCTGTGAGGGTCAGGGTTTCGGGAGCCACCGTCACCAGGTCGTCCTCGATGCGGTGCATGATCTCCTTGACCGGGGTCTGCCGGCTCGCCCCGTCCGCGCAGTCGCGCGAGAGGTAGCGAAGCAGCGAACGGTGGGAAACCAGACCCACCAACCGCAGCTCGTCGTCTTCGATGGGCACGTAGCGGATGACGTGCCAGTCCATGATCCGGGCCACCAGGTCGAGGAGTTCCTCTTGGTTCACCGAGACCACGTCGGTGGTCATGATCTGTTCGACGCGCTCGTAGGTCTGCTTCCAGCCTCCGCTCGCCTGGGTGAGGCGCGCCAACGGCCACTCGTGGACGGGGCGCCCCGACTGCTGATGCTCGATGGTCGCGGCGGTGAGGGCGCAGAGCTGCTGGCTGATGGTTCCCTTGCCCTTCATGGCCGCCAGGGAGTCGAGGGTCCACGAAGAGCCAGTGCGCTGCTCGCGGACACGCGCCTCGATGATCCCCAAGTAGCGCGCTGCATCTTCGGCGTCGACGCCGGCATCGCGTAGCCCCTGCCCGGCCATGGGCAGTAGGTGCTCCAAGATCAGCTCCTGAACGGGGACCAAGCGCTTGTCGAGCCACGTGAATTGCGCCCCGAGCCCCTGGCGCGCAGCCGCGACGAAGTTGGCGCGGGCGTCCTTGAAGTCGAGATGCTCGGTCAAGTCCGGATGCGCTTGGGGCATGGCCTTCATCAGGCCCAGCCAGAAGGCCGCGTTGGCCATCTCGTCCACGACGGAGGGGCCCGCGGGCAGCACCCGGTTCTCGATGCGCAGATGCGCCTTCCCCTCGCTGATCCCGTAGCAGGGGCGGTTCCAGCGGTAGACCGTGCTGTTGTGGAGCTGCAGCGCTTCGAGCCGCGGAACCTCGCCCCGCTTCAGCCGCTCGAAGGGCGCCTCGGGAGGCTCGGTAGTACCGAGCAAGACGCGGTAGCGGGCGATGTCCTCGTGGAAGAGTTCGAGCGCGGAGCGCTCGACCCAGCGCCGCCCGAAGCTGACGCGTGAGCTCGCATCCTGGAGGTAGTAGCTCGAGGTGCGCGTGTCCACCGCCTGCTGAAAGACCGCCACCCGGGTCTCGTGCCACAGACGACGACCGAAGAGGAGAGGCGAATTCGTCGCCACGGCGAGGACCGGGCCGGCGACGGCCTGGGCGGTGTTGTAGAGGAGCGGGAAGTCCTCCGGGCTGACCTGCAAATGGACTTGGAAGCTGGTGTTGCAGGACTCCAGCATCACCGAGTCCTGCTTGACGATCATTTCGTCCGTTCCGTGGATGCGGAACTCGTAGGCGTCCCGGCGCAAACGGCTCAGGGCGTCGTTGAGCGCGTAGTAGCGTTTGATGGGCGTCATGTTGTCGACCTGCAGGTCCTGCAGCCGCAGCGTCGGCAAGATCCCCGTGAGGACGACCTCGGCCCCGTAACTCTGCGCCGCCTCGTGCACGCTCCGCACCCGTTCGCGCAGTTGCTCCTCCATGCGCGAAAGGCAGGCCCCCTCCAGGCGCAGTGGGTCGAGATTGACCTCGAGGTTGAAGCGGGCCAGCTCGGTGGTGAAACAGCCCTTGTCGAGCTTGTCGAGGACCTGCAGGTTGATGGGCGCCGGTCGGTAGGCCTCCTCGATCAGGACCATCTCCTGCTCGGCGCCAATGCGGGCAACCCCGCTCTCGACGAGGCCCTCCTTGAGCATGGTCTCGAGCGCCCACACGTCGTCGAGGAGACACTTCATGAAGGCCCGCAGTTCTGCGGGGCTCGGGTTGCCGATGACGCCGCTCACGCACCCCTCCGCGTCCGGGGTCGTGCCCCTTTTAGGCGCTGGGAGCGCGGCGCGCAAACCTCGCTTTGGTTTCGACTTTCGCCCGACGCGCCCCAACCTTCCCCTCGCGGGCCGGCCGCGGTAAAATAGTGACCGCTCGGTCACCTTTTTTTCTGCGCGAGGACCCATGGGCTGGACGGAGCGGTGGCTGGAGGCGAGCGGCGCGCCCGCGCACGCGGTTCCCGACCTGGCGGCTCGGGCACGGGCTCGCGCGCGGCGCTTCCCCTTCCCCGTGAACCACTGCCTCCCGGTCGTCGAGTTCGCCGCAGAATGGCTCGCACCGTCCTTCCTCCTCGGAATCCCCCGCCCTGCCCGACGCCTCGATGCTGCGGCCTTCGACCGACTCGAAGCGCGCCTGCAGCATCACCCGGCGGCCTGGCTGCGCGCCCTCCACACCCTTCTCCGCCACCCGGTCTTGGGCGAGCGCTACGCGGACGCAGCGCCCCCCGTCCCGCAGCACCCGCTCGAAGCGCTGGCAGAGGAGAACCGCCGCCGCCGCTCCCACTGGCGGAGCCGCTTCGACGTCATCGTGATCGGAAGCGGTGCCGGCGGCGCGCCGGTCGCCTGGGATCTCGCCCGCCGGGGGTTCTCGGTGGCGATCGTCGAAGCCGGCGGCCTGCTCCGCAGCGAGCCCTCGCAGGTCGCCCTCGAGAGCCGCTACCTCCAGCAAGGGCTCACCGGCAGCCTCAGCCGAGACGGGATGACCCTCGTCCTGGCGGGCGTGGCCGTGGGCGGAACCACGGCGGTGAACTCGGGGACTTCTCTCCGTCCGCCCCCCGAGCGCCTCGCCGCCTGGGACGCCGAGCTCGGCACGCGCTTCCGCGAGGAACTCGGCCCCTGGCTCGACCTTGCCGAGGAGCGCCTTGGCGTGGCCGTTCCGGACCGGCGCTGGCTCGACGCCTCGGCCTCCATCATCGAACGCGGCCTGCGCGCCCTGGGCCGCGAAGGGGTCCACGTCCTCCCGCGCAACGCCCCCGACTGCCGCGGCTCCGGCCGCTGTTGCTTTGGCTGTCCGTTGGGTGCGAAGCTGAGCACCGACCGCAGCTTCCTGCCGGAGGCCCTCACCGCGGGCGCCGTCCTCTACGCCCGCACCCGCGCCTCGCGGATCCGCGAGACCGCGGGGGGCATCGAGGTCTTGGTCCGCGGAGGAGACGGGACGCGCCGCCTGCGCGCACGCCGCCTCGTGCTCGCGGCCGGGGCGCTCTCCACCCCCGGACTCCTCCGCGCCAACCGACTCGGCAGCCGTTGGCGGCACGCGGGGAACGGGCTCCGCTTCCATCCGGCCTCCAAAGTGTTCGGCCTCATGCCCGAGCCCCTCCCCGAAGGAGGCATTCCCCAAGGCATCGGCTACCGGGCCCCCGAGCTCCCTCGGGTCGCCTTCGAGGGCGTCCACACTCCTCCCGGGCCCGCTGCGCCCATGATCGCCGCGGCCGGCGCCCGACATCGCTGGTGGATGGACCGCTACGACCGGCTCGCCACCTTCGGCTGCATGGTCCGCGAGCGCGGCGTCGGCCGGGTTCGAGATCTCACCGGCCTGCGCCGCATCGAGTATTCCCTGCATCCCGCCGACGCTCGCGACCTCGGCGCGGCCCTCCTCCTCAGCGCGGAGGCGCTCTTCGCTGCCGGCGCGGAGCGCGTCTTGCTCCCCCTCTGTGGCCCCGAGGCCGAGCTTTCCTCGCCGCGGGAACTGCGGCGACTGCGTCCCGACGCGTTCACTCCGGCGCGCCTCCTGACCTGCGGCTTCCACCCCTACGGCACCGCCTCCCTGAAGCGCTGCGTCGACGAACGCCTCCGACTGCGCGGAAGCGAGCGCATCTACGTGAGCGACGCATCGGTCCTCCCCGATTCGCCCGGCGTCAACCCCCAGGTCACCATCGTCGCCTTCGCCCTCCGCTGCGCGCAGGCCATCGCCGAAGACCTCGAGAGGAGCACTGCATGGGCTTCCGGATCCGCGAATCCATGGCCGGACACCACGTGTTCCAGCCCGACCTCGGCCCGCCAGGGCGCCATCCCTTCTCCTTCGAGTTGAGCTGGGGACCCGACCGCCTGGGCGAGTGGCTCGACCCCACCGGCGACGCCTTCCTCTGGCAAGAAGCGCGCGGGTCGCTCACCGCCGGCGGACTCTGCGAGGCCGCCCCCTGCACCGGGACGCTGGCGCTCGACTACCCGCGGGGTCGGATCCGCTACACCCTCGACTTCGAGGCAACCTCGCCCGCGAACGGCGAGTCCGTCCTCTGTCGCTACGTGGGAGAGAAGCTCCGCCTCCGCCCCTGGAACCTGCTGACCACGCACACCACTTGCTACGGGACCTTGGTCGAGCTCGCCAGCGGTCGCCTCGTGTCCCGGTCGATCGTCACCTTCCGCCTCCGCCACCTGCCGCGCTTCCTGGCCTCCTTGCGCTGGGTCTGAACTCGCCGCAAAGGTCGCAACCGCCTTGCGCGGCGGTTCGCGGCGCAAAGCAACGCAGAGTCTCCTCCCTTGGCGACCCTTGCCCCGGCGCACTATCCTGAAGCCGGAGGATGAGCGCCCATGGACATGACCGTCGGCCAGATCGTGGTGTGGTGCATCATCGGCCTCTTGGCCGGCTCCCTCGCTGGACTCGTGGTCAAGGGGAAGAAGGAGGGCTTCGGCTGGGTCACCAACCTGATCTTCGGGCTGATCGGTGCCTTCGTGGGCGGCGCGGCCTTCGACAAGCTCGACATCGACCTCGGCCTGGAGGAGATCGTCCTCGACCTGAACCTGGTCGTGGCGGCCTTCGTCGGCAGCCTCCTGGTCGTGGTGGCGGCGCGCTTCATCGAGAACCGGCGCAGGGCGAAGGATTGACGACCGCCTCCGCGCACGGCCCTCCGAAAAAAGCGGGTCCCCGCCTTCAGCCGGCCTGGCCAGCCAGGCGGAGCGCCAGGGCGCAGCAAATGACCGCGGCCAAGGCCGCCACTCCGGCCACCGACCAGAACAGCAGCGTCATTCGCTGGAGGCGCTGCCGCAGCTCGTAGAGCTCCAGCTGTCGCTGGCGCACCTTGTCCTTCTCCAAGCGCAAGGCTTCCAGTAGCTCCGCGCGTCCCAACTCGCCTCCCTGGCCGGTCTTCTCCTTGAGCTTGATGGCCTCGAGCTCCTCGAAGAGCTCCTCGCAGCTCCCGTAGCGATCGCTGGGGTTCTTGGCGGTCATCTTCTGAATGACCCGCACCAGAGCCTCGGGAACCTCCGGGTTCAGCTTGCGCAGGCTGGGGAGGTCCTCGCGAATGTGCGCCCGCATGATCGTCGAGACCGTCCCATCGAAGGGGGGTTTCTTGGCCACCATGTGGAAGAGGGTGATGCCCAGCGAGTAGATGTCCGAGCGGAAGTCGACTTCACGACCCATCGCCTGCTCGGGGCTGATGTAGTCGGGGGTGCCGAGCACCGACCCCTCCTCGGTCACTTCGATGTCGATGTTCGACTTGACGAACCCGAAGTCGCCGAGCTTGGCCACGCCGTCGTGTGTGACCAGGATGTTCGAAGGCTTGATGTCGCAGTGGACGATGTCGAAGCGCGAAATGTAGCGGATCGCCCGCAGGACCTGCATGGTCAAGTCGATGGCCCGCACCGTGTCCAGCGGCCCTTCGCGCTCGATGATCTGCTCGAGGGTCTCCCCCTCGACGTATTCCATCGAGAAGTAGAGCTTCCAGTCCTCCCGCCCGACGTCGTAGACCTTGATCAGGTTCTGGTGGGAGAGCTTGCCGACCAAGCGCGCTTCCACCAGGAAGCGCTGCTTGAACTCCTCGTCATCCAGCCAACGCTTGTGGAGGATCTTGAGGGCCACGAGCCGGTTCATCGACTCCTGCTTGGCCTTGAGCACCACCCCCAGGCCGCCCTCGCCCAGCTTCGAGTAGATCTCGTAGCCCTTGATCTGCCACTTCTTCTTCTCGTTGTCCTTGCGCAGGCGGCGGTAGGCCAGGCCGACGGCGCTGGCCTGCTCGTTGGAGAGGTACTTCTTCGCCACGACCAGGTCCTCGAAGCGGACGTGGTCCTCCGCCGCGCGGATCTCGCGAAAGACGTCCTTGACCTGGTCTCGTGTGAGGAAGCCGTTCTTCAGCGCGAGGCGCGAGAACGCTCGGTCCTCGGCAGTGACCTCTCCCACTCGCTAACCCCTCGACTCCAGGTTCACGGCGCTGCGCGTCATGAATGTTAGAGCGGCGGAGACCGCCGCGCCAGCGGGGAAGCAATCCGAGCACGGGACGAGGAGGATCAACGGACTGCCACTCGGCGCCGGAGCCTTGGCGCTCGTCCCCAAGCGAGGTCCACCGCGGCGGGGCGCCGGCGCTCGCTGCCTTCCGCTGCCTACTTGTAGGCTCGGCGCGCCTTCTTCCGAGGCGACGGCGCCGAACCTTGGCTCCGGTAGCGACGCCCCGGCCGCACGCGGAAGTTGCCGAACACGTGGCCGAAGACCCAGCGATGCCGGTCGAAGGAGTCCGCAGGAGCGCTGCAGGCCACGTTCCAGAGGCGCGTCCCCGCGCGCACCACGAGTTGACGGGTCCGACGTCCCCCCACTTCGAATTCCAGCTCGTAGACGACCTGTCCGCGCCGCGTGACGGGGCCTGCGGCGATGAGCTTGGCCCCCGCACCGAGGCTCGGAATGCGTGCGGCCAGGCGCGCGCCGTAGGCGCGCACGTCCGCGGGGTCGGTCTCCACGACCTGCACCTTCGCCCCGCTCGGGTCGGTCTGAGAGAACATCAGGCCGTCGGCGGCCGTGTGCACCTCCCCCGAGAGGACCTTGGGCACCACCAGCTTGAAGACTTCTCCGTCGTGGACGAAGTCCTCGGGAGCCTCGGCGAAGGCCGCAGGGGCGCGATCGAGCCAGAGACCAGCCTGGGCCTGGGCCGCCAGCGCGCGCGCGGCTTCCGGCCCCTGCTCCGGAGACACCGAAGCCACCAGCGCCACGGTCCGCTCGCCGCAGCGGAACGCGCGCAAGCAGCTCACCGACGGCGCTGCGCTGGCTGCCTCCCGGGCGCGCCCGCGGAAGCGAAGCTCGACGGTCGGCAGCCCGAACACGTCGAGGCGCTCTTCCCCGAGGAGCGCGAAGTCCTCCAGGTAGGTTGCGAGTTGGCCCGCAAGGGACTCCGGAGGCTCCCCGACACAGAGGATCCGGAGCTCCTTCCCCTGCGGACCCCGGAAATAAGCCACCGAAACGTCGTCGCCGAGGGCCAAGGGATCGGCGGCGACCCTGCAACCCTCCGGTACGGAGAGGGTCAAGCCAAGCTCGTCGCTCCGCCAGAGCCCCCCGCCCGCGGCCTCCCCGGCCTCGGGGACGATCCGCGCGGCGGAAGGCGCCTCGCCCGAAGCACGCTGCGCGAGGGCCTTGGCGCCCTTCTCCTCTTCGGGGCTCAGGTCCACGACGTCGGGGGTCTCGGTCATGGCCGGCAGCGGCCGCCAGGTCTCTTCGACCTTGACCGAGCGGAAGGCGCGCCGCAGGAGCAGAGGCAACTCGGCGCCCTGGGCCCCCGCCACCAGGACCACCTCGGTGCCCCGGCGCTCGACGACGTCGTCGGGGTGCTTGGCTGCGAGCGCCGCGCGGTAGGTGCGCTCGAATTCGGCGGCCTCTTCCGCGTCGTCCCAGGTCGAGATCCACACCACGACCGTCCGTCCGTCCTTGCAGCCGAGGCCGACGAAGCGGTCGCCGTCCCAGCCTGCGGCTGCTTTCGCGGCGGTCGCTCGCTTCACCCCCAGGGCGCGCAGGAGGATGGACACGTTGAACTCCCCGAGCACGTTCTCGTAGAGCACCTCGGCCCCCTCGCCCAGGATCTTCTTCATGGCGCTCGAGGCGAGGCGGAATTCGGTCGGCCGGTCGCGCTGCGGGCCGAAGTATTTCTCGGGGTGCAGGATCTGCTCGGTGGAGGTGGGGGGATCGTTGAAGCAATCGCCGATCCCCTCCCAACCGACCTTCCGCTGGAGCGCCTGGAAGAACTCGGCCCCCTGGGTGTAGGGGAACATCATGTTCTCCTGCAGGAAGGGCGGCAGGCGCTTCTGCTGGGGCATCATGCGCAGCATCATTTCCTGCATTTGGTTGAGGCGCTTCATGTCCACCTGCTTTCGGCCCTTGTTGCCCATGAGGTAGGACATGCCGATGAGCTGGGCCTCCCCCTCGACGAGCGACTTGTAGGCCTGGAGGCGGTCGTCGTGGTCCTCGAGCAGCTCCATCCAGCGATCGAGCCCGAAGTGTTGGTCTTGGAGGGCGTGCTGCAGCTCGTGCGCCATGACCATGGGATCGTTCATCTTTTGCTGCATGGCCATCATCCCGCCCTCTCCCGAGCGGTCGACGAGGAACAGCTCCTTCTTCTCGGGCAGGTAGAAGCCGCCAATGTGCTCGCCGAGGAACGCGAGGAGGTCGTCCCGCAGGTCGAAGTCCTCGGGAACGAGGCCGAAGCGCTTGATGACGCGCTCCTGGGCCCGCATCTCCGCGAGGGGCTCCTCCTTTTCGAAGTCTTCGAAGAGGATCTTGCGCAGCTCCTCGGGCTTCTTCACCCCGGTCTTCACAGGGGTCCGGAACGAAAGCCCGCGCATGCGCTCCACGTCGCGCTGGATGCGCTCGACCATGGAGGCGTCTTGGGCCGCGGCGGGCAGCACGGTCGCCAGGGCGAGCAGGCCGATGAGGAAGGGAGTACGGAGAGGCATCGGGGAAGGGCCCTCCCAAGGAAAAAGGTTGGTTGCTCGAAACTGAACTTGGGGGTGTTACGCAGCCGGCGGGGCGCCCGTTGGGCCGCCGCGCTTGCGGATCCGCACCCCGCAACCGGCTGATTCGGAGACGCTTACGCGGGCAGCCGGAGGGAGGGGACCCGAGGCCGAGTCCGTCGTTGGTCTCGCTCCGGCGCCGCGCGCCCCCGGTCGGGGCTTCCCGAACCGAAGGGGTGGGCGGCCTCGCCGCGTGGGCGAGGTGAGTTCAAAAGGAACTCAGCAGGCGTCGCTTGCGCGCGGCGACGGCGAGCTGGTGCGCTTCGGACCCCTCGGGCCACATGTGGTAGAGCACCGAGTAGATGTGGTCGCACTGGTAGTACTGGCGCTCTCGCTCGAAGTGGAAGCCGATTTCGTAGAGGACCTTGCCGAGCAAAGGGTGCGGCTCCTTGCTCACGGGGGCAGGTCGCCGGTTCTTGATGTCCGGATCGTCCTCGTCGATCCCCGGCAGGCCGTCGAACTTCGCATTCACCCAGGGAAGGTAGTAGGCCTGGTCCTCGTCGCCGTGGCGCTCCTCGAGGACCGGCTCGAAGTCGAGTTCCCAGTCGTGGCCTCCGTAGGTGAGGTAGAACTCCTCGAACACCTCCTGCGCACGCTCGGGGCGAAAGGTCCACTGCATTACCTTCGCGCACTTGTAGTACCACTCGGGGGCCCAGGGCTCGGTCTTGTGCTCCCGCGCGTAGTCGAGGAACACGGGCTCGAGGCCCGGACCTGCGAGGTACCCCGCCCCGCCGACGACGACGACGACGGTCGCGAGGGCAAGCTTGAGCTTCAGGTCCTTCTTCTGTTCCTCGGACATGCGCGCCATGAAGGGCCTCCCAAGTTCTTCAGCTTCCCTTCTACCACCCGGCCTCGGCGTGTGCAGGCGTCGAAGCCCGGTCCAAGCGCGCAGAAGAGCCCGAGCGAGCCGTTGGCCCGCCTCGCCGCCGCGAACGCCGGACCCAAGCAGACCCCACGACCCGTCGGCCTTCAGGGGGCCAGTTCGGCGAGCCGGCGCAACGCGCGCTCGAGGCAGCGGGCCACATGCTCCACGTCGCCGCCGAGCAGAGGCTCGACGAGGCTGAACCTCAGGCTCCCCGTCGCCTCGGCCGCACTCGCGCCCGTGGCCAGGAGGACGGGGGAAGGCTCGCCCGCCCCACTGGAGCAGGCGGAGCCGGACGAGCAAGCGATCCCCTGGAGGTCCAACTCGCTCACCAGGGCGTCGCCCGAGAAGCCCGCGAAGCTCACGCACAGATGCCCCGGCGCCCGCGGACCGCTCCCGTGCACCCGCGCCCCTGGGAGGGCGGCAAGCCGCTCCTGGAGCGCGTCGCGGCTGTCCTCCAAGGCGGCGCGCCACGCAGGACCCCGCTCGCGGCGTAACTCCAAGGCGGCCACGAACCCTTCCAGCAGAGCCGGCCCAGGATCGAACTCGGCCTGGGGTCGCGGAGCCCGGGCGTCCACGACGAGCGCCGCGACGCCCTTGGGTCCCTCCAGCTTGTGCGCCGAGAGGCTCAGGTAGTGGGGACCGCTGGGATCGACGTCCAGCGTCCGCCACGCCTGCACGGCGTCGCAGTGGAACAGCGCCCCCCGCTGCCGGCACACCTCGCCAATGGCTTCGACGGGCTGTCTCAGCCCGGTCTCGTGATTGACGGCCATGATCGAGACCAAAACCGGACGCGTCCCCGGCGAGCCCAGCACGCGCTCGAGCTCGCCGGGGTCCACCCTTCCCGAGCGCAGCCCCAGCCAGTGGACCGGATGGCCACGCGCCTCAAGGGCCTTCAGCGGGCGCAAGACGGAGGGGTGCTCACTCGGCTGGGAGACGACGGGCCATCCGCCGTCCGCCGCCAGCCGAAGCACCGCGTTGTTCGCGGCGCTGCCGCTGGGCACGAACCAGATTGCCTCGGGGACGACGCCCACGAGCTCTGCGGCGCGGTCGCGCGCCTCCGCCTGGCCACGACCGGCCTTCGCGGCGAGGGCCTCTCGGATCCGAGACAGGACCCGCGGATGCAGGGGGGTGGTCGCGGCCGCGTCGAGGTAGAGCGGGCACCCGCGGCGCGCGTCGTGCCCGCATCCACGCTCACCCATCGCTGCCAGACCGCGAAGTCCCCGCTTCGGCGCTCTCCTCCTCCTCCTCGGCTCCGAGGACGATCGGCGCCTCGACCGCGGCCTCCTCCTCCGCTGCGGCCTCCTCCTCCGCCGCGGCCTCCTCCTCCGCCGCGACCTCCTCCTCCGCCGCGACCTCCTCCTCCGCCGCGGCCTCCTCCTCCGCCGCGACCTCCTCCCCCGCCGGAGGCGGGAGCGGAAGGGCGTCGAGGTCTTCGCGGGTGTCCTCGTCGCCGCCGAGGCGGGGCGACTCGGGAAGGGTCAGGGCGCCGCTGCCGGGGCGAGGGTGCGCTTCGAGATACTCCAAGAAGGCGCCCGGACCGTCGCGGCGGAAGAGGAAGTAGGCCTCGGTCTTGATCTTCATCGCCGCCACGAGCCAAGGGTGCACGCAGTAGTCGACGAAGCCGGGCGGAACGGGCGAAAGCCAGTCCCAGCCAAGACGCCAGCCAAGCCAAGCAAGGAAGCGCAGCACGAAGGTGGGCAGGCGCACGCAACGACGCTCGGCGAGGTGGGCGATCTGAGACAGGGTCAAGGCACCGTCGGCGGCCAGGTTGAAGACTCCGAACTTGCGCAGCTTGATGAGTTTGAAGATCGCCCGCGTGGCGTCGTCGACGTGGACGAACTGCAGCGGGACATCGGCTTCCCGGGGCAGGAACAGGGTCGGCCGCGTGAGCAGACGAGTGATGTAGTTGTCCGCCTCGCCCCCGATCACGATGGCGGGGCGGACGATCTGCAGGGCGACGTCGGGATGCTCCTTGACGAAGTCGTAGCAGAGCTCCTCGGAGCGCGCCTTGTCGTAGGCGTAGGGGAAGGCCTCGCGCGCGCGCAGCTGCGCCCCCTCGTAGTGCACCTCCGGCCCGTCGGGGGTGGCACCGTAGACCGTCGCGCTCGAGACGAAGCACACGGTCTGGGCTCCGGATGCGGCGCAGGCCTCGAGGAAGTGGCGGGTCCCCTCGATGTTGACCCGTCGCTCGCGGGCGCGGTCTCGCCCCGGCTCGAGCCGGAAGGCGAGATGCACTGCGGCGGTGACGCCCCGCTCCCGCCACGCGTCGGCAAAGGGCTCCTCCACACTCTGCTGCAGGAAGGTGAGCTTGCGGAAGTTCCCCTCGGGAGGAGGCGCCACGTCGAGGCCCACGACCTCGGACACGTCGGGGTCCACCTCGAACTGCATGAGCAGGTTCCGCCCCAAGAGGCCCGAGACGCCCGTGATCCCGACGACGGCGCCCAGCGCTCAACCCCTGGGCGGAATGCTGCCCGGCTGGGTGTCGAGGCGCCGCTCCTCGCCCGTGGCGGGATCGGTCCGCACGTGCACGCGCTCCACTGCGTTTCCCTTGGGCGGCTGCCCCTCGTAGGCCTCCCCACGCAACCAAGCGACGAACTCCGCGGCGGAGGAGGCGTCGGCCCCATAGTGCTCCTGCACGAGGGCCACCGCTTCGGCAAAGGGCCCGGTCGTCGCCTGCGCCTTGTGCCGAGCGCTGACCGCGTCGCGGAGCTCGCGCAGGGAGTAGTGCCGGCGCGGTGGAGTGGGCTTGGTGAAGCCTTCGGTCTCGGGCAGTTCCGGAGTTCCCACGGCGCGCAAACTCTACCTGATCCCGTTCGCCGATGGTCCCGCCGAGCGCTTCCTCCCCACCCGCTCGCTCCGGTCCGCCCAAGCGCTCTCGCCGAACTCCGCGCGAAGCCGCTCCGGAACGCGCGATCCCCGCCGGCAGCTGCCCCCGCTGCGAACCCTACGCGACCGGCTCCGAGCCGCCTCCCCGCCCACTGCCAGAATTCCGGCTCCTGGGGCGCAAACAAAAAAGAGGTGGCACCCCGCAAGTGGGGTGCCAGCCTCAATGGTGTGTTCATACCGAAAAAGGGGGAAAGTGGGGAAAACGGTAGGCGCACACCTCTTTAGCGAACGTTTCCGATTCGACGTCTGGACTGTAGCGAGCCGCCGGTGGGGCGTCAAGGGAAGCGCGCCCTGCGATCGCCGCAAACCCCCATGAGCAAAGCCCCTAGCGGCCGATTCGGGTTTTGTGCGGTCGCCAAAAACTCCCTGGGCACCACCGGCGCTTGGGGCCGGCGACGAAGCGGACCCGTTCCCGGAGGCGAAGGGGAAGGCGACCCCAAGCGGGCGCCCCTCAGGCGTAGGAGGCCACGGCCTCGGCGCGGGTCGGGAACACCTCGAAGAGGCGGTGCAGGCCGAGCATGGTGACCACCGTCCGCGCGATGTCGCGCATGCAACAGAGCCGGATGTCGCCGCCCGCATTGCGCGCCTTGCTCACGTAGGAGATGAACACCCCCATGCCGTTGGAGGATATGTAGGTGAGTTCGGCGCAGTCCACCACGATGCGGGGCTTCCCCTCGGCAAGGAGTCCGGCGAGCACCTCGTCGAGCTTCCCGATGGTGTGGCGGTCGACGAATCCGTAGAGGGCCAGCACGGACACCCCGTCTTCCTCGTGCACGTCGACCCGAAGCTTTTCCTGGGGCGCGTCGTCGCTGGACTCGAGGGGCGGGCCGAAGTCGGCGACCGCCTCGTCCTCGGTGTCGTAAACGCAAAGCAGTTTGCCGAGGCCCAGCACCGAGAGGACGGTGCGGACCTCCTGGCGCATGCTGCAGAACTTGATGTCCCCGCCCTGCTTGCGGAGCTTGATCAAGTGCGAGAGGAAAACCCCCATCCCGTCGCTGGAGAGATGCGCCAGGCCAGCGCAATCCACCACGATCTTGAGGCGCCCCTCGTCGAGGAGGTCTCGGATCGCCACCTCCAGCTCTCGGGTGCTCCGCCCGTCGAGCACTCCTCGCAGGCTCAGCACGGTGACGCCCTCCGGGCGTTCGCGGCGTTCGATGGCCAACTCGCTCACAGCGGTGGATCCTAATCCAGAGGCCCGGGCCCCGAAAGCCCAGACCCCGCTCCGGCCACGGAAGGGCCCACCGCCCGCAGTGGGCGGGCCGCGCCGAGGGCGCTCGCCCGACGCGTGCGAACGCGCCTCGACCGCAGACCGACGGCGCCCTGCGCTCAGCGGCCGCCCAAGAAGGCGTCGAGCAACTCCTCCTGCCGCGCGTGCATACGATTCCGCTCCTCCTCGTCGTGGTCGTCGTAGCCCAGCAAGTGGAGGACGCCGTGGGCGACGTAGAGGAGGAGTTCGCGGGCAAAGGGAAGCCCGCGGGCCTCGGCCTCGCGGGCCGCCGTATCGGCGGAGACCACGACTTCTCCCAGCAGGGCCTCCGGGCCGGGAACCTCGTCCTCGAGCGGGAAGGCAAGCACGTCGGTCGGGCCAGCGATCCCGGAGTAGCGCTCGTGCAGCGCCGCCATCGTCTCGTCGTCGACCACGCTGACCGAAAGACCGACCTCGCCTCGCCCCTCCGCGCGCAAGACGAACCCGGCGAGAGCGGCCACCTCGCCCGGCTGCACGGCCGGCGCAGCACCGGGTGGGCGCAGGTCCTGCGCCTCGACCCCGCAGGCCTCCTCGCCAGAGGCCCTCCGCCGCCGCTCAGCGTCCCCTTGCGCCACCACCGCGCCGGTCCCGTGCCTTGGGTGCCTCGTAGGCGCGCAGGATGCGCTCGACGAGGACGTGGCGGACGATGTCCCGAGGAGTGAGCTCCACGAAGGCCAGGCCGCGCACGTGCTTCAGCACCCCCTGCGCGTGGGTCAGGCCGCTGACCGTTCCCTCGGGCAGGTCGACCTGCGTCACGTCCCCGGTGACCACGATCTTGCTCTCCTCTCCCATTCGGGTGAGGAACATCTTCATCTGCGCGCGGGTGGTGTTCTGCGCTTCGTCCAGGATGATGAAGGCCCGCGAGAGGGTCCGCCCGCGCATGTAGGCGAGCGGGCAGACCTCGACGACCTCGCGCTCCAAGTAGCGCTTCACGGTCTCGTAGTCGAGGACGGAGTAGAGCGCGTCGTAGAGCGGGCGCATGTAGGGGTTCACCTTCGCGTGGAAGTCGCCCGGAAGGAAGCCGAGGTGCTCGCCGGCTTCGACCGCGGGCCGGCAGAGGACGATGCGCTGCACCCGGCCCGCCTTGAGGGCCTCCACCGCCTTGAGCACGGCCAGGAAGGTCTTTCCGGTGCCCGCAGGTCCGATGGCGAAGACCACATCGTGACCGTCGATGGCGCTCACGTAGCGGCGCTGGCCTTCGGTGCGCAGGCGGTAGCCCTGCAGGACCCGCGGGGCCGCCGGCGCGCCGGGTCGCTCCTCCACCGCGGACGCACCGTCGCCCTCTCGGCGGGCATCGGCGAGGAGCGCGTCGACCTCCTCGGGCGGCAGCCGACCGCCGAGCTGGCGGGCGCGCTCGAGCAAGGCAGCCAGCAGGCGGGCTGCCGCCTCGCGGCGTCCGTCGTCCTCGCCCCGGACCTGGACGTGCAGCTCTCGGATCACGATGTCGACGCCGAAGCGCTCGCGGACCCGGCGGAAGTAACGGTCCTTCGGACCCGAGAGGAGCCGCGCCTCCTCTTGGCTGCTGAGCTGCAGGGTCGCGGCGTTCACGCTCCGCTCCGCGCGATGAGCACCCAGAGGAGGAAATGGACGGGCGGAGCCGCCACGAGGACCGAGTCGACGATGTCGAGCACCCCCCCGAAGTTGGGAAGCAGTCGAGCGGAGTCCTTGACCTCGGCGCTGCGC
Organism: Planctomycetota bacterium; assembly: GCA_003695705.1. Classification (GTDB taxonomy): domain Bacteria; phylum Planctomycetota; class J058; order J058; family J058; genus J058. Next base: position 23,024 of record RFHU01000034.1, read on the forward strand.
TTGATGAACGACTCGATCAGGTCACCGGAAACGACGATCAACGCCATCACGATACCAACGCCGGGCGCGAGGGCCAGCGGGAGGAACTCGCCCAGCGAGGTATAGGCTGCGAACCCGCAGGTGATGCACACTCCGCCGACGATGGCGCCCACGAACCCCGCTCCGGTCTTGCCGGGGCTGACGCTCGGGACGATCTTGCGCCGCCCGAGGAACTTCCCGAAGTAGTAGGCAAAGACGTCGGTCCCCTTGGCGATGGTGATGACGTAGTAGAAGCCCGCCTCCCCGACGCGGGCAACGTCGAGGAAGCGGACGTCGAGCGCGAAGCCACCGAGGAAGGGCAGGTAGAAGAAGCCGAAGGCCGTCGCGCACAGACCGCGAAAGCGTGCCAGGCTGGGTGCACCGCTCAAGCAGGAGAAGAAGACCCAGTAGGCCCCAGCAACGGCGATCAGAGGAAGGGCCTCGTGCAGGCGCGGATCGAGCTGGTAGCCGAGGCCCTTGACGGCGGTGTAGAGCACGCCGGAGAGGACGAGCGGGGCCGTCGCCACGGGCCCCGCGCTCTGCGCCATGCGCGCGTATTCCCACAAGCCGACGCCGGTCAGCGCGACGCAGAGGGCGATCGCTCCGTAGCCGAAACCGCTCCAGGCGTCCAAGGCCATCAACCCGGAAATGCCCGCGATGAGGCACAGGCCGACGGCCGTGCGGACCTTCAGACTATCCGCCACGCGGCCTCCCTCCGAAGCGCCGCTCGCGCCGCGCGTAGGCCGCGAAGGCCCGGGCAAGCTCTTCCTCGCGAAAATCCGGCCAGAGGACCGCGGTGGAGTAGAGCTCGCTGTAGCTGAGCTGCCAGAGAAGGAAATTCGACAGGCGCAGCTCTCCGGCCGTTCGGATGAGCAAGTCCGGATCGAGCATTTCCGGGTCGTAGAGGAAGCGGCGCAGCTCCTCCTCTTCGAGGGCTAGGGCGGCTTCGATCCCCTGCTCGACGGCCAAACGCGCCACCGCCTGCGCCGCTCGGAGCAGTTCGCGCCGGGAGCCGTAGGAGAGCGCCAAGCGGAGGATCATGCCTCGGTTGCCCTCGCTGAGCGCGCGGGTGGCTTCCAGCTCCTTGCGGACGAGCGTCGGGAGTCGGTCCAGCTCGCCGATGGCGCGGAAGCGAATGTCGTTCTCCATGATCTCCCCCCGCTCCTCGACGAGGTAGCGGCGGAGCAGGTCCATCAGCGCAGCGACCTCCTCGGCGGAGCGGCGCCAGTTCTCGGTGGAGAAGGCGTAGAGGGTCAGTTCCTCGACCCCGAGCCGAGCGCATTCGCGCGTGATGGCCCGCACGCTCTCGGCCCCTACTTCGTGCCCGCGAATGTGCGGCAGGCCGCGCTGCTGTGCCCAGCGGCCGTTGCCGTCCATGATGATCGCTAGGGCGCGCGGAGGCGAAGGCGAAGTGTCCATTCAGGCGAAGAGCTGCGGCTCGCGGCGGATCAAGGCTCGCCGCTGGGGTCCGGTGGAGACGTAGGCCACGGGGACACCGAGCTCCCGCTCGACGAAGGAGACCACCTCCCGCGCCTCGGGCGGCAAATCCTCGAAGCACTCGGCGCCGGCGTAGTCCACTCCCTCCGGAAGCCCCGGAAGCTCCTCGTAGATGGGACGGATTCGCGCAGGGGGATCGTCCGGGCAATGAACCCGCCGCCGCTCACCGTCGACGGCGTAGGCCGTCGCAACACGCAGGGCGCCGAAGCCCGCCAGCGCGTCGAGCTTGGTGAGCACGATGGCGTCCGCCCCGGTGGTGCGCACCGCGTAGCGCAACTGCGGGAGATCCAGCCAACCGCAACGCCGCGGGCGCCCGGTCGTGGCCCCGAACTCGCGCCCAAACTCCCGCAAGCGATCGCCGGCTTCGTCCTCGAGCTCGGTGGGAAAGGGGCCGCTGCCCACGCGGGTCGTGTAGGCCTTGGAGACGCCGATCACCTTCCCCGTCGCAGCCGGCGGCACCCCCGCTCCCGCGGACACCCCTGCCGAGCTGGCGTGGCTGGAGGTCACGTAGGGGTAGGTTCCGTGGTCCACGTCGAGCATGATCCCTTGCGCGCCCTCGAAGAGGACCCGCCGCCCGGCCTCCAAGGCCTCGTTCACGAGTTCCGAAGTGTCGACCACGAAGGGCCGCAGTGCCTCCCAAGCCTCCAGGCAACGCTCGTAGATGGGCGTGAATTCCAGCGCGCGGCGGCGGTAGAGCTGGGTGAGGATGGCGTTCTTCTCGTCGAGCACACGCCGCAGGCGCGCGGAGAAGGTCGCGGGGTCGCGCAGGTCTCCCACCCGGATGCCCACGCGGGACGCCTTGTCGGCGTAGCAAGGCCCAATGCCTCGCTTGGTGGTTCCGATGCGAGAGGCGCCGCTGCGCGCCGACTCCCGCGCCTCGTCGAGTTCGCGGTGGTAAGGGAAGACCACGTGGGCACGCGAGGAGAGCTTGAGGCGCGAAAGGTCGATGCCTCGCTCGGCGAGCGCGGAAACCTCCTCTTGCAGGGCGACCACGTCGACGACGCAGCCGTTGCCGATGACGCAGGTCACCCCTGGGTAGAGGATCCCGGTGGGAACGACGTGGAAGACGTGCTTGGTGTCGCCCACGACCACGGTGTGGCCTGCGTTCCCGCCACCCTGGAAGCGGACGACGACGTCGGCCTCTCCGGCGAAGGCGTCGAGGACCTTCCCCTTGCCCTCGTCGCCCCACTGCAGCCCGACGATGGTCACGCTCGGCATGCCCTCACCCCTCTCTGGCACGCTCCGCCGGAGCGACGGCCAGGTCGCGGACGAAGTCGTCGAAGAAGGTCTCCGCCTCGTGGGGTCCGGGACCCGCTTCCGGATGGAACTGCACCGCCCGCACGGGGAGTTCGCGATGGCGAACGCCTTCGAGGGTCCCGTCGAACAGGCTCTCGTGGGTGGCGAGCAGCGGGGTGCCGGCCAGGCTGCTCGGATCGACGGCGAAGCCGTGGTTGTGCGCGGAAATCAGTACCTTCCCGCGCTCCAGATCGCGCACCGGGTGGTTCCCGCCCCGGTGGCCGAACTTCATCTTGATGGTCTTCGCCCCGATCGCCAGGGAGATGAGCTGGTAGCCGAGACACACTCCGTAGACGGGCAGCCCTTCGCAGGCGAGGAGTCCGCGCGCAAGCTCGATCCCACGCCCGACCGCTGCGGGATCGCCGGGCCCGTTGGAGAGCAACACGCCCGCGGGATCGCGCTCCAGGATCGCCTCGAGCGGGGTCCCCAGGGGAACCACGCTCACCTCGCAACCGCGCGCGGCAAGGTGCCGGAGGATGTCCCGCTTGACCCCTAGGTCGACGACCACCACGCGCCGACCTGCGGCGCACCGTTCCACGGGGCCGGCGGTCCCCCAGGGCGTCGTGGCCGTGTCGAAGCCCTCGGTCCACTCGTAGGGCGTTGCGCAGCTCACCTCGCTCGCCAGGTCCCGCCCCCGCATCGGCGGCGCGTGCCGCGCTCGCTCCACCAGCTCCGCATCGGGCTCCTCGCCGACGCTCAGGACGCCCAGGACCGCGCCGCGCTCTCGGAGATGACGAACGAGGCTGCGCGTGTCGACGCCCTCGATGGCGGGCACCCCGTGGCGAGCCAAGAAGGCGGGCAGGGGTTCCTGGGCGCGCCAGCTGGAGGCCCGCCGGGACATCTCGCGGCACACGAGCGCGGCCGCCTGCGGCGCCTCCGCCTGGTCGTCGCCCGCCCCCGCCACTCCGTAGATCCCCAGGATCGGAACGGTGAACACGACCGCCTGCCCCCGGTAGCTGGGGTCGGTGAGCACCTCTTGGTAGCCCGTGTGCGAGGTGTTGAAGACCACCTCCGCGGCGACGTCCAGAGGCGCACCGCAGGAGCGTCCGTGGAACACCCGCCCGTCGGCGAGGGCGAGCCGCGCGGCGCGCGTCACGCGCCCACCCGATGGATGGCCAACAGCGTGACGTCCCGCTCGGGGGCCCCCGCCGCAAAGTCGACCGCGTCCCCCACGAGCCGCGCCAAGAGATCGCTGGCCGCGAGGTCCTCCGGCCCCAAGGTCTGGAGGCGGTCGGCGAGGCGCTGTCCGCCGTAGGGCCGACCCTCGCTCCCCCGCAGCGAGCCGGCTCCGTCGCTGGCGAGGAGGAGGCGGTCGTCGGGGCGCAGCTGCGCCTCGAGGGAGACCGCGCGCGCGGCCTCCTCGTCGCGCCGTCCGGGCGGCCGCAAGACCTCGACTTCTTCGCTGGCGGCCTTGTAGTGAAGCACGCCCGTGCCTCCCATGCAGCCCACCCGCACACGGCCTCCCTCGCCCAAGTGGGCCAGGAGGAGGGAGAGGGCCGAGCCCGGGTGGAGGGTCCGCGCCAGGACCTCCGCAACCGCCTCGACGACCGCGCGAGGGTCGTCCTCGACCGCGCAGGCGCACGCACCCCGCAAGGTGTGGCGAGCGGTCGCGGCGGCGATGCACGCGGCGACGCCCACGCCCGAGACGCTCCCCACGCAGAAGGACAGGGCCCGCGGCGCGAGCGGAGGGCGAAAGACATCGAAGAAGTCCCCGCCACCGTCCACGGGTCCGGCACGGCGAACGCGCACCTTGTAGCCCTCCAGGGATGCGAGCACCGACGGTCCGCTCTCGTCGCGAATCCGGCGGGAGATCTGCCGCTCGGCCTCCTCGCGCTCCCGGCGCACGATGCCCTCGACCGCTGCCCTCAGCTCCTTGTTGGTCAACAAGGCCGCCGCGCCCTCGGCCGCGGCGTCGAGCTCCATGGTGCGCGTCTTGCCCATCTCCTCCGGGCCGGAGACCGCGGCGGGCTCGGCGTTCGGCGGCTCTCCGGAGGGTGGATCCGCCGACCGCTCCTCGGAGGCTGGGCTCGCCACCGGCTCGCCGGGAGGCTGGCCTGCCGCACGCTCCTCGGGCGCCGAGACCCGGTCGACGAGGAACATCTTCGTGCGGCCCACGCGGAGACAGTCCCAGAGCTGGAAGGGCTCGTCGCGGACCCGCCGCTCGTTGAGGTAGGTCCCGTTGAAGCTCTTGAGATCGCGGATCCGCAGGCGGCCGTCGGCGCCGACTTCCACCTGGCAATGGCGCCGCGAAACCATGTCGTCCTTGATGACCACGTCGTTCTCGGGAGCGCGGCCGATCCGGAGCACGTCGAGGTCGTCTAGGTCGACGAACCTGTGTTCGCGCTCGGAAACGACGACGAGGCGCCTGCCGGCCATGGGACGAACTCCCGGGGAGAGGGGCGCGATCCTACAGCGGCACGGGGAGAGCGTCGAGGATGCCCTGCAAGGCCTCCTCCGCCCTGCGCTGGGCGCCGCGGGCGGTGTCCTCGGGGACCACCCGGTGGGCGAGGACCGGCAGGGCGAGCTCCTTGACGTCGTCGGGGACGACGTAGTCCCGGCCCCGCACCAAGGCCAAGGCCTGAGCTGCCCTGCGCAGGGCCAGGGAACCGCGGGGGCTCACCCCCACCGACAGCTCCGGAGCCCGCCGCGACGCCTGGGCGATGTTCACCACGTACTCGAGGATCGATTCGTCCGCGCGGACCCTGCGGGTCGCCGCCTGCATGGCGAGAACGTCCTCGCCGTGAACCACGGGGCCGAGGTCCTCGAGGGGGTGGCGCACCTCTTGGGCTCGAAGCACCTCGAGTTCCTGCTCGGGGCTGGGGTAGCCCACGCTGAGGCGGAGCAGGAAGCGGTCGAGCTGCGACTCCGGCAGGGGGTAGGTCCCCTCGAATTCGTAGGGGTTCTGGGTGGCCAGGACGAAGAAGGGGCGCGGCAACGGGCGCGTGGCTCCGTCGACCGAGACCGCGGCATCGCTCATGGCCTCCAGCAGGCTCGATTGCGTGCGGGGGTTGGTACGGTTGATCTCGTCGGCAAGGACGACGTTCGCGAACACCGGCCCCGGCTGGAAGACGAACTCCTTGCGCGACTGGTCGAAGATGGAGACCCCGGTGATGTCGCTGGGCAAGAGGTCCGGCGTGAACTGGATGCGCTTGAAGTCGCAGTCGACGGAGCGCGCGAGGGCCCGAGCGAGGGTGGTCTTGCCCACTCCCGGCGCGTCTTCGATCAACACGTGCCCCTCGGCAAGGAGGGCGCAGAGGAGGAGGTCCACGGTCTCCTCGCGCCCGACGAACACGCCGCGCACGTTGGCGGCGAGGGCGGCCACTTGGTCGGCGACGTCGGCGGGGGCCTGGGGCATGGGTTCTACTCCAACTCGCGAAACTCCAGCGCGATGTCGAGGGCTGGGGCCGAGTGGGTTACCCAGCCGGTGGAAATTCGATCGACCCCTGCCTCGGCCACCCGGCGCACCGTGTCTTGTTCGATCCCGCCCGACGCCTCGAGGCGCGGTGGATCCACGCCCCTCTCGCGGGCGTCGGCGCGGACGCGATCCACCGTCTCGCGCAACCGGTCCGGGGAGAAGTTGTCGAGGAGCACGATGTCGGCCCCGGCGCGCGCCGCCGCCAGCGCCCCCTGCAAGGTCGTGACCTCGACCTCCACCGGCGTGTCCGCCGGCGCCTCGCGGCGCGCCAGCGCGACCACCTCGGCCACCGCCGATTCGCCGCCGTGGACGACCAAGTGGTTGTCCTTGATGAGGACCTGGTCGTAGAGACCCATACGATGGTTGGCCCCACCCCCTGCCCGCACCGCGTACTTCTCCAGCGCCCGCCAGCCAGGAGTCGTCTTGCGCGTGTCCAAGAGTTGCGCGGGCAACTCGCCGATGGCGTCCACGAACCGGCGGGTCGCGGTGGCGACCCCGCTGAGGCGCTGGAGGAAATTGAGGAGCAGTCGCTCGGCGGCGAGCACGCCCCGGGCGGGCCCCTCGATGCGCGCGGCCACACCGCCGGCCGGCAGGCGCTGGCCGTCGGCGACGAGGCGCTCGAAACGCGCCTCGGGCTCGATCCGCTTCAGCACGCGCTCTGCGAGGGGGAGACCGGCAGCGACCCCGCCTTCGCGGTAGACCACCTCGGCCCGGCAGCGAGCTCCGGGAGGAACGACCCGCGAAGTCACGTCCCCCTCCTCGCCGAGGTCTTCCTCCACGGAGAGTTCGATGAGCTGCCGCACCGCGGGGTCATCGAAGAGGCTTTCGTCGAGGCCTTGCGTCACGCTTCCTCCCGATAGACGCCCGCGGCGAAGCCGACGGCCGACGCGCCGTCGTGCCAGGCGTCGTAGGTCAGCAACTCCCCTCGCAGCGGAGCCCCGCCGAGCGAGAGCGCGTGCACGAGGGCGACCAGAGCCGAGTGCCCGCAGACGTTCCGCTGCTCGGGCTCGGGCCGCTCGAGGTCTGCCTCGAGGTCGGCGTGGACCGCGGCGGCGTCGCGCTCCTCGAGGGCGAGACGAAGGGTCTCCCGGTCGGCCGCCGCGGCCTCTTCCACGCGCGTGCGGTCGGCGGGGGGCTGATGGAACTGCGCGCCCACGTGGGCCAAGTCGATGGAGGCGATGAACGCCACCCGCTCGGGCGGTATCTCTGCGAGCGCGGCCCTCAACGCCTCATGAAAAGCCAAAAAGCCTTCGTCGTCGGTGGGGGCACCCCCCCGCAGATCGTGGAGTCCGCCGCACAGGACCGGGAGAATGCGAACGGGCCTGCGCGGGGCGAGCAGGTGCGCCAAGAACAGGGCCTGGAATTCGATCGAGTGCTCTCCGCGGTGGTGGAACTCGCCGGCGAAGAGGTCGTCGGGGCCGCGGTAGGCCTCGAGGAGCCGGTCGACGAGTTCCGCGTCGGTAGGAAGGTCTCCGAGGGGAGTGCGGTAGCTCTTGCGCGTGAGCGCGTAGCGGGCAGCGCGCGTCGCTGGGTCGCCGTCGATGGGTCCCGTCCCCGCGTGGCTGGTGCCGAAGATGACGAACAGATCGGCCTCGCAGTGGGCAGCAAGCTCACGCCAGGCCCAGGCGTAGGCATGCCCCCCCCGCTCGGGGTCGATGTGGGGGGCAATGACGCCCCGTACGGGGGCCCCCGCCGGCGCGCTCTCCGGGCCGCCTCCGGGGCCGCCAGCCCGGGCGAACTGCGCGTCCAAGAAGGAACGCAGAGCGGCCGGCTCCCCCGGGTAGGAGCCGATGCACGCCGGCTCGCGCACCGGCTGCCGCGCGAACTCCTCCAGGCAGGCCCGCAGGTGCGGCCCCGCGAGGAGCTTCGCCTCCGCCAACCGATCCACGAGGGTCGTCACCTCCTGAGCGGGCGGCTGCACTCCGTAACGCCGCGCGAACTCCTCTTGGACTTCGGCCACGGTCCGCGAGCCGTCGAGGAGCTGCAGGACCGCCACCCCGGCCGGCGGCACGACGAGCTGCTGCTCGGAGAGGCGGAAGGGGTCGCGGATCAGGAACAGCGGCTGCCCCTCCGCCTCGGGCAGACGGATGGGCACGGGCTCGAGGAAGGGCCGCAGCGCCGGGCGTTGGACACTCATGGAGGAACCGTGGAGGGACCGTAACACAGGAGTACTCTGAGGGCATGAGCGCCGTGGATCCCCCCTGGAAGGAGCTCGAGGCGCGCCTCCAGCGCGGCGAGTTCGACGAAGAAGGCCTGGCCGACGCGGTCGACCGTGCCGGACTGGCCGAAGAAGCCGGAGCGCCCGCGCGCTTGATCGACTACCTGAGCGCTGCCTGGAACCTCTTGCGCCAGGACCCTGGCGTGGCGCTGGCCCGCGCCCGCATCGCCGAGGCCGTCGCGGAACGACTCGACGCGGCGCCCGTCCTGCGCGCCGAGCTCTCCCGCCGGCGAAGCGCGGCGCACTTCGTCCGCGGCGAGACCCGTGCCAGTGGGGAGGCTGCGCGGCGCGGCCTCGCCCTCCTCTCCGCGGACGTCGCGCGAGAGGATCCCTTCGTGGCCGAGTCCCGCAGCGCACTCCTCTCGCTGCTGGCCAACGCCTCCCTCGCGGACGGGCGGCGCGAAGAAGCCTTGGTGGCCCTCGAAGAGGCGATCGCCCTCGCCCGGCGCCACTCCCTCCGCGGCCACCTCGGGATCGCCCTCACCGGCCTGGGGAACGCTCGCCTGGCCGCGGGGGCACCCACCGCCGCCGCTCCCTACTACGAAGAGGCCCTGGAGTTGGCGCGCGAACGATCGGACCCAGGGGCCGTGGCCGTGAACCTGGGAAACCTCGGGCTGGTTCACCAAGCCCACGGCCGTCTGCGAGCGGCGGAAGATGCCTTCGAGGAAGCCCTGGGCCAGGCCCGCCGGGCCGGCGACCGCCAAGGCGAGGCCTCCCTGGAGGCGAACCTGGGCGCGCTCCTCCTCGAACGAGGCGCCCTGGAGGCAGCGCAACGCCGCCTGGAGGCGTCCTTGCGCCTGAGCCGCACGCTCGGCGACGCACGCACCGCCACCGCCGCGCTGGTTCGCCTTGCCTCGGTCCTCCGCGAGCGCGGCGCCTTGCCCGAAGCCTCGCGAGCGCTCGACGCCGCAGGACGAACCCGCGCCGAGGGGGCGCCCGCCGACGACGCCTCGCTCCTCTCGGCCCGCGGAGAACTGTGCTTGGCGCGACGAGAGGCCTCCGCCGCGGGGCGCTGCTTCGCGCGCGCCCTCGAGGCGGCGCGCGCGGCCCACGACCCGCGCGGCGAGTGCTCCGCCCTGCTCGGGATCGGCCGCGCCCGCCTCGCCGAGGACGACCTCGCCGAGGCGCTCGCGGCCCTCGACGCAGCAAGGACACTGGCCGACGAGGTGGAAGAAGTCGCCCTCGCCGCCGAGATCGAGACGGCCCGCGCCGACGCCCTGGCTCGTCGCGGCC
>RFHU01000377.1 GCA_003695705.1 Planctomycetota bacterium
CCCCAAACCAAAGACCCCGATCCCGCCCAGGCGGAGGAAGCCGCCACCGCCCAGTCCCGCTCCCAGGCCGAAGGCCCCGAATCCGCCGCGCGTCCGGAAACGACTCCAGCAGGCCCGCCCTCCTCGCCGGGGACCCGCGTCCTGGGCCTCCTCTACGTGCTCCTCGGCGGAGGCCTCCTGGCCTTCCTCTCCTGGCGCGCTTTCGCGCAGGACTTCGGCACCGAAAACCCGCGCGTCCTCTGGACCATCCGCGTGGCCTCCGTCGCACTGCCCGCCTACCCCCTCCTCCTCGGCCTCTGGGCCCTCATCCGGGGGCGCCGCCCGCCCGACGCCGTCAACCCCTTCCTGCTGCCCTTCGAAGGCTGGTGGTTCGACGCCCTCGGCGTACTCGCCTGGCGCGAGCTCAAGCGCTACTTCTTCCATCCCGTCGCCTACGTGGTGTTGGGCGTCTTCCTCTCGATCAACGGCGTCGTCATCCGCGCAGTGCTCGACTCCTACGCCGGCTTCGACCAGTTCCGCGAGCTCTCCCTCCCCGCCTCCTACTGGATCACCGTCCACACCCTCCTCTGGCTCTCCCTCGCGGTGCTCCTCCCCGCAATCACCATGCGCCTCCTCGCGGAGGAGGACCGCGCAGGAACCCTGGAGATGCTGCTCACCGCCCCCGTGACCGAGGTGCAGGTCGTGCTCTCCAAGTTCCTCGCGGCCTTCGCCTACACCCTGTTCATGGTCGTCATGACCGCGGCCTACCAGTTCATCGTGAAGGCCTACTCGGAGGAGTGGGACTGGGGACCCGTCCTCGGTGGGTACCTAGGCCTCGCCCTGGCTTGCGGCCTCTTCGTGGCCGTCGGCCTGTTCTTCTCCTCGATCACCCGCAGCCAGATCCTGGCCTACGTCTACCCCGCGGTCGTCCTCCTGTTCGTGGTGGTCTTCGTCCCCTGGTGGGCCGACCAGACCGCCGTGAGCGATGTGGCCGAGCGGGCCCGAGCCTTCGTCCGCTACATCAACGTCCTCCACCATCAGCGCGAGATGGCGAAAGGCATCCTCAGCTTCAGCACGCTCACCTTCTACGTGACCTCGACCGCCTACTTCCTCTTCCTCGCCGTGCGCGGACTGGAGGCCCACAAGTGGCGCTGAATCCAGCGCGACAGCAGGCCTCCGAAGGCGCTCACGCTCCCCACGGCGAGGGCTGGCTCCTCCCCCTGGGCATGGCCTCCCTCCTCCTGGGGCTCCTGTTCCTCTTCTTCTGGATCCTGCTCGGCCTGGGACTGGACGGCGACGCCCCCGACGCGGAGGCCGCGACGGTCATCGCGCGCCGGTGGGTCCTCCTCTCCATCGGCTGCTTCCTCGGTCTGCAAGGTCTCGTTCTCGTCGGCGTCCGCCTGCGCCGTAGCGAAGCCCTCGGAGCAGGCGCTTCGCGCTTGGCCCTCGCTGCCAACGCCGTCGTGATGGTCGCCCTCGCTACGGTCCTCCTCGGCCTCGGCAACTACGTCTTCTCCCGGCACGAACTGTGGCGCGCGGACCTGACGAGCCAGAAGCTCTACACACTTTCCGAAGAGTCCCGGCGCCTGGTCGCCGCGCTCGAAGGACAGGTCAAGCTCGTGGCGCTGCTCCCGCCCGGCAACCGCGAAGCCGACGCCGTCGAGCGACTCCTTCGCCAATACCGCGACGCCTCTCCGCGCGTGCTCCTCGAGTCCTACAACCCACGTACTTTGGACTCCCGCGAGCTCAAGCTCCGGCTCGAAGCTCTCGAACTCGACCCGGACGCCAGCGAAGGAGAACTGCTCGGGGTCGTCGTCCAGTCGGGCCGCGCGGACCCGTCCGGCGAGTGGAGGCGGGAACGCTCCAAACACATCGCCTTGCACGACTTCTGGAAACGCGACGCCACCGATCCCAGCCGGCGGGTCTTCCTCGGCGAGCGCTTGCTCAGCTCGGCCATCCGCGAGGTCACGGAGGGCGAGCCGACGCGAGCCTACTTCCTGACCGGCCACGGCGAGAAGGACATCGAGGACTTCGAACCGCGCACGGGGCTCTCCCGCCTGGTCCAGGCGCTCCGCCAGCGCAACGTAGACGTCGAAGAACTCGACCTGCTCACGCGGGAAGGCGTGACGGTTCCAGAGGACTGCGACCTGCTGGTGGTCGCGGGCCCCAGGAAGGCGCTGACCGAGCCCGAAGTGGCGGCCGTGACCCGCTACCTCGACGGAGGCGGTCGTGCCTTGTTCCTCCTCGAGGCCTGGTACCGCAGCGCCGAGGACGGCGGAGGAACACGCTTCGACGCGAGCGGGCTCGAGGAGGTCCTCGCCCAGCGCTACGGGATCGAGCCCCTCGACGAGGCCGTCCTCCTCCTCTTCGCGGACCCGCGCACCCAGCGGCAGGCCGCGACCCCCCAGCTTTGGTGCGAGAGCCTCGACAAGACCCACCCCATCACCCAACCCCTCGCACTCCGCGGGGCGCGGATCGCCTTCTACTCGGCCCGGCCCATCCAACACCGCCCGACCCTGCAGGTCGACGCTCGCTCCTTGGTCACGACCGCGAGCTGGGGACAGCGCTGCTTCTCCACACCGGACCCCGCTCGACGCATGCAAACCGCGGAGCTCATCCGCTACGGCCCCTTCTCCATTGGCGTCGCCGCCGAGTACGCGCCCAAGCCCGACGCAGGCGAAGCCACCCCGCGCAAGCGCAGCCGAGTCGCGGTCTTCGGCGACGTGGAGTGGGTGACCAACCAATTCCTCCAAGAAGGCGCCTACTCCAACCAAGAGCTCTTCCTCAACACCTTCCACTGGCTCCTCGAGGAGGAGCGGCTGATGGTGGGCGAGAGTCATCGGCCCACCTCGTATCGGTTGAGCATGACGTCCGGAGCGTTGGAGCGAATCCAGGCCCTGGCCTGCCCCGGCCTGCCGGCGGTGGCCCTGGCCCTGGGCCTCTTCGCCTGGATCCTGCGCCGGAGGAGCTGAGCGGTCGTGAGCGGAGCAACTCCCCCGTCCCCTGCCCTGGAGCGCCCCCCCGTCCCCGAGCGGAGGCCGTGGCGCATCAACCTGGTGCTCCTCGTCCTCTGCACCGCCCTGGGGGTGTGGCTCCTGCTCGGCGAGCCCGCCACCCAGACTTCGCATGAGGTGGGAACCCGGAGCGCCTACGTGTTCCCCTTCTTCAAGGCCCAGGAGATCGTCCGCATCGAGTTGTTGCGCGGCAGCGAACGCGTCGTTCTCCGGCGACCGACCCGCGGCTTCGACACCCAGCGCTCCAACATGCCCACCGCTGGCTGGAAACTGCTCGAGCCCCTCGAGGACCGCGCCGACGACGCAGAGGTCAATCGGCTCCTCAACGGCATTCAGTACCTGCGCATAGGGAGCCGCATTTCCCCCGCCGAGCGGGCAGAGTATCGCTTCGGGCAACCGCTGGGGAAGCTCGTCTTCTATCGCGACGGCAAAGCTCCCTTCGCCCTCACGGTCGGCGCCCCGCGCCCCGGCGCCGTCGTCCCCGTACGCGACGAGCGAGACGGAAGCATCTACCAGGTCAAGGACGCCCTCCGCGAGCACCTCGAGCGCCCCTTGTGGATGCTTCGCGACAAGCAGCTCACGAGCATTCGCCGGGAGGACATCGCCAGCGTCTCCCTCGAAATCCGCGGCGGCGTTGGCCCCGGAGACCCCGTCCGCGAGCTGCGCTTGGTCTTGCAGGAGGGGCGCTGGCGCGTCGGCGGTCCGCGCGGGGAACACGCCGCCCGCAGCGTCGTCGACGAGGTCCTCGCCGCCGTCGGCTACGTAAAGGCCGTAGGCATCGCCAAGGACGATCCTTCGCCCGCCGAGCTGCGCGAATTCGGCCTCAACCCGCCGCTCCTGCGCATCGCCTTCTCCACCGCCGGCGAGGCACAGCAGGCGATCCTCGACGTGGGACGGCAAGTGGCGGGGAAGCCCCAGCGTCGCTACCTGCGCGTGCCCCGGCGCCCCCTCACCGTCTACGAGGGAGAAGGAGCGAAGTTCCTCCCCCTCCTGCAACGTCCTCCCGAAGACTACCTCGACCCCGCGCTGGTCCCCCTCGAAGGCGGCGAGAGCACCATCTCCGAACTGCGCGCCACCTTCGACGACGGCGCGGAGTTGCATCTCCGCCGCGAAGACAAGGACTGGCAGTTCGTCGCCGCAGGCCCACCTCAGCCGGCCCGCACGCGCGAAGTCGACGCCCTCCTCGAACAACTCCTCAGCCTGACCGTCCTCGAGCGCCACGGCAAGGAGGCCCGCCCCGAGTGGAGCCTCGACGACCCCGAGCTGCGCGTCCAATTGCGGCAGGGCAAGGCATGGATCCGCCTCGACGTCGGGGCCGCTTCGGACGAGACGCCGGGGGCGCACTACGTCCGCCTGCGCGACGGCGACGCGCACTTCATCTACTTGGCCGACCTCCGGGACGTCCCCCTACGCCTGCGCGACGGGCCACTCGAACTGCGGCATCGACGCGTCCTGGGCATCTCGCATCACGACATCTACGGCCTGCGCCTCCTCGACGAGGCGGGGAAGACCACCTTCTCGGCCGAGCGCAAGGACCCCAGCGAGGGCAAGGACCCCAACCCCCTCCCCAAGTGGACCGTTGCCGGGGAGTCCGGAGGGACCGACCACCAGCGAGTCGTCACCTTCCTCAAACGCTTCGAAGACCTCCGCGTCGAGCGCTGGGTCGCCCTCGATACCCCCGCTGCGCGCCGCGAATACGGCCTAGCCCCCAGCCCGCGGCGCCTGGTCTTCGAGGTTCGGACCATCGACGCTTCCGGAGAACTCGTCGATGAGGAGCGTGTGCTCCTCCTCGGCCAACGCGTGGGAGAACGCGTGCACGTCCTCTACGAAGCCGGCCAGCCGGCCATCGGGCTCGTCGATGCGAGCTTCCTCGACCGCATCGGCTTGGGCTTCGGCGCGAAGACCGAACTCTTCTCCTTCCGCTGGTACGAAGTCGTCGAACTCGAGGTCTACGCAGGAGACGAACTGCGGGCGCGCTTCCGCAAGACCGACAAGAACTGGCTTCGAGACGGACGGACGGTGCTCTCGGACCCCGCCGACTTCGAGGACCGGTGCCTGAAGCCCTTCGACGAAGGGGTGGGCGTTGGCCGCACCGAGACGGCGAGCGCGGAACGCCTGGCCGAGCGCGGCCTGCGGCCGCCCGCTTGGAAGCTGGTGTTCCGCGTGCGCACCGAGAGCGGCGACGGCGAGCCCCGTACGTGCGAACTGTGGGTCGGCAACTCCGCGGGGCTCGGCGACGCAAGCCGCTGGGCGACGGCGCCGGGCGAAGAGCGCCTGGGCGCGTGGTATGACGGTCCCCTACGCAGTCTGCAAGGCTACCTGCGCGAGCACCCGGGATCCGAATAGGGAGGGCGCATGACCCCCGAGGAAGTCGTCACACGGCACTTGCACGAGAGCATCGCCACCAAGCAGCGCCTCCTCCAAGAATGCCTGGGCGACATCCTCGCCGCGGGAAAGCTGATGGCCGACGCCATCGCCGACGGCCACAAGCTCCTCTTCTGCGGCAACGGCGGGAGCGCCGCGGACAGCCAGCACTTCGCGACCGAGCTCGTGGTGCGCCTGAGCGCCGACTTCGAGCGGGACGCGCTTCCCGCCATCGCCCTGACCGTGGACACCTCCCTGCTGACCGCCTGCGCCAACGACTACGGCTACGCGCGGGTCTTCTCTCGCCAGGTCGAGGCCCTCGGGCAGGAGGGCGACTGCCTGGTCGGCATCTCGACCAGCGGCGGGAGCGAAAACGTGGTCCTTGCCCTCGAGGCCGCCCAACGGCGGGGTCTGCGCACCGTGGGCTGGGTCGGGCAACGCGGCGGCCGCGTCGCGGAACTCGCCGACGTGGCGATCCGCGTCCCCTCGCTGGTGACCTCGCACATTCAAGAGAGCCACTTGGCGATCGGGCACGTCCTCTGCGAACTGGTGGAGCGCCTGGCCTGCGGCCGGGTCTAAGTCTGCCCCGGGCCCCGAGGAGCACCGAGCACGGCCTTCCGGGGGCGGAGAGGAGCGGGGAGTGAGCGAACTCTTGCGGCAAGTCGCCGCCTTGGTGGAGATCCCCTCGCCCAGCGGGGGAGAAGTCGCCTACGCGGAGGCCGTCGCGGAGATCCTCGCGCGGCGCGGCTACGGCGTCGAGCGCCAGCCGGTGGAAGGCGAACGCTGCAACCTCATCGCCCGCCCGGCCGGAGCCGCCCAGCTCTGGTTCTCCACGCACCTCGACGTGGTCCCGCCGCACCTTCCGCCCCGCGTCGAGGGCACGAGGCTCTACGGCCGCGGCGCGGCCGACACCAAGGGCCCTCTGGTCGCGATGTTCGAGGCCGCCGCACGACTGGCGGAGCGGGGAATACGGACCGGATTCCTCCTTGTCGTGGGCGAGGAAGTCGACCACTGCGGGGCCATCGTCGCGGCCCGCGAATTGCCGCCCGACGGGGCGCCCATCGTCCTCGGCGAGCCGACGTCGAACCGGGTCGCCGCCGCCCAGAAGGGAATGCTCAAGGTGCGAGTCGTCGCGGAGGGCGTGGCGGGGCACTCCGCGTTCCCCGACCGGGGCGTGTCCGCCATCGACCGCTTGCTCGTGTTCCTCGAGGCGGTCCGGAGGGAGCCCTGGCCGGACGACCCCGTCCTCGGACCGACGACCTGCAACGTCGGGCTGATCTCTGGCGGCGTGGCCGCCAACGTCTTCGCGCCCGAGGCCCACGCGACCCTGATGCTTCGCCTGGCGACCTCCGCGGAGGCCGCCCAGGCCCGCCTCGAGGCCCTCTGCCCCGAAGGGGTGAGTCTGACCCGCATCTCGGGCAACGACCCCGTCCGCCTGGAGGCGCCTGCGGGGTTCCCTACCTGCGTGGTCCCCTTCAACAGCGACGCCAGCTACCTGAGCGCCCTCGGGCCGATCGTCCTCTGCGGACCGGGCGCCATCGAGGTCGCGCATTCGGATCACGAGCACATCGACCTCGCGGACATCGAGGCCGGCATCGACACCTACGTGCGCCTCGGGGAGGCCCTCCTTCGTGACTGAGCTCTACCGTGCCGACTGGATCCTCCTCTCCACGGGCTTCGTCCCGGACGGAGCGCTGTTGGTCGACGAGGCGGGTCGCGTCGTGGCCGCCGGTCCCGCGGAGGAGGTCGCCGCGCGCCCCGAAGCCGCTCGGGCGCGCGAACTCCGCCTGGAGGACGCGGCCCTCGTCCCCGGCACCGTTTCCGCGCACAGCCACTGCTTCCAGGTCTTCCTGCGCGGGTGGGCAGACCACCCGCGCAATTTCGCCGACTGGGTGCAACGCTACCTCTATCCCTTGGTCGAGCGCATGGACGACGACTCGCTGGAGGCGGCGGCCCTCCTCTGTTTCGCCTCCATGGCCCGCGCCGGCATCACCACCGTGGGCGAGTTCCCTACCTGCACAACGCGACGGGAGACCATTGCTCGCGCAAAGGCGAACTGTCCCGACTCGTGGTGCGCGCCGCTCGCCGCGTAGGCCTCCGCGTGGCCCTCCTCAGGACGATCTACGACGTGCGCGAGAAGCCCGGCCAGGCGCGCATGGCCCAACCCATCGACGAAGCCATCGCCGAGGTGCGAGCCCTCGCCGCGGAATACGCCCACGACCCCGCGGTCACGGTCCTCCCTGCTCCCCACTCGCTCCACGGAGCGAGCCGCGAGGCCATCGAGGCGGCGGCGACCCTCGCGCGGGAACTCGAGGTGCCATGGCACATCCACCTGGCCGAACAGGAAGGCGACGTCCCCTTCGCCCGCCAGCGCTACGGAACGACGCCGCTTCTCGCCCTCGAACGCTTTGGGGTGCTGGACGAGCGAACCGTACTGGTCCACGGAATCTGGCTGAGCGAGGAAGAGCGCACGCTCCTCGGCGAGCGGCGGGGGGCGGTGGTCTCCAACCCGACCACGAACATGGCCCTCGGAGACGGCATCGCCGACCTCCCCGACTTGCTCCGAAAGGGCGTCACCGTCGGGTTGGGGACGGACATGAACGCCAAACCGAACATCTTCGACGAACTGCGCGCCGCTGAGGCCCTGCAGCGCGTGCGCCGCCTGCGAATGGGGATCCTCGCCGAACGAGAAAACCAGGCGCCGGACCCTGCGCGCCCCTTTGCCTTGGCGACCCAAGGAGGGGCCCGCTCCCTGGGGCTCGAGGTCGGATCGCTCGAGCCCGGGCGCTGGGCCGACTTCCTCGCCGTCGACCTGCGCGATCCTTCCCTGCTCCCCGCCTCCTTGCGCGGCGGGGACTCCCTCCTCGGGGTCCTCTCGAGCGGAATGGTCCCCGAGACCGCCTTGCGAGGGTCCTGGGTCGGCGGGCGGCGCATTCTCTGGGAGGGTGATCTCCACGGACTCCCCTGGGAGGAGCTCGCCGCGCGCGTGCGGGGCTGCCGCGCGTGGCGCGACGAGGAGGCATGAAGCTCACCGGTCGAACGCTTCTCGCCGACGGGAAGCTGCGCAGCGGAACCCTCACCCTGGCCGACGGCCGCGTCCGCGGATTCACGCCGGGCCCGGCCCGGCCATGCTTCGTGCTGCCCGGCTTCGTGGACCTGCACGTCCACGGCGGTGGCGGCGCCGACGTCATGGACGGCGCGGAGGGCGTCGCCGCGGTCGCCTCCTTCCATCTGCGGCACGGGACCACCGCTCTTTGCCCAACCACCGTCACCCGTCCCCTCCGCGAACTCGAGGCCGCCGTGGCCGCCGTGGGGAGCGTGTCCGACGGACCGGAGCGGGCCCGCATCCTGGGAACGCACCTCGAAGGGCCGTTCCTTGCCCCAGCCCGGCTCGGCGCCCAGCCGCCCCATGCGCTCGCCCCGGATCCTCAGGCCCTCCGGAGGCTCCTCGCGGCAGGACCCGTGGCCGCCGTCACCCTCGCGCCCGAGCTGCCCGGTGCGCTCGAGCTCGTGCGCCTGCTCGTGGGTCGTGGCATCCGGGTCGGGCTCGGACACACCGACTGCGACGCGGCGGAAGCCGCCGCGGCCTTCGAGGAGGGCGCGGGGGGCGCAACCCATCTCTTCAACGCCATGCGCGGCCTCCACCACCGGAAGCCCGGCCTGGCCGCGGCCGCCCTCGAGGCGCCCAAGACCGTGCACGAGATCATCCTCGACGGCGTCCACGTACACCCCAGCCTGTTCCGCATCGCGTACCGCGCAGCGCGCGGACGGCTGGCCTTGGTCAGCGACGCGGTCCGAGCCTGCGGGCTTCCCCCTGGCGAAAGCGAGTTGGGCGGCCAACGCATCGTGGTCGCGGCGGATCGCGCAACCCTCGGCGACGGGACCCTCGCGGGCAGCATCTTGACCCTCGACCGCGCCCTGCGGAAGGCCGTGTCCGCGGGCCTCTCCGTCGAAGAGGCCAGCGACCTCCTCAGCCGGAACCCGGCGGACGCCCTGGGGCGGACGGACCTAGGTCGCATCGTACCCGGCGGACCGGCCGACGTGGTCGTGCTCGACGAGGACCTCCGCCTGCGCTCGGTCCTGCGCGGCGGCCAAGAGGTGGACCTCGGCGCTTGACGCAACACGCCGCGCAACTCCGCCTTCGGGTAGGCAGAGCGGCTCCTTGGTCCGCGCGAGGATCCCGGTTGCACGTGAGGAGGCTCCACGGCTCGAGGCCGGAGCGAACTCCGTCCTGCACCTAAGGACGTCGCCAGAGCACGTCGATGGCGTCCAAGACCGCGTGCCAGCCGCGCAGGTCGCGCCGCCCGCTGCGAAGCGCCTTCAGATCGTGACGCAGGGCGGCGACGAGGGCCCTGGCCTGCGCCGGGCTGAGCTCGG
This sequence comes from Planctomycetota bacterium, assembly GCA_003695705.1. GTDB lineage: Bacteria > Planctomycetota > J058 > J058 > J058 > J058. The sequence continues at coordinate 9,735 of RFHU01000377.1, forward strand.
CGTCCCGGGCGCAGCCCTGGGCCAGGCGCCGCGTCGAGCGCAGGAAGGGCGGCGAACTCCCCGCGCGAAGCGAAGCGGTGGACTGGAGACCGATGAGCTGACTGCGCAGGCGAGCGAGGGCGCGTTCGCGCGCCTTCCCTTCGGGAACGAAACGAGCGGCGAGGCGGAATTCGAGGACCGTAACCAGGAGGGCCGCGGCCCGCGCTCGGGCATCCTCGCTCTTGGCAAGGGCGCTGGTGAGATCGGACCGCACGCCCTGGATGCTCTCCAGGACCTCGAGCACTTCCTTGGGCTTGGGGGTCTTCCAACCGCGCGCACCGCGCGTGATGGCCTCCAGGCGAGGCGCGAGGTCTTGGCTCATGCGAAACAAGCCGAGTTCGCGGTGGGCGCGGGGATCGTGGTGCGGAGCCAGGTAGGTGGCGAGGTTGAGGAAGCCCCGCACGTCTTCCGCATCGCTCCCAGCCCGCAGCGAGAGATCGACGGCGACTTCCGCGGCGCGCGCTGCGTCGACACGCGCCAGCTCGACCAGCTCGTCGCGGATCTCCGGTGTGAAGCGCGGATCCTGAGCGAAGCTCGCCCGGACGCGCAGCTCCAGCGCGCCGAGATGCCTTGGAGCGACTTCGAGGACCCGCTCGACGGCGCGGGCCGCCGCCCGTGGGTCGCCGCGGGCCATCTGCGCTTCGGCCAAGGCCAAGCCTGCGCGGGCGGCAAAGGGTGAGCTCGGATGCGCCAGCGAGGGCAAGGCCTTTACGGCCTGTTCGAGGAAGGGCCCGCCCAAAGCGATGCGGCGGATCTGCTCGCGGAGTCGCTGCCGCTCACCGGCGAACGGACGGCGCAAGGGAGGACAACGAAGTTCGAGGACGTGATCGTCGTCCGTCGCCGCGACCAAGGTCGGCGCTGCGCTGCGTTCGCTCGTCCCGTGGGCGGTCGATCCGCCGAGCGAGCGCAGCCAGGGGCGAAGCCCTTCGGAATGCCGTCGTTCGCCAAGGTAGGCACCGTCGCGAAGGGCAAAGAAGAGGAGCACGCCCGTCGGCGCGACCACCGCCACCGCCGCCTCGCGCTCCTCGCGACGGGGAAGCACCACGGGCTCGCTGGCGCGCGCGCCGGGGCGCCCCGCGGGGAGGACCCGCGCCCAGAGCGGCCGTCCGCTGGCCGCGTCGTAGACGCGAAGCTCGGAGCGGTCGTCGAGTCCAGAGCGGGTAAGGACGAGGGCAGGACGGGTCGTGCCGCCGAGGACGGCACCGAACACTTCGCCCCTTGCCCCATGGGTCCCGAAGTCGGCCGACCACACGAACTCACCATCGCTGCGGCGCAGGGCCAGCGCCCGCGTCGAGGTCACCGCGACCACGAGCCGCGGGAGGGCCTCGTGGCCCAGCAGGCGCAGGGGAGCGTCGGCCTCCCCCTTCGGCGCCTCGTCGCTCTCGAGAGGACGGGTCCAGAGGCGCTTCCCCGTGGGGGTGTAGGCCACGACCCCGCCAACCTTCCCCCCCCCAAGGGCGGTGGCGCCGACGCACACGGACGAGCCCCGCGCGCCGCGGAGGCAGGCGGGACCGGCCCACTCCTCCACCGCAGGGCCGCGGTTGGTCTTGTCGTTCCAGCGCTCCTCCCCCGTTCCGGAATCGAGGAGCGCGAGGGGGGCGCCGACCAGGACCTCCGCGTCGCCGTCTCCATCCAAGTCTTGCTCGAGCGCGCTCAGGCCGCTCAGAGGTCGCTCCAGGGGCCCCCAAGCCCGCTTCCAGCCCTCGGAGCCTCCCGCGAAGCGGAGCAGGAAGGGGACGCCGCCTTCGATCCCGCGGCCTGCGGCATAGAGCGCCGGCCGCTTGCCCGCCGTGGCGACGAGGTGCTCGACGCGAGCGGGAACCGGCAACGGCGAAAAGGCGCGGCGCCCGTCGCTGGCCACCCGACCCGCCACGCGATCTCCAACGCCAAAGACGAGCACGGACTCCCCGCCCCACACGGTCGCAACGCACGGCGCTCCGGGGAGGACCCGCAGCGGGGCCCGCCAGCGCTGCCAGTTGGGGTCGGGGAGAAGGGCAACCAGGGCGCGGCGGTCCGGCGCTGGTGCGAGCACCTCGCTGGTCCCGTCCCGATCGAGGTCCGCCGCCAGCGGGACGTAGTCTCGCACCGTCCACGGGGTGGGCTCGGCGCTCCGGTCGGGTGCTGGAACCCACCCGTCCTTCTCCAGCCGGAAGCAAGCACCGGTCGTGCTCCACAGCAGGGGCCCCGCCGGGGTGGACAGGAAGACCGCTCGGGAACCCAAGGCGAGCTCGACCTCTCGGGGCCCTTTGGGGTCGAGGCGGTAGAGCCGAGCGCGACGGCGCTGGACGTCGCGCAGCATGAGCCAGGCAGGCCCGCGCTCGGGGACGAGGCCTTGAACCTCTCGGAAACGCGCGTCGGGCTCGCCGAGGCGGTACAGCGGCGCGGTCGGCTGAAGCGGGTCCACGACGTAGGCAGGACCCTCGCGAGGCAGGGCCACGATGGCCGGCAGGTCGCCGCGGCCGCGGCCGAGGGAAACGAGCGCCAGCCGGGGAGCACGCTGGAGCCCCGCCAAGGGAAGGACGGCTCGGCGGCGTCCCTCGGCGGCCTCCCACAGCTCGAGTCGACCGCCGTCCCGCTCGGTCCGGACAATGGCGACGAGGGTGGTCGGGTGCCCGTCGGCCTCGAGGTCGAGGACGACCGGGCGCGCGCGTGCTCTTGGGTCGAGCTTGTCGAGGCGAGCCGTCGCGATCCGTCCGTCGAGCGGGACACGGGCGACCCCCTCGGTGCTGGCGTAGACCAGTTCGGCAGGGCGCCGGCCCTTGGCAACGGCGACGGCGTGGGCGTCGAGATCCAGGGTGGCAAGCAACCGTCCGTCGTCGCCGCCAACGACGGCAAGGTGCTGGCGGTCGCCGAGCAAAGGGTCGAGCACGCCGTCGCCATCCACGTCGATGGCATCGACCAGAACCTCGGCAGCCACCGCCACGCGAAAGCGCGGCCGGCCATAGCCTCCGCCGGGAATCAGGCTCAGCCGACGGCCCTCGGGATCGTCCTCCAAGACGAGCAGATCCAAGGCGCCGTCGCCGTCGACGTCGCGAACGAGCGGCGGGGCGGCCAGCGTCCCGTGGAGGGGAACGCGGTAGGCCTGCAGCGGGACGAGCGTCATGCGCCGCCGAACCGCCTCACCCCGCTCGAGCTCGAGTTCGAGCACCTGCGGCAGGTAGCCCCGCTTGGTCGCGACGATGCGCTGCTCCGCGCCGAGGAGCTTCACGGGCGCCGCGTAGGCCTGCTCGTCGCCCTCGCGGCGGATGGTGACATCTTCGGGGTCGCACTCCACCTCCACTCCGGACGGGTCCGGATCGAGGCGGAGGTTCACCTTGGTCTGCACGCCGCCGGGTGCGACCTCGACCCGTTGCGGAGGAGGCGCGTGGTAGCCGGGCTTGCTGGCCCGCACCGTGTAGGTCCCCGCGAGGAACTGCTCGAAGAAAGGAGCGGTCGCTCTGTAGACCGCACGTCCGCTCTGTTCGACGGTGACCGTGGCCCCCGGGGGATCCGTGGCAACGCGCAGAGCCCCCTTGCGCGACACGAGGGTGGTGGTGAGGGGGGTGGTGAGCCCGTGGCGGATGAGCACCGTGTCGGCGCCCGGCGCCTGCTCGAGGTGGTCGGGATGGAAGAAGCGCAGCCGGTGGAGGCCGGCGGGGAGCTCCACCCGCAGCGTTCCCCCGGAGGGAACGACCCCTCGCTCCTCTCCGTCGACCTTGAGCACCACATCGCCCGGAGAGCCGGAGATGCTCACCTCCAGGACACCGGGCAGCGTCGCGTAGTAGATCACGGCGGCGAGGAAGACGGCGAAGAAGCCGGAGAAGCCGGCGACGAGGCCGGGATGCCGGCGCCCCCAACGGGCCAGGCGGCGCGGCAGCCCGGGCGCCTGCGCGGAGATGCTGCGGTCGGCGAGGAAGGCCGCCAGGTCGTCGGCCATCTCCTGGGCACGCTGGTAGCGCGCGGTCTTCTCCTTCTCGAGGGCCTTCAGGCAGATGGTCGCGACGTCGAGCGGGACCTCGGGGTTCTTCTTCTGGGGAGAGGGCGGATCGACATCGCAGATCTTCTTGGCCAGTTCCAAGAAGGTAGGCGCCTCGAAGGGCGGGTGCCCGGTGAGCATCTCGTAGAAGGTCGCGCCGATGGCGTAGACGTCGGTCCGGCCGTCGATCTTGTCGAGTTGTCCTCGCACCTGCTCGGGAGCCATGTAGGCGGGGGTGCCCACGGCAGCCCCGGTGCGGGTGAGTCGATCGTCCTCCCCGCCTTCGGAGAGCACGGCGAGGCCGAAGTCGGTCACCCGGGCTTCGCCGTGGGCGTCGACGAGGATGTTCGCCGGCTTGATGTCGCGGTGGACGACGTCCCGTTCGTGCGCGTAGCCGACGGCCTCGGCCGTCTTGCGGATGATGTGCACGGCACGGCGGGGAGTCATTTCGCCCAAAGCGATCAACTCCGCCACGGAACGGCCGTCCACCATCTCCATGGCGATGTAGTGGTACCCCTCGTCCTCTCCGGCTTCGTAGACGCGGACGATGTTGGGGTGATCGAGGCGGGCGGCGAGGCGGGCTTCGCGCTTGAATCGCTGCACGGCCCGAGGGCTGGGCGCGGCTCCGTCCTTGAGGAGGAGCTTGAGAGCCACCTCCCGGCGGAGTTCGGTGTCGCGCGCGTGGTAGACCGCCCCCATGGCGCCGGCGCCGAGGAGGCGAAGGATCTCGTACTTGCCGAGCTTCTTGAGGGGGGGATGCCCGCCGTCGTAGGCGTCAGGGTCTTCGCGCGCGAGGCGATCGCGACCGACCACCGTCGCGCGGCGCTTGGCGCCGTCGTTCGCGGAGGCGCGCTTGAGCCGCGCGGCCTCCCCCGCGTCCAGCGCGCCCATGTCCACGAGGATGCTCGCAAGCGAGCGGTCCGGCGCGTCCCACTTCTTGCGTTCGACCGCTTCGCGGACCAGGTTTGCGGTGAGGATGCGTTCGCGCATTGCCAGGCGAACGAACGCCAGCTCCTCCCCCGTGATCATTCCGCGATCATACCGCCGGCTCCCCGCGGCGCGCACGCGGGGACGACGGAGGCGGAGGAGCGCGCTACTGCAGCTTGAGCTCCGATACGTAGCCTGGAGGGGCCTTGTCGTTCGCCGCGCGGAACAGGCCAGCCCGTTCGAGCCCTTCCAGGTATTGTCGGAAACGGGTCAGGTAGCGTCCGTCGCCCGTGGTGAGGGCGAGTTCGCGGAGCGCACCGAGGACCGCCGCCGCCCCGAAGAGGGGAACCGTACTCCCCTTCTCCTCCGTGTAGACACGCCTCGCCGGGTCCCAACGCTCCTTGTCGAGGAGGGCGAAGACTTCCTTGGCGACGGTCAGGTAGCTCGAATCCGCAGCCGCTTTGAGACCGCGATGCGCGGCAAGCAAACCACGAATGGCAAAGGCCTGGGAGGCGAGCGACCGGGTCCGCTGTTGCCGGGTGGCCGTCCGAACGCTGTAGCTGTCGTAGAAGAGGCCGGACTGATTCTGCCTCCACGCGAAGAAGGTCTTGCAGAGCTCGGCGAGGAGGGTCTTCGCCTTCCCCTGTTCGACCTTGAGGGCGGCGACCTCGGGGCCCGGCTTGCCCCGGCGTGCGGGGGCCAGGCGAACGTCGCGCACGAAGGCTTCGAGGGCGAGGAGGAAGAGGCCGAGGTCCGTGGGAGTGAGCGTGGGACCCCGCTGGTAGCGGTCGGCCGTCGAGGAGACCTTGGCGCTGCCTTTCACGTCCACGTGCAGCTTGCTGATGGTACGGAAGACGAAGACGGCCACCTCGACCGCGTCGGAGTGGGTCGAGGGGAGGAAGATGCGCAGCAACTCCCCGCGCACCTTCTGGTCCTCGAAGAGGCCACGCAACTCCTCGGGGCCGGAAGGGTCGCTCAACTCGGCGAGCCGCGCCGCCGCCCAGAGCACCGCGGCTTGATGTCCGAGGCGCGAGGCAAAGCGATCTTCGCCCTCGGGGAGCGAGTACCTCGCACTGTCCCCGCTGCGCTTCGCCGTCCAGGCCTTGGGAAAGCAGTGGTCGCGTGGTTTGAGGCCGCGCAGGGAACTGCGCGAAACGATGGCCCGGCGCTCCAGGTCGAGAACCAGGGAACGCTTGAGTTCCAACAGCTTGGCCGAGGCCGACTGGAGGGCGAGGAATCCGAACAGCCCGCCGGTGGGCGAGTGGCCAACCCAGCTCGCCTTCCCACCCCGCTCTTCGTCGTCGCGACGGGCGGTCAGCTCCTCCCGCGCGTAGGCGGCCTCCGCGAGGAGGCAGAAGCCCACGGCTTCGAGGGTGTAGGACTCCTCGCGGGGGGGAGCCCAGGCCCACGTGCTCGGGTCGTCATCCTTCCAAGGCTGACTCAGGGCGGCCCGGGCGCGGCGCACCGGCAAGAAGGTAGGCACGAAGCCTCGCGGGGGACGCTCGGCGCCCGAGCGCGCGGCGAACCACCCGAGGTCCCGGCGCGTGAGGTCTTCGAGGCGCGTCCCCGCCTTGCCGGCCTTGAGGAGCAGATCCCGGCGGTGGTGCTGGTAGACCGACACCGTGAGGGGCAAGCCCGCTCCCGAAGCCAGGGTCGCGCGAATGGTTCGCCCCGCGGAGCCGGCGGCGAGTTCGAGCGCCGCGCGGCGGTGGGGCCGGTCGGTGGGCCACCCGCGGGCGAAGAAGGTCCGGTAGAAGGGCCGTCCGCCCACGCACAGCTCGTAGGCCGCGTAGAGGGAGTCCGCCGTGTCGAAGCGCGCGTCCTGGGCCCTGGCGACCGGGACGGCGAGGGCGGTGCACACGGCCACCGCCGTGGCCGGGAGTCTGAGACCTCCCATCATGCTCCTCCTCTGGCGGGCGCAAGCTAACACGTAACTCCTACCCCCACAACGACCGGTCGTCCTCGCGGCGACCTCTGCGGCGTGACGCCCTCGCTCTGTCGAAGTGGCAGGGGCGGCCCTTCAGCCCTCCCGGCCCCCTGCCCGAATGGCACCAAGACGTTTGCCACGCAACGACTTGGCCTCGGCACACAGCGTGCTTGCCGCGACGCGCCGAGCCCAACGTTCAACCCAGAGGGAAAGCACCCATGGCGATCAACATTCGTCCCCTGAACGACAAGATCGTGGTCAAGCGCCTCGAGGCCCAAGAGAAGACCAAGGGCGGGATCATCCTGCCCGACAGCGCCAAGGAGAAGCCCCGCGAGGGCAAGGTCGTGGCCCTCGGAGCCGGCAAGCTGCTCGACAACGGCGAGCGGGCGAGCTTCCTGGTCAAGGAGGGGGATCGCGTGATCTTCAACTCCTACGCGGGCACGGAAATCAAGATCGAAGGCGAGGAGTACCTCGTCATGGATGAGTCCGACGTCCTCGCCGTCGTGGAGAACTGAAGCATGGGAGCCAAGCAGATCGCCTTCGACATCGAGGCGCGCGCGAAGCTGCGCGCCGGAGTCAACAAGCTCGCGCGCGCCGTCAAGGTCACGCTCGGGCCCCGTGGACGGAACGTCGTCATCGCCAAGTCCTTCGGGGCCCCGACCGTCACCAAGGACGGGGTGACCGTGGCCAAGGAGGTCGAAGTCTCCGACCCCTACGAGAACATGGGCGTCCAGATGGTGAAGGAGGTCGCCAGCAAGGCCTCCGACGTGGCCGGCGACGGGACGACCACCGCCACCGTCCTCGGAGAGGCCATTTTCGAGGAGGGACTGCGAAACGTGGTCGCCGGGGCCAACGCCATGGCCTTGCAGCGCGGGGTCCACGCGGCGGTCGACGCCGTCTGCGAAGAGCTCGCCAAGGTCTCGCGGAAGATCGACACCCGTGAGGAAATCGCGCAGGTCGCGACCATCGCCGCCAACAACGACCGCACCATTGGCGACAAGATCGCCGAGGCGATGGAGCGCGTCGGCGACGGCGTCATCACCGTCGAATCGGGCAAGACCCTCCACACCGAGATCGACTGGGTCGAGGGCATGCAGTTCGACCGGGGCTACCTGTCGCCGCACTTCGCCGCGGGCTCCAACGAGATGAAGGTCGAGTTGGAGAACCCCTACATCCTCGTGCACGAGGAGAAGATCAGCTCCATCCGCGACCTGGTCCCCCTCCTCGAAGGCGTCATGCGCAGCGGGCGCCCGCTGCTCGTCATCGCCGAGGACGTGGAGGGCGAGGCCCTCGCGACCCTGGTGGTGAACCACCTGCGCGGGACCCTGAAGTGCTGCGCCGTCAAGGCCCCGGGCTTCGGTGACCGGCGGAAGCAGATGATGCAGGACATCGCCGTCCTGACCGGAGCCGAGATGATCGCCAAGGAACTGGGGCTCAAGCTCGACTCCATCAGCGCAGAGCAGGCGGCCGAGAAGCTGGGCAGCTGCGAGAAGGTCATCGTCACCAAGGACGAGACCATCATCGTCGGCGGCAAGGGGAGCGAGGACGCCATCAAGGGCCGCATCAACCAGATCAAGGCCGAGATCGAGGACACGACTTCGGACTACGATCGCGAGAAGTTGCAAGAGCGGCTCGCCAAGCTCTCGGGCGGCGTGGCCCAGATCAACGTCGGGGCCGCGACCGAAGTCGAGATGAAGGAGAAGAAGGCCCGGGTGGAGGACGCACTCCACGCGACCCGCGCGGCCGTCGAAGAGGGCGTGCTCCCAGGCGGCGGCCTCGCGCTGCTCAAGGCGGCGGAGGTGCTGAAGGGAGACCTCGGCAAGTCCGGCGACGAGGCGCTGGGTGTGCAGATCGTCGCCCGCGCCTTGGAGGCACCCATTCGGCAGATCGCCGAGAACGCCGGCATGGACGGCGCCGTCGTCATCGACACCATCCGGAGAGAGAACTACGCCAAGGGCTTCGATGCCTTGCGGCGCGAGTTCGTGGACATGGCCGAGGCCGGGATCATCGATCCGACCAAGGTCACGCGCACGGCGCTGCGCAACGCGGCGTCCATCGCCTCGCTCCTCCTGACCACCGACGCGGTCGTCTCGGAGATCCCCGAGAAGAAGGAGAAGGAGGCCGCCGGGGCCGGCATGGGCGGCATGGGCGGCATGGGCGGCATGGGCGGCATGGGCGGCATGGGCGGCATGGGCTTCTAGCCGTCCCCCGATCCGCGACCTCCGCATTCCAGGCGGGCGCGCTGCGGCGCGCCCGCCTGCGCGTACTCGCACCGTTGCCCCTCCCGAGCCCCGAGCGGAACGGAAGCCTCCTGGGCACAGAGACTTCGGCCCTTGCAACGGCCCCCCTCCCCTGATGTAGATTGATTCCGCGGCCTGGACTTGTGAGCGTGGCCGCTTCGGCGTGTCGGAACCGGCAGCGAGGGGCTAGTGGCCAAGAAGAAACTCGGCCAGATCCTGATCGAAATGGGCTACGTCACCCGCGAGGAGGTGGAAAGCGCCCTCGAATCCCAGCCCGGCAGCGGCGGCAAGAAGATCGGAGAGATCCTCGTCGAGGACAAGGCCTGCGACGAAGAGCAAGTCGCCAAGGCGCTCGCCCACCAGTCCGGGTTGAAGTACTGCCAGATCAGCAAGCACCGGATCCCGCCCGAGGTCATCGGCACCGTCCCCAGGGAGGTCGCGGTCGAGCACACGATCTGCCCGCTCAAGAAGGGCAAGCGGGCGCTCATCGTCGCCAGCGAGAACCCCCTCGACTTCTTCGCCCTCGACAACCTCCGCTTCCAGCTCGGCGCCGAGGTGGAGTGCGTCATCGCCTCCCGGGTCGAGATCGTCGCGGCCATCAACCAGTACTACGGAGAAGTCCTCGGCATCGACGAGGCCCTCGAGGCCGTGGGCGGCGACGAAATCGACGTCTGCGGCGGGCACGAGGAGGACCGCGACGCCTACGACGACGACGACGACGCTCCCATCGTCCGCCTGGCCAACCAGATCATCGCGGAGGCGGTGAAGAAAGGGGCCAGCGACATCCACATCGAGCCCATGGAGCGCAAGGTGCGCCTGCGCTACCGCGTCGATGGACGCTGCGCCGAGCAAGAGCCAATTCCCAAGCGGCTACAAGGCGCGCTCCTCTCGCGGTTCAAGATCATGGCCAAGATGAAGCCGGAGGAGAAGCGGGTCCCCCAAGACGGACGCATCAAGATGCGCCTCGGAGGGCGAGACATCGACTTCCGCGTCAACTCCCTCCCGGCGACCCACGGGGAGTCCATCGTCCTCCGCATCCTGGACAAGGAAAAGGCGATGGTCGACTTGGAGAAGCTCGGAATGCACCCGAGCGACTACAGCAAGTTCACCAAGATGATCACTCGCCCCAACGGGATCATGCTGGTGACCGGCCCGACCGGATCGGGCAAGACGACCACCCTCTACGCGGCCCTCAACAAGCTGAACCGACCCGACGTCAAGATCATCACCGCGGAAAACCCGGTCGAATACAACATCGAAGGCATCAACCAGGCCGAGGTCCACCACGAGATCGGCCGCACCTTCGCGGTGATCCTGAAGGCCATGCTTCGGCAGGCGCCCAACGTGATCCTCGTGGGCGAGATCCGTGACGAAGAGACCGCTACGGTCGGGATCCAGGCCGCCCTCACCGGACACTTGGTCTTCTCCACCTTGCACACCAACGATGCTCCCTCGTCGATCTCGCGCCTGACCGACATGGGGGTCAAACCCTTCTTGGTCGCCAGCGCGATCATCGCCGTGCTCGCGCAGCGCCTCGTGCGAAGGCTGTGCTCCGCCTGCCGCGAAGAACTCTCGCTGCGGGACATCAAGCCCTGGCAGCTCCAGGCGGTGAATCTACGGCCCGAGCACCTGCGCGGACGCCGCATCTTCGGCCCCGTGGGTTGCGAGAAGTGCGGGGGGATCGGCTACAAGGGCCGGCAGGGCGTGTACGAGCTCATGGAAATGACCCCGGCCATTCGCGAACTCGCCTTCGACGGGGCGCGCACCAGCGAGATCCGCCAGGCCGCGATCCAATCGGGAATGAACACTCTTCAGATGGATGGGGTGCGCAAGGTGCTCGAAGGCATCACGACCATCGACGAAGTCCTCCGGATCACGCACCGCCAGGATCTGCAGCTCGCCTAGCCGCGGCGCCGAGGAACTGTCATGCAAATCGACAAGATCCTGGACCTCGTCGTGGACAAGGGGGCGAGCGACCTGCACCTCGCGGTCGGATCGCCGCCGGTCGTGCGCTTGCAAGGGAAGCTCCGTGCCCTCAACACACCGCCGCTGACGCCCGAAGACACCCTTTCCCTCATGAAGGCCATCACCTCGGAACGCTGCCAGCAGGAGCTTGCCGAGACGGGCGGGGCGGACTTCGGCTTCAGCTTCGGGGAGAAGGCGCGCTTCCGCGTATCGGTCTTCAAGCAGAAGGGGAACGTGGGGCTGGTGCTCCGGCAGATCTCCAACAAGCTGCTGACCCTCGAGCAGATCGGCCTGCCGCCGGCCATCAAGACGCTTCTCTCCAGGCCCCGCGGCATGTTCCTGGTCACGGGGCCGACGGGTTCCGGGAAGTCGACGACCTTGGCGAGTTGCGTCGACTTCATCAACAACGAGATCGACGCCCACATCATCACGATCGAAGACCCAATCGAGTTCTACCACCAGCACAAGAAGAGCATCATCACGCAGCGCGAGATCGGGGTCGACGTAGGCTCCTTCGACGAGGCGATCCGCAGGGCCCTGCGCCAGGATCCCGACGTGATCCTGGTTGGTGAGATGCGCGACCTGGAGACCATCTCGGCGGCCATCACCGCGGCCGAAACGGGGCACCTGCTGTTCGGAACGCTCCACACCATGGGTGCTGCCGAAACGATCAATCGGATCGTCGATGCCTTCCCCACCAACCAGCAAGAACAGGTCAAGACACAGCTTTCGCAGGCGCTGATGGCGGTCATTTCCCAGACGCTCCTGCCGCGGGCGGACGGGAACGGGCGCATCGCCGCGCACGAGATCATGGTGCTCACGCCGGCCATCGCGCACCTCATTCGGGAAGGCAAGATCTTCCGCATCAACTCGGAAATCCAGACCGGCTCTCGCTACGGAATGCAGCTCATGGACGACAAGCTGTTCGAGCTGTTCCGGCAGAAGAAGATCAAGTACCACGACATGATGGAGAAGTGCGTCAACCCCCAGGAGATGCTCTCGAAGGTGCGCGAGAGCGGGCTCGTGGGCGCGGGCGGCGGCGGCGGAGCGGGGCGGAGCAACGCTTCGGCCCGGGCACGCAAACGCTAGACGCAGGTCGGAGCACACGCGGTGGCGCGAGGGATTGGCGAAATTCTGCAGGACATGGGCTTCGTCGACGAGGCGGAGATCCAGGAAGCCCTGCGGCTGCAGGAGAACAAGGGCGGCAAGCTCGGAGACATCTTGATCGAGTTGGGCTATGTCTCCGAGCCCGACGTCCTCTTCGCACTGGCCGAACAAACCGGTATGGAGGTCGCCGACCTCGACGAGGAAGAGGTTCCTCCCGAGGTCATCGAGATGGTCCCCAAGACCTTCGCCACGACCTACCGGGTGTGCCCGGTCGGCTACGAGGACGGCGTGCTCGTGGTCGCACTGGCCGATCCCATGAACCCCACGGTCCTCGACGACCTGCGCTTCATGCTCGACCTCGAGATCCGGGGTGCGGTCTCGACGCCCGAGGCAGTCGACCGCGCGCTCGAACGCTACTACGGCGGCGTCGACGACGGGACCTTCCAAGACACCCTCGCCGAAGCTGGCTTCGACCCGGACGACTTGGAGATGGTCGAGGAGGGGAAGCAGCTCGAGGACCTCGAGTCTCAGACCGCGTCCACTCCGGTCATCAAGCTCGTCAACCTGATCCTTCTCCAAGCGATCAAGGACCGGGCCGCGGACATCCACCTCGAGCCCTTCGAGAAGAGCTTCAAGGTGCGTCAGCGCATCGACGGGGTCCTCTACGACCTCAAACCTCCCCCCTCCCCCCACCTCGCGCGCGCCGTCATCTCCCGCATCAAGGTCATGGCGGGGCTCGACATCAGCGAGGTCCGCATGCCCCAGGATGGGCGCATCGAGCTCAACGTGGGCGGGAAGCCCGTGGACATTCGCGTCTCCACCCTTCCGGTGGTGCACGGCGAAGCTTGCGTGATGCGCATCCTCGACCGGAGCAACGTCGACCTCGACCTGAACAACCTCGGCATTCGCCCCAAGGACCTCGAGGTCATCAAGTCGCTCATCGTGAAGCCGAACGGGGTCATCCTGGTTACGGGCCCGACCGGCTCCGGGAAGACGACCACGCTCTACAGCTGCCTCAACGAGATCAACACCATCGACCGCAAGATCCTCACCACCGAGGACCCGGTCGAATACGACCTCGACGGCATCATCCAGTGCGCGATCAACCCCGAAGTGGAAATGACCTACGCATCCGCGCTGCGCGCGGCCCTGCGGCAGGACCCCGATGTGATCTTCGTCGGCGAGATCCGTGACCTGGAGACGGCGAGAATCGCCGTAGAAGCCGCGTTGACCGGACACCTCGTCCTCTCCACCCTCCATACCAACGACGCCCCGTCGGTCGTGACCCGCCTCATCGACCTGGGCGTCGAGCCCTTCCTCCTCAGCGACGTGCTCGAGGGGGTCATTGCCCAGCGCCTCGTGCGCCGCATCTGCGCCGAGTGCAAGGTCCAGTACACGCCGGAACCCCAGGAGATCATGGAGGTGGGGCTGAAGCCCGACAGCGTCCGTGGTCGCAACTTCTTCTACGGCGAGGGGTGCAAGCGGTGCAATTCGACCGGCTACAAGGGTCGGCAAGCCATCTTCGAGATGTTCCTGGGAACTCCTACCGTCAAGCAAATGATCGCCGACAACGCCAAGCTCGCCGACATCCGCCGTCAAGCCCGCAAGGACGGCATGCGCACGTTGCGGGAGTCCGGGATCCTGGCCGTCTACGAGGGCACCACGACCTTGGAAGAAGTCGTCCGAGAGACCATCAACCACTGACATCGAGGGCCCCGAGGCCTCGCGCCGGCGGGTCTACCCGCTTGCGCCCCGCGCACGGTCGCCCTAGGATCGCAACCCTGAGCCGCAAGCCGCCCGGAGCGACGGAGAGGACCAATGCCGACCTTTACTTGCGAAGCTGTCGACGGCAAGGGCAACAAGGTCAAGAAAGAGGTCGACGCGGAAGACCGTGACGAGGCCATGGTCAAGCTCAAGGGCATGGGACTCTACCCGACCAAGGTGGAAGAGGCCGCGGGCCGCGGCGCGGCCGCAGTCGCCGGGGGCGGCGGTGAGCGACGCGCCGGCCGGACCTTTACCATTGGCGGCGTCAGCCTCGGCGCCCTGACGACCTTCACCCAGCAACTCGCCACCCTTCAAGACGCCGGCCTGCCCATCGTTCGCTCGCTGCGCATCCTGGAGGGCCAGCTCAAGCCGGGCGTCCTCAAGAACGCACTCCTCGACGTGGCCGAGGACGTCGAGTCGGGGGCGACGCTCTCGGAGGCCATGGCCAAGCATCCCAAGTGCTTCGACCGCCTCTACGTGGGCATGATCAAGGCCGGCGAGGCCGGCGGTGTGCTCGACACCATCCTCGACCGCTTGGCGAACTTCATGGAGAAGTCGCTCAAGCTGAAGAAGAAGGTGATCGGCGCGCTGATCTACCCGATCGTCGTCACCGTCGTCGCGGTGGGCATCCTCGCGGGCATCATGAAATTCGTGATCCCCGCCTTCAAGAAGATGTTCGAGGAGACGGGGATCACCCTCCCGGCCCTCACCGAGATGCTCATCGAGGTGTCGAACTTCGTCAGCGACTACTGGTTCCTGCTCCCCGGGATCCCCATCGTGGGCCTGCTCATCCTCAAGGGCCTCAAGTCGCACCCGCGGTCGAAGTACATGATCGACAAGTTCACCCTGCACATGCCGGTGTTCGGAACGATCATCCACAAGTCCACCATCAGCCGCTTCTCTCGCACCCTGGGAACACTCATCGCCTCGGGCGTCCCCATTCTCGAGTCCTTGAGCATCACGCGCGAGGCGACGACCAACGACGTCATCGCCAAGGCGATCGACGACGTGCACGCGTCCATTCGCGAGGGCGAGTCCATCGCCCGACCTCTGCAAGAGGCGGGGGTGTTCGACGACATGATGGTCAACATGGTGGACATCGGCGAAGAGACCGGTGAGCTGGACAAGATGCTCAACAAGATCGCCGACAACTACGACGACGACGTCGACGTGGCGGTCGAATCCTTAAGTTCCATCATCGAACCGATCCTCATCGTTGGCATGGGCGGAGCCGTCGGATTCATCGTCATCGCGCTCTTCCTCCCGCTGATCCAACTCATCGAGAAGCTCTGATCCGACCCTCCGGCGCAGCCCGAAGGCACGTCGCGAGCCTTCGGCCCGCTTCGCTCCGCAACGGAGTCGCTCGTCGCCAAGGGCCCTGGGCCGGCGTGTGGATCCGCGCCGGCTACCCGTCGCAAAGGCGTCGCCCTTGGTCCCGCAGAGGTCGAAGTGCGTCGGCTATGCTTCGGATGTGGTCGATCCTGCCGACGAAACCATCGACGTCCCGCCACCGCGGCGAGACCGCACGCAGGGCTACGCCGCTCGCGCAGGGGCTCCGCCGCCTGCGCGCCTGGCAGGATACGAGGTGCTCGAGGAGCTCGGACGCGGAGGAATGGCGACCGTTTACCGCGCGCGAGCTCCGGGAGGCGGCCAAGAGGTAGCCCTGAAGATCCTCCACTCCGAGGGTCCCCTCTCGGTGGAGGACCGGCTGCGCTTCCTGCGTGAGGCGCACGCGGCCTCGCGCTTGGAAAGCCCGAACATCGTGCGCGTACTCGACTGGGGCTACGCAGACGGACGCGCCTACCTGGTCATGGACCTGGTCCGCGGACGCGCGTTGAAGGAACGACTCGCCGAAGGTCCCCTGCCGGTTCGGGATGCGGTCGCCGCGGCGGAGTCCCTCGCGCGGACCTTGGCCTACGCCCACCGGCGGGGCATCGTCCACCGAGACGTCAAGCCAGGAAACATCCTCCTCTCCGCCGAAGGGCGACCCCTCCTCAGCGACTTCGGCCTGGCCAAGCCGAGCGACTCCTTCTCCACCGACCTCACCTCGACCGGGCAGGTGCTGGGGACGCCGGCCTACATGGCTCCCGAACAAGCTCGCGCCGAGCACGGACGGGTAGGTCCCTCGGCAGACCTCTACGCGCTCGGCGCCAGCTTTTTCGAAATGCTCACGGGGCGACCGCCCTTCGTCGGCTCCTCCCCGCTCGAAGTGCTCAAGTCGGTGATCGAAGACATGCCCCCCTTGCCCTCGGCGCTGCGGGCCGGCCTCCCGGACAGCTTGGACGCGGTCCTCCTCACCTGCCTCGCCAAGGATCCAGAGGACCGCTACCCCTCCTGCGAAGCCCTCGCCGCGGACTTGCGAAGGTTTTCCAGCGGGCGCCCCGTGGTCGCCTGTTTGCCGCGCCCCGAGGAAGTCGTTGCGCGGTCCATCGTCAGCGAAGAGGGCCTCGTGGTTCGTTCGCCCGAGACTTTCTTGGGTGGCTTCGACCCCGACTACGCGGACCACGCCGAACGCTTGCTCGAGCGCTTCTCACGCCTCCTCCGCGAAATCTCCGTCTCCATCGTCAACGACGGGCACATCGACGCAGGCGAGACCCGGGCCATTCGCGCGGAGTGGGAGCGACTCAAAGCGTATGCCGAGGCCTTCGTCGGCGCCTGCGAGGAGGGGGTCTTCGCGCAGCCTCGCCCCGACGGATCCTCACCCAACGCGCCCAACGAGTCGTAACTCGCGTTGGTTCGGACGCGCCGGCCCTCTCCTGGAGGCCCCAGAATTCCCGATGCCCCACGGATGTCGTGTGCTACGCTCCAGGTCTGATTTCCAGACCGGACGCGGATCCCGGGCGCGTCACCTGTTTTCCTTTTCCCGGGAAGGATAAGCATTGCATCGTGAAGAACATCTACGTCGGCAACCTCCCCTTCCAGACGGACGAGCAGGAGCTGCGCACCCTCTTCGAGTCCTACGGAGAGGTTTCTCGGGCCACGATCATCTGCGATCGTGACACCGGTCGTCCCCGCGGCTTCGGCTTCGTGGAGATGCCGAACGATCAAGCGGGCGACAAGGCCATCGAGGCCCTGAACGGCAGCGACCTCGGGGGACGGAACCTGACGGTCAACGAGGCGCGCCCGCGCCAGCCGCGGCAGCGGCGCGGCGGCGGCGGAGGCCGCTGGTAAGCCTCGAGCGACGAGGTCGTCTCGACGCCCCGCCCTTCGGCGGGGCGTCTTCGTTTCCGGAGGAGTTCACGAACGGCGCCCGGGAAGGGCAAGGAGTCCGCCCGGCAGCGATGCGGCCGGACGCGGTCGCAGCGTCGGCCGCATTGCGGCGTCCGGACCTCCCGCAAGCCGGCCGCCACGGGAGGGCGTCAGCGTCACGAAGCCGCCCCGCGGCTCCCCCTCGAGCCGCTACGCAATGCCGTAGCGCTCGAGGAGATGGTAGAGGGTGGTCCTCGGAATCCCGAGTTGCCGCGCGGCACGGCTCTTGTTGTTCTGGCACTCGGCCATGGCCGCGAGGACCATTTCGCGCTCCACCTCGCCGAGGGTCTTCCCGGAGAGTTCTCCACGCGCCCGGGCGACGCCGCGGCCTTCGCGGATCTCGGGGGAAAGCTGCTGCGCCGAGACCCTCTGGAGGCCCAGGGCCGCGAGCCGCTTGGCTTCGTTCTCCAGTTCGCGCACGTTGCCCGGCCAGGAGTATCCCACCAGGAGCTTCTGCGCCCGCGAAGTCAGCTTGAGCCCTGGGCGCCCGGCCTGCTCGCAGAAGGTCTCGAAGAGGGGCAGGATGTCGCTCGGACGTTGTCGAAGCGGGGGAACGAAGATCCTCAAGACGTCCAGCCTGTAGTAGAGGTCTTCGCGGAAGCTCCCCGAGCGAATCATCTCCCGCAAGTCCCTGTGGGTCGCCGCCAGGACGCGGCAGGCAATGGGTCGGCTGGCCGTCGCCCCCACGGGACGGACGACTTGCTCTTGCAAGACACGGAGGAGCTTCCCTTGCATGGCGGGACTCATGTCGCCCACTTCGTCGAGGAAGAGGGTCCCCCTTCCTGCCTCCACGAACAGACCGTCCCGGTCGGCGACGGCGCCCGTAAAAGCGCCCTTGCGATGACCGAAGAGTTCGCTCTCGAGAAGGCTTTCGGCGACGGCGGCGCAGTTCTCCGAGAGGAAGGGCTCGGTGGGGAAGGAGCCCCGCGCGTGAATCTCGCGGGCGACGAGCTCCTTCCCTGTGCCGCTCTCACCGATCACCAGCACCGGGTCCCACGTGCGCGCTGCGCGCTCGATCTGCTCGTAGAGCTTGCACATGAGCGGGCTCGAACCCACGAGTCTCCCGAAGCGAAGTCGCCGGCGTGGCGCTGGCTCCCGAACCGCTGCCGCCGCCTCCTCCTGGGCCGCTCGCTGGGCCTTCAACTCCTCGAGTTCGCGCAGGGAGGCTGCGGAAGCGCGATCGGCTTGGGGCGCTCCCGCCAACAGCTCGGCCGTCTCCATCGCCAACGCGGCCTGATCGGCGAAGGTGGCGAGAATCTCCAAGTCGCTCTGGCTGAAGGCGCCCTTGCTGAAGCGATGGTCGAGGTAGAGGACCCCGCGGATCTCGCCGCGCAAGCGCATGGGGACGCAGACGATGGAGAGGACACGCCGGGCTTGGACGCTGGAAATCTCGAGGACATCCCGGTCCTCTTCGCTGGTGGTGACCAGCCCACGGCCTTGCTCGCACACGCGCCGCACGACGGTCCGCGAAACCTTCGATTGCCCTCCCTGGAGCGCTGCCTTGTCGAAGCCGCGCGCGACCTCGACCTTGAACCGGAACCCCCCGCTCGGCTTGCGGCCCAGCACCCGCACGAGGAATCCCCGCTCGGCCTCGGTCAGCTCGATGGCGGCGTCGAGGATGAGCGGCAGCAGGCGGGAGACGTCTCGTTCGGCAACCAAAAGGTGGGAGAGGTCGCGTACTCGGCGCAGCCAGGTGATTTCGCGTTCCGGATCGACCATGGGGGGATTGTCCCATTCGCCGAAAGCTCCTCAAGCGGTCCCGGAGCAACGGCGCGCCTCCGAGGCCACCGCGGGACCGCCGCTTGCCCGGTCGGCGCGACCCTTTCGGAGCGCGCCGCCCCGCGCCCCCGAAGGCGCGTTGCCCGTTCCGGCGCCGCAGCGGGTCGGCGAGAACCGGCAGGGACCTCGACGCCTCTCTTCAGGAACGGCTGGTAGCCGGGATGGGCCAGGTATGTGCGGCCGATCCCCGGCGCCGTTGGATCAGCGGCGCCGCCGCTTCTTCCGCACAGGCTGCGGCTCGGACCGCTCCGAGTCCCCCGAGGCCTCGGGATCGGTCTTCCGTCCGAGGTAGCTCCCGTCGGCGAGAGCGGCCAGCCCCCGATCGAGAACCGTGGTGAGTTCCTTTCGACCCGGAGGAACGCGCGCTCTGAGCGTCTGGAGTCGCTGCCGAGCGTTCTCCACCTTCCCTTGGCCGGCGATGCAGTAGGCGCGTAGGACCTCGAGGTTTACGTCGACGGTCGTGGGGGTGCGGGCGTCCACGGTCCGGATGGCGTTGAGGGCGTCGGCGAAGCGGCGAAGGCGAACGAGGCGCTCGATGCAGCGCAACGCAAGCGGAGGGGGGGCCGCCTTGCTGAGCGCGGCGCGCAGCAAAAGCTTGGTGGCCAGGTCCTCTTGCTTGCGCGCGACCGCCGTCTCGGCAATCGCGGCGTGGGCCACGGGCGTCTCCCCCGCCTGCGGATGCTTCAAAACGACCCGCCCGAGTTCCTCCGCTTCCGTGTAGCGACCCAGATGGTTGAGGAGTTGAATGGCACGGATCCGGAAGGCGAGGACGCGCGGGTTTTGCTCCATGGCTCGCTTCAGGCGACCGAGACCCTCCGCGACCTTGCCCGCGTAGACCTCCGCGGTCGCCGTCGCAATCAGCAAGTGCTCTGGGTAGCGAGGCAAGCGTCCCTTGGGGGCGGCGAGTTCCGCGGCGAGTTCCGCGGCGAGGCGTGCGAAGTCCTCCCGGCTCGCGAAGCCGGCCGGGAGACGCTCCTGCACCGTGAGCAGATTCACACGCCCGATCTTGGCGGCTGGTTCGCGCGCCTCGAGTTCGAGCCAGCCCCGCAGCCACCCCTGGTGATCGCCCGCGGTCAACTGGCGGAGCAAGGCCTGCGCCCGCGTTGCGTTCGCCTGGGTCGTAAACAGGAGCGCAGGCAAGCGCTCCCAAACGAAGGGAGGCTCTTGGTCCGGCCCGAAGTAGCGAACCGTGAGCTTGACGCTCGTCTTGGCTCGAGAACTCGGGGGCTGAACCACGAGGACCGCGTAGCGACCGGAACGCAGGGGGCGCGAGCCTCGCCCCGCGAGGAGGAGCGTCTCGTCGGGAGAAGGCGTGTTCGCCTGCAACTCGCACTCATTGAGGTTCTTCGGCTGGCCCCGGCTCACGTAGAGGTCGATGTCGGTCGTCGCTTCGCTGAGGGTCAGCAATACGGCCCGCGTACCCTCGGGCACCACCAGATCGAACGGGAAGGAGTGAAGCCGACCGCCCCCGTTGAAGCGGACCGTCTTGGAGCAGTTCTGCGCAATGGTACGCGCCTGCGCCTCGCGCTCCTTGCGCTCCCGCGTCGCCCCCTCGAGGGCGGCGATGAAGGACTCGACCTCGCGCAGCGCGTGTTCCCCTCTGCGCCGCGCCTTCTCCTTGGCCTGGCGGAGCGCGCGGACGCGACGTTCGTCGTCTCCTCGCGGTTGGCTGTGGATCACGGCCTCGGCGAGTTCTGCCCAGGGGTCGTCGACGTCGAGGTTGCGGGCGGTGCGCTGGTCCTCGAAGGCGTCCGGTCGGCGGCCTCTGCGGGCCAAGAGGATCGCGCGGTCCACCAGAAAGACCTGCCGGAACTTGTCGCTCCGAACTGCCTTGTTGGCCGCCTCGAGCCCCTCTCGCGCGGCTTCGTCGTCGCCGAGGGGTTTGCCCTCCAAGCGCAGGAAATAGGCGAGGGCGCCGTAGGCTTCGGCCTCGAAGCTCCCGCGCTCGCTCGAGCGGAGGAAGCGCTTGAGCCGCTTGCGCGCGGACTCGTGGGCTCCACGGAGATGCGCGAGGTAGGCCTGCGCGATCTCCTCGGCGGCCTTCTCCTCGGTCTCCTCCAAAGGCCCGAGCCCTTCCGCCGCCTCGGCCTTCTCGAACAGCGCCTCCGCCGCCTCCCGGTCGCCGTATTGGCGTAGCTGGATCAGTCCCGCGGCAAGGTTCGCTCGCGCCCGATGCTCCTTGGACCGGGCCGCGAGCAAGAAGTCTTCCAGGGCCCCCTTCCACGAACAGCGGAGGCGCCGCACCAAACCCCGCCGATAGGCCGTCGCCGGGCGAGGCTTGCTGTCCGGGCGCAGCTTCGCCTCGTAAGCGACCGCATCATCGAAGGCCGCCTCGGAGCGCCCCAAAGCACGCAGGAGTTCGGAGTAGGTGCTGGCCGCGCGGGCCTGGGCGTAGGCGTCCTGGCCTCCGGTCACCGCGCGTTCGGCGCGCTGAGCGAGCTGCTCCCGCTTGCGGCGACGCGCCGCCTCTTCGCGGCGTTTCCGCTCGGCCTCGGCCTCCTCCTTGGCCCGGCGTTCCTCTTCCTTGCGCAGACGCGCCTCCTCGCGCCTCCGCTCCGCCTGGTAGTTGCTGTGGATGGCGGCGACGAGTCCGACCGCACCGACGACGGCGAGCGCAGCCCCGGCGACGACCGCCGCCTGCGCGCGGTTGCGACGGATCTTGCGCAGCCACGCCGTGAGGGGCGACGGCTTGCGGGCCCGCACGGGCTCGCCGGCAAGGTAGCGCTCGAGGTCCTCGGCCAGCTCGAGGGCGGTGGCGTAGCGCCCTTCCTTCTCCTTGCAAAGGCACTTCAGGCAGATCGCCTCCAGCTCGGGCGGAGCGCTTGGGCGGACTTGCCGCGGAGGCACGGGCTCCTCTTCGACGATCTTGCGCAGAAGTTCGTTCTGCGTCTTGGCCGTGAAAGGAACGCGCCGGGTGATGACCTCGTAGAGGATGGCGCCGAGGGCGTAGACGTCCGAGCGCGCGTCCATGGCACGGTGGTTCCCGCGTGCTTGCTCGGGGGGCATGTAGTAGGGCGTGCCGATGGCCACCCCCGACTTGGTCATGCCCTGGTCGGCCTCGAGGTTCTTCGCGAGCCCGAAGTCCATGATGTAGGGTGTCCCGTCCTTGGCCACCAGAACGTTGCTGGGCTTGAGGTCCCGGTGGACGACGCCGTGCTGGTGCGCGTGGTGCGCGGCGTGGCACACCTCCACCAAGATCTCCACGCCTCGGCGGACGGGGAGGCTCTTGGAGCGGATCATGTCCTGCAGTTCCTGGCCTTCCACGTAGCCCATGGCGTAGTAGAGAAGGCCGTCGACCTCGCCCACGTCGAAGACGGGGACGATGTTCGGGTGGTCCAGGCGCTGGGCGAGTTCGGACTCCGCCTTGAAGCGACGCTTGAGCTTCTCGGAGGCGAATTCGCCCGCGAGGAGCACCTTGATGGCGACGACGCGCTCGGGCTGTCCCACGGGCGCAGCCTTGTAGACGACCCCCATGCCGCCGCGACCCAGCTCGCCCAGGATCTCGTAGGGGCCGAAGCGTTTGCCGACGCCGAGTTCGCCCGAGTCGAAGTCGTCGCTGAGTTCGAACTCGTCGGGCGCCGAGGCGGTGCTGCCGACGCGGCGCCCCGAGTCGTTCGGTCCGACCGCCAGGAAGGCAGGCGCGGGAGGAACGTGGGAATGATGCCCACTCCCCGGAGGCGGCGAGGCGCGTCCGCCCGTGGGATGCCAGGAGCCCGGAGGGGCCGGGGGGGAGGTGGCCGGGGAGCGCGCACTCCCAGGAACCGCCCGCGGACCGCTGTCGACCGGGCGCACGAAGGAGCCCACGCTCGTCCCCTGGGAGTGGGCGGGGAAGGGCCCGCTCCCCGGCGCGGTCCCGTAGCGACCCGAGGAGGGGACCTGCTGGACCTGGCGCGCGGAGGTGGTGCGAAAGGAGCCGCCGCTCGGGGGAGGAAGCCGGGCGGGCCCTCCGCAGCGCGGACAGGTTTGCGGACTGTTGGGGCTCGGCGCGAGGTACGCGCTCCGGCAGCGATAGCAGGCGCGACCGCGCCCTTCGATCTCGTTGCGCAGGCGCTGGAACCGCTCTACGTCGAGCTCGCGACGCTGGACGAGCAACTGGCCCAGGGAGCAGTCCTGCCCCCCGCGGATGCGCGCGTCGCGCTCCGCCACGAGGGCGGCGAGGCGCTCCGTGCCAACGAGCCGCTGCTCGGCAAGGAGTTGGCCCCACAGATGCTCGCGGGCTGCGTCCATGGACCTCTGCTGGAGCGTAGTATGGCGGCCAGGCTTCGGCGCTACAAGGTATTGGACCCCTGTACCTCTGGCCCGCCAGCCCCCCCTTCCCGAGGCCCGCGATGGCCCTCCTGAGCCTCCAAGACGTCTCGAAGCACTACCGGCTGGGAACCCAGCGCGTCCGCGCCCTCGATGGCTTCGATCTCGAAGTCGAGCGGGGCGAGTACGTGTCCATCATGGGCCCCTCGGGAAGCGGCAAGTCGACCCTCATGCACCTCTTGGGCTGCCTCGACACCCCCACGAGGGGGCGCTACTGCCTCGACGGAATCGATGTGGGGAACGCCTCGGACGACCGGCTGGCCGAGGTGCGCGGACGCAAGATCGGCTTCGTCTTCCAGACCTTCCATCTCCTGCCTCGCCTGAGCGCCGCTCAGAACGTGGCGCTTCCCCTCGGCTACCAGGGCGTCCCCTCCCGCGAGCGCCGCGCGAGAGCGCTCCGCGCCTTGGAGGCCGTCGAACTCGCGCACCGCGCAGAGCATCGCCCCAACGAGCTCAGCGGGGGAGAGCGCCAGCGAGTCGCCATCGCGCGGGCGCTGGTCGTCGAGCCTTCGCTGATTCTGGCGGACGAGCCCACCGGAAACCTGGACTCCAAGGTAGGCCGCGAGATCCTTGAACTCTTCGACCGCCTGCACGGGGAAGGCGCCACGCTCGTCGTAGTCACCCACGACGAGGGGGTCGCCCGTCACGCCCAGCGCATCATCCGCCTGCGCGACGGTCGGAAGGTAGCCGACGAGCCGACCGCACGCGCTACGCTCGGGGACGGCTACGGCCCGCTGGGCAGCGCCAGCGACCGCCCTTCGGGATGACGAAGGACCTCGCCGCGCTCGGGAGCGGCGCCGAGGCCGCCGGCGCCACCGTGCCCGCCCTTGCGGGGCCCCGCCCACGACGGGCTATGCTCGGGACGACGTGCGCGTTCCCAGGTTTTTCCACGACCGCTTGCCCCGCATGCCGGGGACGGCCTGCTCCCTCGAAGGCGACGAGGCGGTGCACCTCGCACGGGTCTTGCGCCTGCGGCCCGGAGACGAGGTGGAACTCTTCGACGGTCGAGGTGGAGTCGGACGCTTCCGCCTGGCGGAGGTCGGCCGCCGGCGATCGCGGCTGGAGCTCCTCTCGCGCCGCGGTGCGGCGCCGGCCCTCCCCTTCGCGGTCCACTGCGCCGTGGCAACCCCCAAGGGCAAGCGAGCGCATCGCCTCGTCGAAGCCCTCACCGAACTGGGTGCGGCAAGCTACGCGCCGCTCGTGTGCGCGCGCAGCGCCGCTCGCCCTCCCGAGCCCGAAACCGCGCTGCGCTGGGCGCAGGAGGCCTGCAAGCAGTGCGGCCGCGACCTGCTGCCCGCCATCGCCCCTCCCTTGGCGGCGGAGAACGTCCCGGCGCGAGTCCGCGAGCACCCCCTGTCCCTCCTCCTCGACCCGCGAGGCGCCGTCCCGCTGCGCGAAGCCCTGCCCGCCACCCCCTGCTCCACCTTGCTCCTGGTCGGACCCGAAGGCGGGTTCACCGACGCCGAGCGCGAAACCTTCGCCGCAGCCGGCGCCCGGTCCGTCGTCCTCGGCCCTTCGGTGCTGCGCATCGAGACCGCCGCCGCCGCCGCCCTCGCGGCCCTGGTCGCGGCGTGGGCGTGAGCGCTGCGCGCGGGCGTCCCGCGGCGACCGCCACTCCGCCGCCGGGAGCCGGCGGTCGCGGACTGCTACGATGCCGCGCATGACCCCCGAGCGGATCGACGTGCGCGTCGCGCACCCGCACCGCTGCCCCTACTGCCACGACGCCGTGCGGCCCGAGGAGGAGAAGCACGCCTGCGAAGGGTGCATGGCGTGGATGCACGCCGAATGCTTCGCCGCCTACGCGGCCTGCGGCGCCTGCGGCCGCGCCCCGGCCGGAAGACCCGCGCCGGCGCCGGCGAGATCGCCAGGGGCACCGTCCCTCCTCGAGCGGGCCAAGGAGCTGAACGAGCGCATCGAGTCCCGAGGGTCCCCGATCGCAGACACGGCGGCGGAACGCTGCCGGGCTCCGGGCTGCCCTGAGGCGCGCCTGGTGGGGAGCAGCCTCTTCTGCGCACGCCACCGAGCCGAACACCGCCTGCGAAGCCGGCGGCAAGACGCAAGGACCCTGCTGGGGATCGGTCTGCTGAACTTGGTCGTTTTCGCGGGCATCGCCTGGTTCTTGCGCGGATCCGGGGAAGCGCCGGGACGGGATGACGTGCTGGGCATTTTCTGGATCCTCAGCGCCTTCGGCGCCCTCGCAACCGCCTGGGGCGCCTGGGTGCTCGTTCGGGTCCGGCGGGAGGGGGATCCCAGCGGATGAAGCCCACCCGCAGCGACCATCTCAGCGACGCCGAACTCGCGCTGCGGGGACTCTCGCGCGAGAGCGACCTGCGGCTCGATGCGGAGGGGCGCTTTTGGTTCGGGCCTTCGCTCTGCACCCATCCGGGAGTGACCGCGGCCTTCGCGCGCTGGATCGAGCGCCACCCGTCGGGGCGCTACGTGCTGCGCACCGACTGGCACTACGTCTACCTGCAGGTGGACGGGGCGCCCCTCCACGCACGCGCCGTCGAGGACGGCCCCGAAGGTCCGGTCCTCCGCCTCGCGGGCGGAGAACGCGAGCCCCTCCGCCCCGAGACCTTGCGCGAGGGCCCCGACGGAACGCTCTACGCCAGCGGGCGCGACGGGTCGTGGCCCGTGCGGCTCGGCCCTGGGGCGGCCTTGGACCTCGGCGCGTGGCTCGTCGCCGGGCCCGAGGGACGTCCCTGCTTCGAAGCCGGCGGGCGGCGGCACCCGATCCCGCGGGCGGAGGACCCCCTGCGGAATGCTTGAGGCGGACGCGCGCCCCAGCGACCGATCAGCGCGGAGGTCCGGGGGGGTCCGGTGCGACGGCGAAGACGGCCACCGGAGACTCGAGCCCGGGAAGCACCCAGGGGTCGGCGGCGCCTCGGCTCCAGAGGGCGTCGCGGAGCGCCGGTCGGGTATCCAGCCAACGGGGCAGGGGCACGAGGACCACGAGCGGTCCGCCGAAGCGTCGCGCGAAGAGCACGCCCTCGGGGTCCGGAGTCACGGGACCGTAGGCCGGGCAGAGTTCGGCCCCCGGCCCGAGGGCGAGGACTTCCCCGGCCCCGAATTCGGCGGCTCGCTGTCGCGCAACCCGGACCCCGCCGCGCAGGTCGTGGACCTCGGCCCGCGCCTGGCCGGCGAGGGAGAGGACACCGGTCCCGAGCAGGGCGGCGGCAAGGGCCGAGCCCACCGAACGCGGCAAGGCCAAGGCCACAGCACAAGCCACCAGCGCCAACAGCGAAGGAACGGCGAAGCCCAGGAAGCGGGGGTAGCCCTGCGGCCCAAGCAGGACCAGGAGGCCGCTCGCCACCAACGGGGCGCAGAGGAGCGCGGCGGAGCGCTGGCGGCGGCGCGCAAGGGCCCAGGCACCCAGGCCCGCGCACGCGAAGAGGAGCAGCCCGAGCCCAGGCCGCCCACCGCCGAAGAGCGAGAGGGCGGCCGCGCCGTCGATGCGCCCCGGCGGGAGGGTGGGGAGCTCTCCGCCGAAGCTGCGGCGCACGAACTTCCAGGTCCGCCCCAGGATCGGCGCCCAAAGGAGCAGCCCGGCGAGGTGCCCGGTCCCCAGGGCCGCCGCGAGCCGCGCGCGCCGGCCGGGCTGAGCGAGGAGCAACGCCGCCCCCGAGACGCTCAGGCTGGCGGCGACGAAGGTCGCGTGCGCCCAGAAGCCCAGGGCAACGACGAGCGTCAGGGCGACGCTCGCTCCGCGGACACTCGCCGACGACCTCGCGCGCGCGAGGCGTTCCACCGCTCCCGGGAGCAGGGCGGCGCAGAGGAGCAGGGGCGCGTAGCCACGGACCTGCTGCGAGGCCAGCGTGGGCCACGGGCCGAGGGCCAGCAGGGCGCCGGCGAGGAAGCCCGCCCGGCGTCCCGCGAGGCGGGCGACGGACGCCCCCAGGGCCGGCGCTGCCAAGGCGCCGAGGACCACGAAGGGGAGCCGCAGGCCGACCTCGCCCTCGGCGAAGCGAGCCGCCGCCCAGGCGAAGAGCGAGGCCAGGGGATGGTTGGCGGCCGCGACCTGCTCGCCCACGGCCCGCGCGGGCGAGGTCGCGAAGCGGGTGAGGGTGAAGAGCTCGTCGTAGCCGAGGCTGCGCCCCAGGCCGGGCAGGCGTGCAAGGAACGCCAGGACGAAGAGGAAGGCCCCCGCGGGGCGCTGAAGCGCGGGCGCTGACCCGCTCACGCCGGCCGTGCTTCGGCCAGGTCGAGCCGCCGGCGCGGTCGCGGATCGCGCCGCTCGTCGCCGACCTCGAAGGCGGCGACGCCGCGAGCGACGAGCCGGCGGGCAAGCTCCCAGCCGGGGCCACGGCGCTCGAAGAGGTCGAGGGTCACGTCGGCCGCTTCGGTGTGGTTGCAATAGACCCGCCGCCCGTCGGGGTCGCGGTATTCCACGCTCACGAAGTCCTCGGGGGACGCGCTCACGGTTCCGCGCAAGAACAGGTCGCGCTTGTAGGCCTCGAAGGACCACGAACCGAGGGAAAAGCGGCTTTCGGTGGTCCAGAGTTCGTGGGGCCCGCTCCAGGTCAGACGGCGCCCGGGCGCCAGGCGCAGGCAAAGGGGCGAGGCCGGGGGGAGGAGCAGGCCGCCCTTGCGAACCCGCGCGCTCACGCCCTCGAAGATGGCGGCCGGCGCGCCTTCGAATTCGTTGCAGTGGACCCAGGCCCAGCGGCTGGCGTGGCGCCGACCGAAGACGTGGCCTTGTTCGCCCACCGCGTTGCGCAAGCGGATCTCGCGCTCACCCACCCGAACGATCCCGCTGGCGCGGAAGCGGAGCCCGGGGGTCGCCACGGCGCTGCTGGCGATGCCGAGGCGGTAGAGGACCGGAGAGACGTGGCGAAAGCCGCGCGCGTCGTTCTCGTCGAGGCGCAGGTCCCAGGCGATGCGCCGCGCCCCGTGGCCCACCGCCCCGCAGGCGAGCCCGGCGGCGCTGCCGACCTCGAAGCGCGCGGGGCCCAGCTCGATGTCGAAGACCTTTCCGTTCGAGCGGTCCAAGAAGCGCTTCAAAGGGTAGCGGTCGAGGAGTTCCAGCGCCCTGCCTGCGCCGTTGCCGCCGGGCGGGAAGCTGAACGCCCACAGGCAGGCCTCTCCGGGCAAACCGTCCGGGGGCACGTGGATCGAAACGCGGAACCAGAAGGCCCAGCCGCTCTCCGGGTCTCGAAGGGTGAGGTACCACGCCTCGTAGAGGCCCCGCTGGCCGCGCCACTCCCTGCGGTTCAACCCGCTCACGGGCGAAAATGCTACCGCCTGGGGCGGAGGGAGCGGAGCCTCAGCGAAGGACTCCGGCGAGTGGCAGGGCGCAAGCTGCCCTCGCGCCACCGCCAGGGTGCCGCCGCCGCGTAGACCGCGGGAGCCTGCGCGCGGAGGGAACCGCGACGCCGCACCGCTTCGCGTAGACTCGGGTCCGCCTGGGGAGGACACGGTGCGGGGCGTCTCGTGCTGCTGGGTCTTGACGTGCGCTGCGGCGACGGCAGCGGCGGCGGCGCCGGAGGAGTCGGCGACGCCGCCGGCGAGCGAGGCCGACCGGCGGGCGGCCAGCGAGGCGGCAACCCAGGCAGGCGTCCACGCCTACCGGGCGAAACGCTGGGCCCAAGCCGTCGCCGCGCACGGACGCGCCATTGCGCTCTGGCCCGAGAACGCACGATCCCTCAACGACCTCGCCTGGATCTTGCTCACCGCGCCCGACGAAGGGCTGCGGGATCCGCGCCGGGCCTTGGAACTCGCCCGCCGGGCGGTGGCCATCGAGCCGCGCGCGCACGCCTACCTCGACACCCTGGCCACGGCCTGGGACCGCATCGGGCGCTCGCGGAAGGCCGCGCGGCTCGAGTTCGAGGCCACGCGTCTCGACCCGCAGGACGTCTACGGCGAGCATCTCGTCCGCTTCGCGCAGCGGGCGCGCTCGGGCGCCGCAGGAAACGGGCGTGCCGTGGCCGAGGCCACGGGACTCGAGGCGTGGGGCTGGCGGGTCCGAGCTTGCGCCGCCACTCCGCCCCGCGCGGCGCGACCGCTGTGGGAGCGGGCCCTCTCGCTCGTGGCCCACGTCGAGGGTGGCGACCTGCGAGCGCTCGCCGTGCGGGGCGAGGCGCTCGCGGCCCTCGGACGATGGGCCGAGGCCGAAGTCGCCCTCGGCGAGGCCGTGGCCCACGGAGCCGAT
Organism: Planctomycetota bacterium; assembly: GCA_003695705.1. GTDB lineage: Bacteria > Planctomycetota > J058 > J058 > J058 > J058. The sequence goes on from RFHU01000377.1 coordinate 39,140, forward strand.
CGCCTGGTGCCGGCGCTTTGGGTCCACCGCGCCCAGGCGCTCGAGGCCCTGGGGCACCGAACGGAGGCCGCGGCAGCCCTGGAGGAGGCGCTCGCCCGCCGGCCCTCGGCGCACGATCTGTGGCATCGCCTGGCGGAGACCTGGCGCGCCCTGGAGCGGCCCGAGCGCGTCGCCGACGCAGTGTCCCGGGGCGTTGCCGCCGTCTCCTCGGCGTCGCCGCTCTGGGCCACCCGAGTACGGGCCCGCTTGCACCGCGTGGCGGCGCGCGCCTTCGCCGACGCCCTCGCGCGCGCGCGAACGGGCCTCCCGCCCGAGGCTCCCGACCCGCCGGCGGCCGCGGCCGCGCGGCGCGGTTGGCGCGACGCGCTGGTCCGCTCCGTCGCCGCCCGGAGCGAAAACGACGCCGCGGACCGGCGCATCGCCGAACTCGACGCGCGCCTGCGCAACGGCGCCCCGCAACCCTCCCGCGCGGACCTGCGCGCGCGCCTGGGCCGCGAAGTGCTCGGCGTCGAAGAGGCGCCGCGCTTTCGCGCGGAGCCTTTGCCCGGAGGCGTCCGCGCACGGCGCGTGGCCCTCGGCGACGTCGACGACGACGGCGACCTCGACATCGTGACCGACGGCTCGCGTCTGCTGCGCAACGACGGGGGAGGACGCTTTCGCCTCGACGAAGACTCCGGCCTGCGACCTGGCAGCCAGGGCGGTGTGCTCGGCGACGTGGACCGAGACGGTGACCTCGATCTCTTCGCCTTCGGCGGCGGACGAGCGGGGGACCGACTCTACCTCAACCAAGGAGGCGGTCGCTTCCGCGACGTCGCCGGCGCGGGCGGCGCGCGCGACGCGCTCCCCAGCCAGGCCGCGGCCCTCGGCGACCTGAACGGCGACGGAGCCCTCGACCTCTACGTCGCCAACTACGAGCGCCCGGGCCCGCCCCTCGGTCGCGGAACGCGGGACCGGCTCTACTTCGGCGACGGTCGCGGCGGCTTTCGCGACGCCTCGACGCGCCTCGGCAGCGCCGCGGCGCTCTGCGCGCGTGGCGCGAGCATGGCCGACGTCGACGGCGACGGCGACCTCGACCTGTTCGTGCCGACCTATCGCCTGCAGCGGGACCTGCTGTGGATCAACGAGGGGTCGGGGAAGCTGCGCGAGGAGGGGCGCGAGCGCGGCGTGGCGGGGCGTGCAACCCGCGGCGCGTACGGCCACGGCATCGGGGCGGCCTGGGGGGACCTGGACCGAGACGGAGACCTCGACTTGGTCGTGGCGCGCCTGGCGCACCCACGCTTCATCGAATTCAGCGACACCACGGCCGTCTACCTGCAGCAAGCAGACGGTCGCTTTCGCCGTGCATCCGGACGGGCGGGAATCGCCTTCGAGGAAACCCACGCGAACCCGACCCTCTTCGACGCCGACGACGACGGAGACCTCGACCTGTTCTTGACCAGCACCTACCCCGGACGGCCCAGCAGCCTCTGGCGCAACCTGCTCTGCGAGACGGGAACTCTGCGCTTCGAGGACGTGACCTGGGTGGCCAGCGCGCGCCTCTACGATGGCTGGGGAGCGGCGGCGGGCGACCTCGACGGCGACGGCGACCTCGACCTCGCCGTCTCGGCGGGAGGACGACTGCGCCTGCTCATGAACCGGGGCGCGGAGGGGACGAACCCCCGCAGCCTGCGGGTTCGGCTGCGTGGCACGCGCGGCGACGCCTGGGGCGTGGGCGCGACGGCGATCCTGCGCAGCCCTGGCGCCCCGCCGCTCCTCGAGGCGGTACGACTGGGAGAAGGCACCGGCTGCCAATCGGAACCGGTGCTCCACTTCGGCCTGGGGCAGCGAAGGGGTCCGTTCTCGCTGGAGGTGCGCTGGCCCTAGGGGCGCCGCAGCGTGCACGAAGTCGCCCCCGGCGCCAACGTCGTGCGCGAGCCCGAAGGACCCTGACGTCCTGCCGGCCCTGCGCCGGTTCTCGGAGGGGTGCGCCCCGCCTGGACGAAGTCCGCTCGCCGCCTCCGGACGACCGTTGCGTCGAGCGTGCGTACCGGAGGGAGAGTTCGGATCGCGCGGCCTGCAGCGAGCGGTGCGGCCGCGGACCTTGCGGACGTGGCGCTCCGCAGCGCACGCCGGCGGCCTCGGCGCCCGGAGGTCAGCCGGCGTAGGGCTGGTCGGGCTCGGCGCCCCCGGCCAGGAGGATCTCTCCCCCGCGCAGGAGGCCCGCCTTGTAGAGGGTGTGCGCGAGCATTTGCGGAGCGTCCCGGAGCACGACCCGGCGCGCGCCCCGACCGGCGAGTTCGCGTACGAGGTCGACGAAGCGCGCCAGGGCCACGCCGCCCTGGAGTTCCAAGGTGCCGCAGTCCACTTCGACTTCGTGCGGCGCCCGGGCGCAGGCGGCGCGCCAGTCCCTCGCGAACGCCCCGTCGGCTCCGTCCCAAGCACCGCGGGGACGCAGGAGGAGACGACCCGCGGGCTCTTCGCCCTCCACCTCGAGCTCCACGCGCGTCCTCCCGTCGAGGCGGAGGATCCTACCCGGCGAACCGAGGTGGCGCCCCTGCGCAGCAGGCGAGGTGTCCGGCGGCCCGCGCAGCCCTTGCCGGGCCTCCCTCTCCCGCCTCGGGTCGCGGCGCGTAGCGCGGAGTCGCCGCCTGCACCGGGCCCCGAGCATGCCGCGCTCCTCCGACAACCCGCCCGCGGATTCCTCGGAGCCGCCGCCTCGCCGACCGGCGCAAGACCTTCCGCACGGGCCGCCGCGCGCAGGCCTCGGCCGCCTTCGCGCTCTTCGGGAAGGAAACCTGCCTGCGCAGGACCAGGGGCTCGGGGACGATCTTCTTCGCCCCGTGCAGCCGGCGCTGCGTCTTCTGCCCGAACCGGATGACCTCTCAGCAGGGCGCAGGGGAGGAACTCGAAGCCGATGACTGCCCCGAGGTCGCCAGCGCGGCAGCCGGCGCGAGGCACCGCCAGGTCGGACCGTTGCGCCTCGGCGGGGCCGGACGGACACGGGCCGGGCCGGGCGGGCGAGCCCCTCCGGGCTTCGCCGCCCGGTCCGCGCGCGCAGAGGGAGCTCGGGAGGGCCCGCAGCGCGCCGATCGCGTTGCCCGTCGCGGACGAGAGCACCGACCGCCGGCACCGTCGAAGGAAGGGTGGCCTGGGGTCCGCCTCAAGGCGGACCGCCGCCCGTCGCACCGCGGATCGACACGTATCGGAATTCAACTGCCTAGGACGCCAAGGACGCCAAGAATCAAGAGAGGACGACGCGTTGCACGCCGTCCTTTGGCCCGGGAACGTTGAAATGGATCAGCAGAGCGAGGTTCTTGCCCGTGGCCTTCCGAGAGGAGACGACGGTCGCTTTGTGGAGCGGTAGGACCTAGCGCACGGCCTCGAGTTCGACGATCCAGCGACCGCCCACAAGGAGGTCGAGCCTCCCTTCCCCAACGTAGGCCCCCTTGCATTCAACCTTGCGTCGGGCCTCCCGACGGGCGTCGAGCGCAGTGATGGCCCTTCGGTACGCGCCGTGGCTCTTCGACCCGCCCGCTCGCTCTTCCGCCTGGCGCCGGGGCGCAAGCCGCTGGGGAAGTCCCCAGGCGTCCGACGGAGCCCTGGGGTAGCCTGGAGCGAGGGAGGAGGTGCCTCGTGGGCGAAGCCTCGAACGGACGAGCGTCGGCAGCCAGCGACGCGGAGGAGCGGGAACTCGCGCACGCCCTGCGCGGCCTGCAGGTCGGTGCCGCGGGCCTGCTGTTCGGCGTGCTGTCCTTCTTCGGCCTCGTGGTCGTGCTCTCGCAGCGGGGCGCGCCCGCTCAGCCCGCAGGCGACTCGGGCCCCCTGTTGATCCAACTGACCGCCGCGGCGGGCTTGTTGGCGCCGAGCGCGTGGTTGGCCGCCGGCGTACTGCATCGCGCCTTCGCGCAGCGCCTTCGCGCCCTCGACCCGCGCGCGCGCCGCGGAGCCGAAGGGCTCCGCCTCTACCGCACCGCGGTCCTCCTTCCGCTGGCCCTATGCGAGGGTACGGCGCTCTTCGGCCTGGTCGTCCTGCTCCTGGGAAGTCTGCAGGGCGGACTGCGCGACGCTCCGCTGCTGTGGGTCAACGCCCTCTACTCGCTCGGGCTCGTCGTCGCGCTGGCTGTTCTCTTCCCTACGCCCGAACGCGCGCGCGCGCTCCTGAGCGGAAGCGACCCTCCCTAGCAGGCCTTGGGCCAGAGCCCCGCTCGCGCCGGCCGAAGGTCCAGCCCCGTGGGTTGCTGGGCCTCGGGTCATCCCGGCCGAGCGCTCCCGAGACCCCAAGGATCCGCCCCCCCGCCCGGAGGGGAGCGCGCGCTTCAGCCGAGGATGAGGCGCCGCGCCGCGGCCAGGACCCGCTCGACGGTGGTGTCTTCCCAGCAAGTCTCCGGGCACGGGTAGGCGGGAACCCCGTGGCAGTGGTGCAGCACTCCTTCGGGGCGATGAGGACACCCGCTGCGCAATACGCTCACCCGAGGGCCGATGGGTGCGCAGAGGGCGGGGTTGGTGCTGTTGAACAGGGCCACGGTCGGCGTCCCCGCGGCGGCCGCCAGGTGGCTCAGCCCGGAGTCGTTGCAGACCACCAGCCGTGCCGAGGCGAGGAGCACGGCGATGCCCCCGAGATCGGCCCCCGCGATCGCGCGACCGCGGCGGGTTCCGGCGACCACCTGCGCACAGAGCGCTTCTTCGTCGGCGCTGCCCACGGCCGCGACCTCGAACTGCCGCTCCTCGAGGGCCTCGGCCAGGCGAGCGAAGCGGGCCGCCGGCCAGCGCTTGCCGGCCCACCCCGCCCCCGGCGCGAGCACCGCCAAGGCCGCCCGGGGCTCGAGCCCCAAGGCTTCGAGGGCGGCCCAGCGGCCGGCAACGCTCCCGGGCAGCGGAAGCGGGCGCGGCTCCGGAGGCGCCTCGGGCGGCGCGGTCTCGAGCAAGGGCGCGGCCACGTGCCACGGACGCAGCGCCAGGTGGCTTCCGCGCGCCGGTGGCGGCTGCGCGACGGAGTAGAGTTCGGCCAGTTCGTGCAGGGCGAGGCCGACGCTGCGGGCCGGGCGGGCCGCGAAGGCCACCAGCGCCGAGAAGGGATTCGAGCACAGGTCCAGAACCAGGTCGAAACCTTCGGCACGCAGGCGGGCTGCTTCGGACCACAGGCTCCGCCAGTTCGCGCCCTCCCGGAGTCGGTCGCTCACCAGGCCCGGGGCCTCGATGACCCGCTCGTCGGCGACCACCCCGCGCCAGAGCCCTCGCGCGCGCGGGCTGGTGGCGACCCACAGAGCCCCGCCGCCAAAACGCTCGGCGAGCGGCCGCGCCACCTGGCTCGCCCAGAACACATCGCCCAGCCAGCCGGGGGCGAGGAGCAAGATGCGTTCGCGCCCGCAGTCCTCGAGGTCGGGTCGAAAGTAGCCGGACCGGGCCAAGCCGCGCAGGGCAGGGCGGGAGAGGCCAAGGAGCCGCGCCAGGCTCTTCCCGAAGGTGCGCGCGTCGGTGAACCATCCCATGCCTCTACCTATACGGGAGGACGCGCCCCACCCCAAGCGACGTGGCCCTTGCCCTTTCCCTGGCGGGCACGGCCACACGGACCGCGGGAGCCGAGGGCGATCCCCGCGACGAGGGTGCGCGGTAGAGTACTTCCATGAGCTACGCAGCCCCCACTGGCTTCGCCTACCGGCCTACCCCTTGGCGCTTCCAAGCGGAGTGGGACGGTTCTTGGAGCGAGGGAAGGCTTCTCTCCGATCCTCGCCTGAGCATCGAGGAGGGGGCGACCTGCCTCCACTACGGACAGCAGTGCTTCGAGGGACTCAAGGCCTACGCCGCTCCGGACGGAACGCCCCTCCTCTTTCGACCCGAAGAGAACGCGCGGCGCATGGCGCGCAGCGCCGAGCGTCTCTTGCTCCCGCCGCCTCCGGAAGAGCTGTTCTTCGCAGGAGTCCGGGCCTGCGTCCGGGCGAACCGCGACCACCTCCCCGCGCACGGGTCGGGCGCCTCCCTCTACGTTCGGCCCGTGCTGCTCGGGGTGGGCGACAACCTCGGGCTTCGTCCAGCGCCGCGCGCCGTGTTCCGAGTCTTCTGCTCCCCGGTGGGGCCCTACTTCGCCGATGGGCTGCGGGGAATCCGCCTTCTGGTCAGCGACGAAGACCGCGTCGCCCCCCGCGGGCTGGGCGCCTACAAGGCGGGGGGCAACTACGCCGGAGGCCTCTTGCTCGCGAAACGCGCCAAGGAGCAAGGCTACGACGAAGTGCTCTACCTCGACGCCATCGAGCATCGCTACCTCGACGAAGCCGGTTCGGCCAACGTCTACGGCGTCGCCGGAGGCACCCTCCTCACCCCCCGCTCGCCCTCCATCCTCCCCTCGATCACACTCGCCTCGCTGTTGGTGCTCGCCGAGGAAGAGCTCGGCCTGCGGGTGGAGCGCCGCCGCGTCGCCATCGACGAAGTGGCGGACTTCGAGGAGATGGGCTGCACGGGCACGGCGGCGGTCATCACCCCCGTGGCCTCCGTCCGGCACGGAGAGCAGGAGTGGCGCCTGCCCCACGCGCCCGGACCCCGCACCGAAGAACTCTACCGGCTCCTCGTGGGCACCCAGACCGGAGCGCTCCCAGACCCTCGCGGCTGGCGCATGCCCGTAAGTTGACCGACGCGGGCCGCCTGGGCCTCGAACCCCCACGCCGGACCCGGCGCCCGCTCCCCTCGCGCTCGTCGACCCAAAACTCCCGCCCCACGCTGCGCCGAGCCCGACCTCGTCCCCCACCCGCTTCCTGGGCAGGTCGGCAGGTACGCGGCGCGTAAAGATCGCGGGAAGTCCTTGCAGCGCGGCCGCCCGGCGGGAGAATGCGTGCTTCCCCAAGCGCCCGCGACGAGGCCCCACGGCCCGTCGAGGCAGCTCCGACGGCCCCCCCTCGCGTCGCTCCCAGCCCTCGCTCGGAACGGCGCAACCCGCCGTCGGGACTCCTGCGACGGGTCGACCGCAAGGGCCACCGCCGCGCGGCGAACCGAGGTGCTGCCATGGCCGACTTGAGCGTGACCGTCGACGGTCTCGAGTTCGACAACCCCTTCGTGATCGGCTCGGGACCGCCGGGCTCCAACTACAACACGATGGCCCGCGCCTACGACCAGGGTTGGGGCGGAGTGGTGTGCAAGACGGTGGCCCTCGAGTGCGAAAAGGTCCACAACGTCGCTCCGCGCTACGCACGCCTGCGCGTGGACAACGACGACACCTCCAAGAAGAACATCTTCGGCTTCGAGAACATCGAACTCATCTCGGACCGCCCCTTCAGCGACTGGCTCGACGACTTCAAGCGGGTGAAGGACGACTACCCCGACAAGGTGCTCATCGCCTCCATCATGGAGGAGCCCCGCAAGGAGGCCTGGCAAGAAATCACCGAACGCTGCCAGGAGGCGGGCGTCGACGCCTTCGAACTCAACCTCTCCTGTCCGCACGGCCTCCCCGAACGCAAAATGGGCATGGCCATGGGCCAGCACCCGGACCTGGTGCGCGAGGTGTGCGGCTGGGTGATGGAGGTCGCGAAGGTTCCGGTGTGGGCCAAGATGACCCCCAACGTCACCGACATCACCGAACCCGCACGGGCCGCCTTCGAAGCCGGTTGCCAGGGCGTCTCGGCCATCAACACCATTCTCAGCGTCATGGGGGTGGACCTCAAGACGCTCCGCCCCCTGCCCACGGTCGAGGGCTACACCACGCCCGGCGGCTACTCGTGCAAGGCCGTGCGCCCCATTGCCCTCCGCCAGTGCATGCAGCTCGCCCGCGCCTTCCCCGACAAGACCCTCAGCGGCATCGGAGGCATCGAGACCGGCAAGGACGCCGCGCAGTTCCTGCTGCTCGGAGCGCACACGGTGCAAGTCTGCACCGGGGTCATGCTCTACGGCTACAAGATGGTCAAGGACATGATCGCCGAGCTGAGCGCCTTCATGGACGAGCACGGTTTCTCGACCATCGAGGAGTTCCGTGGCAAGAGCCTCGAGTACTTCACGACCCACGCGGACCTGCACCGGCGACAGGTGGAGGCCAAGGTCAAGAAGGCCCTCGAACGCGACACCGATTGGAAGGGCGACGAGTTCGTGGAGCAGTCCGAGAAGCTCGTCACCGACACCGTCAACTAGGCCCGTCCACCAGGAGCGATCATGACCACCGTCAAGTGCGGCCTGATTCAACTCGCGAACCCCCTGAACGACGAGAGCAAGCCCGTCGCCGAGATCCAGGAGGCCATGTTCCAAAAGCATCTGCCCTGGATCGAAAGAGCCGGCGAGCAGGGGGTTCAGATCCTCTGCCTGCAAGAGATCTTCAACGGCCCCTACTTCTGCCCCAGCCAGGACGCGCGCTGGTACGCGGCCGCCGAAGAGGTCCCCGGACCGACCTGCGAGCGCCTGAGCGAATACGCCCGCCGCTACGAAATGGTCATCGTGGTGCCCATCTACGAGAAGGCCATGCGCGGCGTCTACTACAACACCGCTGCGGTCCTCGACGCAGACGGGAGCTACCTGGGCAAGTACCGCAAGCAGCACATTCCGCAAGTGGCCGGCTTCTGGGAGAAGTTCTTCTTCAAGCCCGGCGACGGCGGCTACCCGGTCTTCCAGACCCGCTACGCGAAGGTCGGGGTCTACATCTGCTACGACCGCCACTTCCCCGAGGGGGCGCGCTGCCTGGGCCTCAACGGGGCAGAGATCGTGTTCAACCCCAGCGCCACCGTGGCCGGCCTCAGCCAATACCTATGGAAACTCGAGCAACCGGCCCACGCCGTGGCCAACGGCTACTTCGTGGGCGCCATCAACCGGGTCGGCACCGAGCCGCCGTGGAGCATCGGCAAGTTCTACGGGACGAGCTACTTCTGCGACCCTCGCGGACAGATCATCGCCGAGGCCAACGAGGACGACGACGCCTTGGTCGTCGCCGACCTCGACCTCGACATGATCGATGAAGTGCGCAACACCTGGCAGTTCTATCGGGACCGCCGCCCCGAGACCTACGACGCCCTGACGCGCTGACGGCCTCCGCCACGCGAGCGGCGCCCGTCCGGCGGCAGAACGCCGCCGCCGCGCGCCGCCCTCCGGTTCCGCGGCGGGCGGCGCAGCGGTCGACCTGCGCTCGTCAACGCAGGAGCTCGCCGACGCGGGCGCGGCGAACGAACTGTCCGCCGCCCTCGGTCTCCAGTTTTCCGTCCCGGCAAACGACGCGCCCGCGAGAAAGGACGACCTCGCTCCACCCCTGGACCTCGAAGCCCTCGTACGCCGAGTAGTCCACGTTCATGTGGTGGGTGAAGGGGTTGTCCACGCTGATGGTCTCGCGGCGGTTGGGGTTGAAGATCACGATGTCGGCGTCGCTGCCCACGGCGATGGTCCCCTTCTTGGGGAACATGCCGAAGGTCTTGGCGGCGGCGGTCGAGGTCAGCTCGACCCAGCGGTTCAGGGACATGCGCTGCTCGACGACGCAACCGTGGTACATGAGGCTGAGCCGGTTCTCCACGCCGGGCGCGCCGTTGGGGATCTTGCGGAAGTCGCCCAGACCGAGCTCCTTCTGCTCCTTCATGCAGAAGGGACAGTGGTCGGTGGCCACGTTGCACAGGTGCCCGAACTCGAGCCCCTTCCAGAGCACGTCCTGATTCCACTTTTCGCGCAGGGCGGGAGTCATGACCCACTTCGCCCCCTCGAAGCCTTCCTTGAAGTAGTAGCTCTGATCGAGGAACAAGTACTGGGGGCAGGTCTCTGCGGTGACGTCGACCCCGCGCATGCGCGCGCGCTTGACTTCCTTGAGCGCGTCCGCGCTGCTGAGGTGCACGATGTAGAGGGGGACCTCGGCCACCTCGGCGATGGCCACCGCGCGATGCACCCCCTCGGCTTCCATGCGGGTGGGGCGAGTGAGCGCGTGGTAGCGCGGCTCGAGCTTCCCGTCGGCGGCGGCCTCGCGAATGATCTCGTCGATGACGATCCCGTTCTCTGCGTGCATGCAGATGCGCGTGCCGTCCTGTCCCGCTTGGCGGAAGGCGCGGTAGAGGGTGCCGTCGTCGACGTAGAGCACGCCGGGGTAGGCCATGAACAGCTTGTAGGAGGTCACTCCTTCGTCGGCGAGCTTGCTCATCTCCGGCAGCCGCTCCACGGGCATGTCGGTGATGATCATGTGGAAACCGTAGTCGATGGTCGCCTTGCCCTCCGCCTTCTGGTGCCAGGTGTCCAAGCCCTTGAAGCAGGACTCGCCCTTGGTCTGGATGGCGAAGTCGATGATCGTGGTCGTTCCGCCGAAGGCGGCCGCCTTGGTACCGGTCTCGAAGTCATCGGCGCTGACCGTGCCGCCGAAGGGCATGTCCAGATGGGTGTGGGCATCGATGCCTCCGGGAACGACCAAGCGGTCCGTGGCGTCGATGACTTCATCCGCCTGGACCGAGAGGGCCTTGCCGATCATGGCCACGGTCTCGCCGTCGACGAGAAGGTCGGCGTAGTAGTCGTCGGTGGCCGTGACGATGCGGCCGTTCTTGATCAACAACGTAGACATCTGCACCTCCTGCCCCCGGGGAGCGGACCGGATCCTAAGGGATGCCGCGTGTGGTTGCACCGGCTCGCCCGCCGGGGCGGCCCCAGGAAGTCCTTCCCTCGGTGCCAGGAATGTGGTCTGTTCGGAGCCCCGCAAAGAGCCGCAGGGACCGCAGGGAGGGGCGCATGAGCGAGGAGACCGCGGGCGGAGACGCGCCCGCCCCCCAGGAGGCCGCACCGGAGTCGGGGCCCGCTGGTCCCGCACCGCCGGACCCGCCGACGGCGGAACACCCCGTCGGCACGCGGGTCCACGGCACGTCCGACGCGAAGAAGGGGCCGGAACTCATCTACGGCATCGACGACATCCCCCCGCCCGGCGAAACCCTCGCCCTGGGCTTCCAGCACTACCTGACGATGTTCGGCTCCACGGTGGCAATTCCCCTCCTCCTCGCGCCGGCCTTCGGCATCGACCCGCGCACCCACGAAGGCGGCGTCGACCTCGCCAAGCTCATGGCGACGATGTTCTTCGTTTCGGGAATTACGACGCTCCTGCAGACCACCTGGGGAAACCGCCTGCCCATCGTCCAGGGCGGGACCTTTTCCTTCCTCGGCCCCACCTTCGCGATCTGCGGCATGGCCTCGCTTGCGGACCAGGGCTGGCAAGTCCGCATGCAGCACGTGCAGGGGGCGATCATCCTCGGCTCCTTGGTCGAAATCGCCCTCGGGGTCACCCGCCTCGCCGGGTGGGTCCTGCGCTTCGTCGGCCCGGTAACCATCGCCCCCACCATCGCGTTGATCGGACTCGCCCTCTTCGAGTTCGGGGCGCCCATCGCGGGGACGCACTGGCCCACCGGGGGCTTGACCATCGTCCTGATCGTCCTCTTCTCGCAGGTCCTGCGGCGCAAGCATCGCGCCTTCGAGCTCTACCCCATCCTGCTCGCCCTCCTCGGCGCCTGGCTGGTGGCGGTCCTCTGCACCCTCCTCGGCATCTTCCCCGAGGGGCACCCGGCCCACGTCTCCACGCAGAACATTCGCAACGCGCCGTGGGTGCGGATCCCCACCCCCTTCCAGTGGGGCTGGCCGCAGTTCGGTGCCGCCGCCTTCGTCGGCATGCTCGCCGGCTACCTCGCCTCGGTGGTCGAGTCCATCGGCGACTACTTCGCCTGCGCACGCCTGGCCGGCGCTCCGCCGCCGGACGCCCGCACGGTGAACCGCGGGATTGCCTTCGAAGGGCTTGGCTGCCTGGTCGCCGGCGCGTTCGGGACGGGCAACGGAACCACCTCCTACAGCGAGAACATCGGCGCCATCGGCCTGACGCGGGTCGGCAGCCGCCGTGTAGTGCAGGCCGGCGCACTGATCATGCTCCTCCTCGGCGCGGTGGGAAAATTCGGCGCCCTGTTCACCACCATCCCGCAGCCCATCGTGGGCGGCATGTACTGCGCTCTCTTCGGCATGATCGCCGCGGTCGGGCTCTCCAACCTGCAACTCGTCGACCTCAACAGCTCGCGAAACCTGTTCATCCTCGGTTTCGCCTTCTTCATGGGCCTCTCGGTGCCGCAGTACTTCAAGCAGCACCCGCTCGTCCTCGTGGAGCCGGTGCAGACCGCCAAGGCCCGGCCGCTGGGCGACGGAGACCCCGTCCACGCCGACGCCACGGCCCTCTCCGTCCTCGGCCTCGCGCCGCAAGCCACCGTGGGGGAAGCCAAGGCCGTGCACGCCCGGCTGCGCGAGGTGGTCGCGACCGCCAAGGGGACCGACCCCGCGCGGGCCGAAGCCCTCGACGCCGCGCTCGCCGCGGTCTCGGCGGTCCCGCCCCCTCCGCCCGAACCGCACGGCGCCCTCGAAGAATTCCTCTTCACGCTGCAGAACATCCTCAACACCCTGGGCAAGACGGGCATGGCCATCGCCGCCTTGCTGGCGCTCTTGCTCGACAACGTGGTTCCGGGGACGCGCGAAGAGCGCGGCCTCTCCCACACCACCAAGCACTAGGAGGCGGCCCGTGGACACCCAGGAGATGATCGACCTCTGCAAACGGCACACCCTGTTCAGCTGGTCCGCCACCGGGGCGGTGGACCCCCTCCCCATTGCACGGGCCGAAGGAATCTTCCTCTACACCCCCTCGGGCGAGCGGATCATCGACTTCAACAGCCAGCTCATGTCGGTGAACATCGGCCACAGCCATCCGCGGGTGATCGAGGCGATCAAGCGTCAACTCGACAGCGGCCTCATTTACACCTTCCCAGGCAGCGCCACCGAAGTCCGGGCGCGGCTCGCCAAAAAGCTCGCCGATTTGGTCCCGGGCGACATCAACACCTTCTTCTTCACCCTCGGCGGGGCCGAGGCCAACGAGAACGCCATCAAGGCCGCGCGCCTCTACACCGGCCGCCACAAGATCCTCAGCCGCTACCGCAGCTACCACGGCGCAACGCACGCCTGCATGCAACTCACGGGGGATCCGCGGCGCTGGGCCAACGAGCCGGGTGCGCCGGGGTTCATCCGGGTCATGGATCCGCGCCCCTACCGCTTCAGCTTCGGCGCCGACGACAAGGAGATCACCGAGAACAACCTCGAATACCTCGAAGAAGTCATCATGTACGAGGGGCCCGAGACCATCGCGGCCATGTTCATCGAGACGGTCACAGGGACCAACGGCATCCTGCCGCCCCCCGAGGGCTACCTGGCAGGGCTGCGCGAGCTCCTCTCTCGCCACGGGATCCTGCTCGTGTGCGACGAGGTGATGTGCGGCTGGGGGCGAACCGGCAAGCTGTTCGCCTTCGAGCACGGCGGAATCGTTCCCGACATCGTCACCATGGCCAAGGGGCTCACCAGTTCCTACGCTCCCCTGGGAGCCATGGGCCTCAGCGACCCCATTGCCCAGCACTTCCAGGACCACGTCTTCTGGGGCGGCCTCACCTACAACGCCCACGCGCTGATGCTGGCCGTCGCCGAGGCGAACATCGACGTGCTCCTCGAAGAGGGCTTGGTGGAGAACGCGGCCCGCCTGGGCAAGGTCATGCGCGCGGAGATGGACCGGCTGACCGAAAAGCACCCCTCGGTCAAGGAGGGACGCAACGTCGGCCTCTTCGGCATGATCGACGTGCAGAAGAACGCGTCCGGCGAACCCATGGCCCCCTACAACGGAAAGAGCGAGGCCATGACCCGCCTGGGCGCCTTCTTCCGCGAGCGGGGCCTGTTCACCTTCATTCGCTGGGGGAGCTTCATGTGCAACCCCCCCCTGTGCATCACCGAGGAGCAGCTCCTCGAAGCCTTCGCCATCGTCGACGAAGGCCTTGCCATCACCGACGAATACTACGAAGGCTGAGCGCGCGGAGCGGTGCGCCGCGCGCCCTCGCAGGCGCGGGGCGCAGATCCGCGCCCCGCCTCCGCGCGCGGACGGCCGCCGGCCGGGGACGGGATCGTCGCGGCGCGTCAGGGCTCTCCTGCGGGCGGGGCAGCGTCCTCCGCGGGCGGGGCAGCATTCTCCACGCGAGGAGCGCGCTCCGGAGTCTCGTTCGCAGCAAGGGCGCGGCCGTCGGCGACCGCCTCGTCGGCGAGGTCGGCGCAGACGACCGCGCCCTCGCCGACGACGCTCCACGCGCCCATCCGGAGGTGCGGGGAAAGGACGGCGCCCGCGCCCACCAAGGCGCCCTCCCCCAGCCAGCAGCCGTAGGCCAGCCGGACACCGGGACCCAGGCGCGCGAAGGCCTCCAATCGCGCGTCCACCCCCACCAACGCCCCCGCGCCCACCACCGCGTGGGGGCCGAGCACCGCGTCGGGTTGAACCACCGCCCCCGCGCACACGATCGCGCCCGGCCCCAGGCTGGCGGTGGGGGCAACCCAGGAGAAGGGGTGCACGAGCGAGAGCCACTCCACCTCGAGGCCCTCGGCGAGCCGCCGCCGTTCGCGGTTGTCTTCCACGGCGAGCACGCATGGTCCCGGCCCTTCCTCCGCCGCGGAGAGCGGGCGCACGGGCACGCCCAACACGGCCCGAGTCCAGCAAAGGGCCTCGTCGTCGAACACGGCGACCACGCGGTAGCGGCCCGCGCCAAGGGCGGCGACGAGCTCGCGCCCCAGGGGCCCCGCCCCCACGACCGCCACCTCGGTGCGTTCGTCGTCCACGAAGTCCTCCGCGGGGCGCGCGCCCTGCCCCGCTCCACCCTCCCCGCGGCGCGGCAGGTGCGCAAGGGATCGCTCCGGGGGGACGGCCCGCACCCGGACGCCACTCGGCGCGGGAACCGCACCGAGGAGTTCAGCCTGGCTCGTCCGGCGCGGCGTCGACCCCGTCCGGCACGCCCTCGAGGAGGTGGGCGAGGGCAACCTCGGCGTCTTGCGAGGCGGCCGCCCGGTGCACGGCCAGCAGCAGCGAGCCTTCCGCCGCCGAGTCCGCGAAGGGGGCGAGGACCTCGCAGGCTTCTCGTCGCCTGCCCTCGCTCAGGAGCCGGGCCGCGCGAGCCAGCGACCCGTCGTCCTCGCCTCCGGGAACCGTGACCTGGGCCTCCCGCAAAGCATCGGCTGCGATGCCCCAGGGATCGAAAGAGCCACTCCGCGCGGCCGCGAGCAGACGCACCGCCAGCGGGTGGGCCCGATGGGCACGGGCCGCGCGCACCAAGGCGCTCACCCGCCCCAGGGCCCACGGCAAGCGGATCAAGGAAGCGCTCAGCTCCCGACGCTCGGCCGGGCCGAAGAGCCCGGCCGCGAGGAGGCAGATGCTCTGGGGAGTGAGCTCGTCGAGCGCAGCCCGCCGCGCGCCGTCGGTCGTCGATCGCGCCCGCTCAGCGAGCGCGCGCGCGACGAGGGTCCCGAAGGCGGGGTCTGCGGGCGCAGAAGCCCGGGTCGGCTGGCCGGGGGGCGGAGGGGCTTCGGGCATGGGACGGCTCCTCGGCAGGGAGGGACGAAGTTCTTGGGTGCGCGGGAGGCGCCGCGGGCCTCGCCTCCGCGCGCTGCTGCGCAGGGCGATTCGAACGCGGGGGAGGGAAGACCCCCACGGACCCGGCGCTCCCCGAAGGCGACGCGGCTCCCGCGTTCACGAGCGAGTCCTCCCCCGGCGCAGGGGCTTGCGCTCGACGAGGCAGGCGTTGTAGTCTGGAAAGCCCGGACCGAGGCCCTGCTCGAGCAGCTTGGCGCGCAGGCCCTGCATGACGCCCTCCGCGCGCCGAGCGTCGAGGTCCAGGCCGCTCCGGCGCGCGACCTCGACGGGCGCGAGGCCGCGCTTGCAAGTGAGGTCTTTGTACATGCGGCAGCCCGCGGGAGGGGCGTGGGCGCAGCGCTCGGCAACGACGGCCAGCTCGAACTCGTCGATGACGCCGCGACGGCGGAGCGTCTCGTAGGCCCGATCCACGAGGCCCATCCAGACCTTGAGGCGTACGCGGTTGAGGCACAAGTTGATGGCGTTGGTGGTCAGGCGCTGGGCCCGCTCGAGGTCGCGAACGCGCAGTCCGGGGCGGGCGAAGGCGCGGGCGAGGGCCCAGGCCTCGGTGCCGAGCGGCGCGCCGAGCAATTCGGCGAGTTCGGCGAGCACCGCTTCGTCGCGACCGCTGACGGTCGCGGCCTCGGTCGGGGTGAGGCCGTCGAGGAGCAGCCGCAGGGCGAGGGCGTCCTCGCTCTCCAGCGGGCTGCCCACGCGTTCGCAAACGCGCTGGAAGCGGTGCGGAACGTCCGAGGACCGCAGTCCGTGGACGATGTCCGCCACCGAGCGTCCCTGACCCACCAAGCTCATCAGGACACCGTCCAGGGCACCAATGCGTCCCGCCGCCTCGAGTTCATCGATCACCGACAGCACGTAGTCGAGGGCGTCGCGCTGGGCCACCGAAGGCGCCGCGGGTCGGGAACCCTCCCCGGGATCCTCCTCGAGGGGGGCCGGCCTTCGCGCCGTGACCCGGTCGAGGCAGTGGTTGCGCACGATCCGCGCGCAGTAGGCCCTGAAGTCGCGGCCGTCCCACTTGGCAATGGCCTCCCAAATCCGGCTCTGCAAGGCGGGCAGCTCGTGCTCCGGGTCGAGCCGGTATCTACGAACGATACGGGCGACGGGCAGCTGGCTTTCGAGCAATTCCCAGAGGGAGCGGAAGGCCGCGTCGTCCTCCCGACGGAGGAAGACTTGCTTGGCGAGGCGGAAGTACGGAGAACCGCAGGCCTTGGCCAGCTCGCGAGCAAGGCTCTGAGCCACCCCCCGAACGCCCCCTTCCAGCCCCTCGAGGGAGGGCGGCGGGGAGCCCTCCTCTGCCTCTTCGAGCGCTTCGCGCCAGGGGGCGTGGCGACGAAGGATCTTGGGGAGGAGCTGGCGATGGAAGCCGCCGAAGCGCTCCTCGGGGACGAGGGCCTCGAGTTCGGCCGCGGTGAGCTCGCAAAGCGCCTCGAGTTCGTCCTCGGAGGGGAGGGAGGTCATGCACCGCATGCTACGAGAGAGCGACCGAGCGGCGCCAGTTGGCCGGTCCGTAGGGTTCAGCGAAGGCGTTCGGTCGCGGACAGGGCCGCGCCCTCCGGTCCGAAGCCTCCGACGACCAGAACGCTCCCGTCGCGCAAGCGGACGGCGGCGAAGTCGCTGCGAGGGTTCAGCAAGGAGGCAAAGGGCACGAAGGCGTCCCGCGCGGGGTCGTAGAGTTCGCAACTCGCGAGGGGCGCGCCGTCGGCGTCGAGCCCGCCGAGGACCAAGACCGAGCCCCCGGCGACCACGGCCTCCGCGCCGAAGCGCGCCGTAGCGAGGGAGGGCCCCGGAACGAAGCTCCCCTGCGCGAGGTCGTAGCGGAGCGTGCTGGTGGTGGCCGCGAGTCGCTCCCCCTGGGGGACCTGCCCGCCGACGACCAAGGCGCCCCAGGAGGTCCGCGCCGCGGCGGCGAGGACGCGGCCCTGGCCCGGGCCGGCGATGGGGCCGAAGCGACCGCTGGCGCCTGCGAAGCGCTCGGCGTTCGTGGCCGGAAAGCGCTGCACGGTCCAGCCGCCGCCGGCGGCCTGGCCCACGTCGGCGCCGCCGACCACCAACGCGTCGCCGCCCAACGCCACGGCGCTGCCCCAAGCGCGCACGTCGGAGAGGGCGAGGGGCGTGAAGGTCTCGCTGCGCGGATCGAAGACCTCTGCCGTGGCCGTCGCGCGCAGGCTCGCGTCGAGGCCACCCACCAGGAGCACCCGCCCGTCGGAGAGCAGGAGCGCCTCGTGCCAGGCCCGGGGAGTCGTCAAGGAACCGACGGGGCGAAAGGTGTTCGAGGCCGGCTCGAAGACGTAGGCCGAGCGGAGGGTCTCGAGGACGGGCATCCCGCGAGGGTCGGCGCGCTCGATGCCAATGCCCCCCGCGATGAGGACGCGTCCGTCGAGCAAGCGCGTGGCGCTGTGGAGTTGGCGGGCGGTGGGGACACGCCCGCGGGGATCCATCATCAGGCCGCGGGCGGGGTCGTCGTGGAGGGCACGGACGAGGTCCCAAGTGCCGGTGAGCGGGTCGTAGAGTTCGGCGTCGGCGAGAACGCCCGCACCGTCGGTGCCGCCCACGACGAGGACGCGACCGTCGGCGAGAAGGGTGGCCGTGTGCTGGGCCCGGGGAGAACGCATCGCGCCGTCGGCCACGAAGGCGCCGCCGGCGACGAAGGCGGGACTCGCGGCGGAAGCCGCGCCCGAAGAAGCGGAGTTCCCTCCGCCGCAGCCGAGGAGCAGGGCAAGCGGCAGCGCAAGCCAGCGACGCGACGGTCCCATGGGCCCTCCCTTCGCCTCGAGGGGCGAAGGGTGGAGATCAATTTCCTTGCCAAACAAAGCGGAAGGAATGCCCCAGAGCCAAAGGGGTTCCGCGCCCTCAACGCCACGATCCGAAACGATGAGGGACGATGGGCGCAATCCGTTTCATTTCCCGGGATTGGGTTCGAATTCGTCTACGGGTGGACGAAAGGGGGGAGGGGTGCTACCGTGCCTTTCGTAAAGCCAGATTGCACGTAGCATCTGCGGCCTGGCAACCACGGCCGAACGTCGGCGCTTCGAGTTACAACCCGTTTGCTCCACCCGCGGAGATCGAGGGGTGTCCCCATGCGGAAAATCAAGACGAAGGGGCTGAAGATCAAGCACAAGCCCGTGGATCGGGGTCCTCGGTTCTGCGTGGTGCTCCACGGGATCAAGAAGGACACCGACAAGGTCAAGGAAGCCATGGGCAGGATCTTCGAGATCAACGACGCCCTGGCGGACCAGGTCATCAGCAAGGCCCCCGTGGTCATCTGCAAGGACCTCGACCAAGAAGTCGCCTCCGATTACGTAAAGAAGCTCAAGTCTGCCGGAGACTTCCGCGTGTGGCTCGAGAGCGCGGCCGGGCGCATGAAGCAGATGAACCTAAAGCAGAAGAACGGCCCGCCGCCCATGCAGGCCCCCCAGATCCGCAAGCACTGACCAAGCAGCACAGAGGGCCGAGCGCAACGCCCGGAGGAATCCACCGGCGACCGGACCCTCCTCGTCGTCCCTGGGCCCGTTCCACCGCCTAGGCCCCGGACGCGGGCCGGCGAAGGTCCAGCCAGCCTCCCCGGATCGAGGGACCCGCCGCCGAGCGAACCCCGAACGGCCAAAAGGAATACACTGAAAGGAATACACTGGAAGGACTTGCCCTCAAGTCCCCCCAAGCTCGGCGATGCGCAAGGGCCCCTCGCCGGTTCCTGGGTGCTAACGGAACCATGACATTCGTTTGGGGGGCCTGGGGTATGCTGAGCCGCGTCGTGAGAGCTTCGGGGGGTTGCGTGGCGGGCTACCGCTGCGGGGTCGGCTCCCTAACCCCACGAGCGCTCCTCTCCCTCCAGCCTCGTTAGGAGACCCATGAAAGCCCGCTTCGATTCCAAGCCGCTCAAGCTCGCAGCCAAGGTTCGGACCCGAGCGAACGGAGCCGAGGGATACGTCACCCGCATGGGCCTGCTGCGGCTCAAGCGCGGCGGAAAGACCAAGGTCGACGTCTACTTCCCCGAGCGCAAGGCCCGCGGCTACACCTTCATGGGCCAGAAGACCTATCTGGCGAGCTTCCTCAAGTACAGCGGCTCCCTCGAAAGCGAGACCGCCAAGGTCTGAACGCGCGCTCCGCCTCGCGGCGGAACCCCTCGGACCCACTTCGCGGCCGCGCCCCCAAGGGCGCGGCCGTTCGCGTTGGTTCGAGGGCCGCTGGGGGAGCGTGTTGCCGGTGCGGCCCGCCCGCCGCAGCGCCCGGCCACGGCCTCGGGCGAGTTCACGGACGGTCTACCGGAAGATCCGTTCGGCGGGTACGCTGCCTGGGACGGACGGCTTGATGAGTCCTCTGGATCGCCTCCTGCAGTTCAAGCTGCGCGTCGGGCGCATTGCGCGCATCGACGTCTACGCGCACTGGACTTTGCTCCTTTTGGGCGCGTACCTCCTCTACTCCTTCCGCAGCGACCTCAAGCTGGGGTTGCTCGTCGAACTCGGCCTTTGGGGGAGCATTTTCCTCCACGAGCTGGGGCACTGCTGGGCAGCGCGCCGCGTGGGCGGCGAGGCCGACGAAATCGTCCTCTGGCCGCTTGGCGGGCTGGCGCTGACCCGAGAAGCCTTCCGACCGTGGCCCAAGTTCTTCACCGCGGCGATGGGCCCCGCGGTCAACGCCCTGCTCCTCGTGGTCGCCCTCCCCCTCTACCTCATGCTCGGCGGGGACCTGGCGGCCCTCCTCCCCGGGTCCTACCCCTCCAGTCCGGCGCTGGGGATCTGGTTCCTCTACACCTTCGTCTACCTCAACGGACTGCTCCTGCTGCTCAACCTGCTTCCCGCCTTTCCCCTCGACGGCGGGCGCATGTTCCAGGCGGCCCTCTGGCCGCGGCTCGGCTTCCGCCGATCCTTGCAATGGGCGATCTTCGCCGCCTACGCCTCGGCCGCCCTCATCGCCGTCTACGCCGTCTTCGTGGCGCAGAGCTTCCTGCTCGGGTGCGTGGCCCTGTTCGTCGTCTACGGCGCCCTGCAGGAGCGCGCGCGCTTGCGCTACGGCCTCTACGAGGAGGTCGAGCTCCTCGGGGGAAGCGCCTCTCCCTGGTCGCCCGGCTTCTCCCCCGAGCCCGACGAGGGACCGCGCCCCTCCGCCTTCCGGCGTTGGCGCGAGCGACGGCGCCGCCGACGCGAAGCGCTGGAGGCGCGGCGGCTCGCCGAACTGCGCGAGCGCCTCGACGAGGTCCTCGCGAAGGTGTCTCGGGTGGGCATGGACGGGCTTACGCGCGAAGAGCGCGCCTTCCTCGAGCGCGCCAGCAAGGAGCTGCGCAAGCAGCGCTCCCGCTGAGGCTCCGGTGGCCGTGCGTCGTCTGCGCCGCTCCTTCTTCGCGCGCCACTCCGTGGCCGTCGCACCGGAACTCCTCGGCTTGGTCCTTCTCAAGGACGGCGTCGGCGGGCCCATCATCGAGGCCGAGGCGTACCACGAGGAAGAGCCTTCCTGCCACGCGCACGGAGGCCGCACGGCGCGCAACCAGAGCCTCTTCCTCCGCGGAGGGCACCTCTACGTCTACCGGATCCACCGATCCCTGTGCGCCAACGTCAGCACGGGCCCTCCGGGCTCGGGCCAAGGCGTCTTGGTGCGGGCCCTCCTCCCCACCGACGGGCGCGACCGGATCGCTCGGCGGCGGGGAGGGCGGCCCGAACGGATCTGGACCGACGGGCCCGGGAAAGTGTGCCAGGCACTCGCCATTTCCCTCGACGACGACGGACAGGACCTCCTCTCGCCCGGCGGCGTGCGCCTGGTCGACCGCGGCCACCGCCCGCGCCCGGACGATGTCGAGGTCGGCCCGAGGGTTGGGATCTCACGGGCCGTCGACTTGCCCTGGCGTTTCCTCTGGCACCCACCACGGCCGCTCGGTGCCCCGCGCACCTGACGAAGCGAACCCGCGGCGGCGTCGTGTCCCCAGACTCCGCGCACGCCACGGCCTCTTCCCCTGCCACGGAACGCGCTGCGTCCGGCAGTTCAGCCCTCCGTGCGGGGCTCCGCCCAGCTGGGGTGGGGAGCCCCGGCGGGGCCGCGGGCCTCGCGGATGGCGTCGACCAGGCCGTTGTCGCTCCGCAAATGCAGGTCGACTTGAGGAAACGCGATCTCGATGCCCTCGGCGGCAAAGCGCCTGGCGATGGCCGAGTGGAGCTGGTCGGAGATCCGGTAGAGATCGGCCGGGCTGCTGACGAAGGCGTGCAGCTCCCAGTTGAGCGTGCTGTCGCCGAAGCCGAGGAACAGGGCCTCCGGCGCCGGATCCTTGAGAACGCGGGGATGCTCGCCGGCCACGGAGAGGAGCGCAGCGCGAACGGGGTCGGGGTCCGTCCCGTAGGCTACGCCGACGGGGACGGTGAGCCGCACGACCGAGTCGGTGAGTCCCCAGTTGATGACGTTGCCCGTCACGAAGGTCTTGTTGGGGATGATCAACTCCTTGCGGTCGCGATCCAGAATGGTCGTCGCGCGGATGCGGATGCGGCTGACCACGCCGGTGATGTCGCCGACGGTAACCCAGTCGCCCAGTCGAATCGGCCGCTCGAAGAGGATGATGAGGCCGGAGACGAAGTTGGCGAAGATTTCTTGAAGCCCGAAGGCAAGGCCGAAGGTGAGCGCCGCGGCGAGCCACTGAATGCTGTCCCAGCGGAAACCGATCATGCCCAGACTCACCGAAGCGCCGACCAAGACGATGGTGTAGCGCGCGACGGTGCTGATGGCGTAGCGCGTTCCCGAGTCGAGGGCCACCCGCGAGAGGAGCAGGAACTCGAGGAGGCCGGGGAGGGTCTGGGCCGCGAGCACGGTGAGCACGACCGCGAGGAGTGCGAGGCCCACATCCGCGAGGGTCAAGCGCTCGGGGATCGCTTGCTCGAGGTCTTCCACCGCGGGCGCAGGCGCTGGGCCCGCCCCCGGGCGGCCGGGAGCGGTCGGGGTCGCCGGGGACGGGCTTTCGACGCGGGACCGATTCGGATCCTCGAGCACGGGCAGCGCCTGCTCCTCGGCTTCGAGGTAGGCGACCTCCGGCCACACTTGGATTTGGTCCAGACGCCGGAGCGCAGGCAGGACGTCCGCCCAGAGCCAGAAGAAGCCCATGGCCGCAGCGAGCGCGATGAGGGTGCGGAAGAAGCGCTGGGATTGGGAGCTGAGGGCGGCGTGGTCGACTTCGTCGAGGTCGATGGTGATGGCGCTCGAGCCGTCGACCTCTCTCGCCGCCCCCACGCCATCGAGCACTGCGGATGGTCTCCGGGCCCCGCGGGTGGTGGCTCCGAAGCGCGCCGCCCGCCGCGTCACGGCGTGTGCGGAGGGCGTCGCCCCCGCGTCCCTGCCGGCCGGCTTTTCGACGGTGGAGGCTGGCCCCTCGACGTCCTCGCCCGAGGGTTCCTCTCCGCCCGACCCCGACGCAGCGCCGGAGGCAGGGGGAGACGCGGCGCCCTCCTCCGAACCCGCCCCGCCCTTGGCCGCAGCACCGGCGCCGGCGCCGGCGGAAGAGGGCACCTCGGCCTCGGCGGCTGGTTCTCCGGAGGCGGCCTCGACCGTTTCGAGCGCCGCGGCGGCGGCCCGCGCAGCCTCCTCCGCCGCGCGCCTCGCTTCTTCCGCCTCGGCCTCGGCGGCGATCTGCTGGTGGATGAGCCGGGTGCGAGCGAGCCGAAGCCAGCGGAGGAGAAGGGCGTGGGCGAGGATGAGCCCCGCCACGAGCCACAGGGAAGCCTGCGTCCGGTCGAGGAGCTTGAGCGCAGTGTAATGGTAGCCACGCAGGGAGATGACGGCGAGGCACAACGGAAGGCCGGCGCTGAGCGGATACCACACGTAGCGCAGGCGGGCGATCCAACCGCTCCGGTGCCGTTTGAGGTAGTTGGCCATCACCGGCCCGCTCGGGCGCAAGGTCCGGTAGACGAAGACGGAATAGACCAAGGCCTGCACGGTGAGCGCCATGCGCCCCAGCGAATCGTTCCAGCGCGGTTCGTGAAGCGCGTCGAGCGTGACGACGACGTAGGCGGTGACCAGCACCGCGGGGGTGAACCAGCGCAGGTGCCAGCGCAGGTGTCCCAGGCTCGACGAGCGCCAGCGGAAGTGGGCCACCCCCAAGCCCCGCGGATCGAAGATGCGGCGGACGAGCTCCAGGCCCAGGAGCAACTCCGCGCAGGAGCGCAGCCCCTGCGCGATCGCGATCGCGGCCTGGCTCTGACCCTGCGGACGCGCCAGGAACCAGGAAAGGCCCCAGAGAAGCGTGGGGACGGGAAGGGCAAGAAGGAGGGTGAACACGAGGGCGCGGAGCGTATGGCCGTAGTCGTCGCGCTGGGGCTTCCACACGGACTCGGCGCTGCGTTCGAGCCCTGCGCGCGCCACGGGGTGCCCCACCAGGAGGAGGAGCAGCAGCAACACCCAGAGGGTGGCTTCGGGCCAGTGGACCCGGGCAGCGCGGAGGGCGAGGGGGACGGCGTCGCCAAGGTCCCGCGGAGCAACGATCCAGCGAAGCCCCTCCAGAGCGGCCGCCGGAGAGGGCAACGCCGAGCCGGCGACGCTGCGAACCCAGAGGATCCGCTCCTCGAGGTAGGCGCGGTACTCGCTCGTCGCCTCGATGAGCTGGCGGGTCGTCGCGTCGAGCTCGACCATGCGATCGAAGAGGCGGGTGTAATCTTCGATGAGCGCGTCGAGGAGGTCGCGGCGGGCGGTAAGCAGCTCCCGCGCGATGTCCTCCACCCGCGCGCGTTCTTCCGGGTTGAGGCTGCTGACGGCCTCGGCCAGCCGCGCGGCGATGTCCCCGGCCTGGAGGCGCTCCTCCTCGCGCAGAATGAGTTGGTACTGCACGTCGGCCAGGAGTTCCTGGCGTGCAGCCAGGCGACGGGCAAGGGTGCCTTCGTCCGGAAGCTCGTCCAGCTTCTTGCGCAGGAGCTGCCCAATGGCGTTGGTGACTCCGGCCACCTTGACTTTCCGCCGCAAGAGGCCAAAGGACGCGCGCACGTCGGCGAGCTGCTGGCGGAGGGCGGTCAATTCGGCGTCGACTTCCGCCAGCTTGTGCGCGGTGCCTTCCTCGCCCGTGCGCAAGTTGGCGAGGGTGCGGTTCTCGTTGGCCAACGCGAGGAGCTGCGGAGTCTTCTCGGTGGTCTCGCGCCGAAGGCGCTCCTCGGCCTCCCGCGCGGCCTTCTCGGCCTCTGCCTTGGCCCGCTCCGCTTCGAGCTGCCGGCGCTCTCCGACCACCGTCTGCCAAGCGAGCGCCGTCTTCTCGGCCACCCCTTCCTCGCGCGTCGCAAGGTCGAGGCGTGCGCGGAGCAGGTCTCGCTCGGCGTCGAAGCTGGCCAGCTCGGCCTCGATGGCACCGACCTGGGCGAGGAGCGCCTCGCGCCGCGCACGGAGCTCGGCGCGCGTGGCGCGCACGAGCTCCCGCGGGAGCTCGGCGGGAGGCGTCGTCGCGAGCCCCCGATCGAGGTCCTCGAGGGTCTTCTTGAGAACGGCAAGCTCTTGGCTGGCCTTGGCGCGCCGCGCGGTCCGCCGCGCCTGCTCGGCCTTCAGCTTGCGAACCTCGTCGCGGGCCGTTTCGAGGCGCTGCTCCGCCGCGCGCAGCAACTCCTCGAGGTCGGCGAGGGTGGCGTCCGGCGGCGGCTCCGCGCGGGCCGCCGCGGGGGGCTGAGAAAGGGCGGCCCGAATCCGCTCCAGCTCGGCCGGCGCAGCGGCGCTCAGCCGCTCCGCAGCGGCGGCGCGCTGGGCGAAGCGGTCGCGCTCGTCGAGGTGCTGCAGCGCCGCCTCGTAGGACTTGCGCGCTTGCTGGCGCTGCTCGTCGTCGAGTTGGGTGTCCTTTTCCACCAAGGCGAGGCGCGATCGGATCGCGGCGACGTCGAGAACCTCGTCCTCGAGGGGCGGCGGAGACGGCGCGGGAGCCGGTGGCTCCTGCGCCGCGGCCGGCGCCCAGGCCGCCAAGACCAGCAGGACCGGCAGGACCCGCAAGGGAGCAAAGGCCGTGCGGGCGAGCGAGCGCTGGAAGGAACGAAGGGAGTGCACGTTCAGCTCAGGCGGTCCCAGCGGGCCCCGGGGGACCTCCGAAGCGCTCGGCGGGAGAGGTGAACCAGGCAATGGCCGAGGCGTTGGCCGCGTAGAAGCGACCGATGCCGTAGGCGACTACCAGCGCGCCGTAGAACTGCAACCACACCCCGAGGTAGTCGATGAAGAACCACTCGAGGAACCAGGGGAGAAGGACCTCGAGGGCTCCGCCGACGACGCGGAGCACCAGGCCGCTCGCGGCCAAGGTCGCCAGCCAGAGGCCGACGAGCGCCAGGTAGTCCTTCCACGCCACGAAGATGGCCCGCAGGCCCGCCGGGTAGCGGAAGGGCATCCCGGCGGAGTCGAAGGCAACCATCATGAGCCAGCCGATGGGGTAGTAGAAGCAGCCGAGCAGGAGCGCGGCGAAGAACAGCCCGACGCCGGCGACCGCGGCGAGGGCTCCCAGCCCGCTTGAAGAAGGAGCCCCCTGCGGCCCGTAGGCTTCCGGTGGGAGCGCCTTCTCCCGCCATACGTCGCCGTCGCCGCCTCGCATGAGGTCCAGGACGTCGGAATAGAGCTTGGTGTCGTGGACGCCAGCCGAATACTGCCGCACGATCCGGCCCTGGGGGTCGAGGACGACCACCGCGGGGTAGAGCCTTAGTTTGTCGAGGGGCGGCGGGAAGGTCAGGGTCTCGGGGGTCCTGCAGATGACCGCCTTGCGGGGACGCCAGCCGCGGGCCTCGCGGAAGCCGCCCCCGGCGATGATGCGCGCGCCCCGCTCCCCGGCACGGCGTGCGCGGTCGAGCGCAGCGAAGGCCTCATCGCGGCGCATGATGTCGTCGTCGGCCGCGACCTCCTCGTCGTCGGTGGAGTCTTCGTCGTCGAGGTCGAAATCGTCCTCGACGAGCCAAGGAAAGCGGCGGCTGAGAACGCGCTTGACGGGGTCGGCGAAGGCGGCCAGGACCTGCACGTCGGGAAGCGCGACGGCCACGCGGTCGAGGTCGTAGATCTGGTAGGCGTCGAAGATCTGGACGCCCATGCCGCCGCGGGGAAGACCTTCGAGGACCTGACTGCCCACGTCGTCGCCGCGGTCTTGCCCGAGGAGGCCGATGATCGTCCAGCGACCGCCGAGACGAACGGGAGCGTCCTCGAGGTCGACGAAGAGGGGCTCGTCCGGGTCGGAGGGCTGGAGGACCGAGCCGGGAGGGATGTAGGGCTTGGCGGCGTTGGCCTGCACCGCGTTGGGCCCGATGCTGAGGACGCCTTCGGGAACGCTGCTCGTGAGCCCCAGGCCGGCCAGGCCTACTCCGGCAAGGGGCAGGGCGAGGCAGCTCGGAAGGAAGCAGGCCAGCGAAAGGCCGATGAGGCGCACGGCGGTCCCCAGGAGCTCGCCGAAGTCGAAGTCGGGCCAGCCGGGCAACTCCGTGCTGCCTTGCATGGCCACCCGGGTGACGCGCACCTGGTAGAGGACCGGGTAGATGGCGAAGGCCAGCGCGGCGGCGAGCGCCCACAGGGGGAGCTTGAGGCCGATGAGCACGAACAGCGCGCCGACGGAAACCAGCGCCAGCGATTCCTTGCTCTTGACCGGGAAGAGGAAGACCTCGGCCAGCTCCTGGCGGAGGGGAGGGACGACCGCCTGGGGCGCGGTGAGCGAGCCCGGGACGGGCGCTCCCGCGGGGCGGGCGAAGCCCTCCCCATAGACGGCCGTTCCCAGGCGTCGGCGACGGCGCGGCTCGGGCGCGTCCCCCGCCGCCGGCGGCGCCGCGGCCAGCGACGGCTCCGCCGGCGAGGACGAAGGGGCAGCGACCCCCGCCGCAGCGACACCGCCTCCGGAGGTCCCGGGAGGGGCGGGCGAGGTCCCGAAGGCCGCGGGAGTCTTCTCCGCGGGCTCCGAGGGCTCCGCGGGCTCCGGTGGGGGTTCGTAGCCGAAGCCCGCCCCCGCGAGCCGCAGCCGACGCGCGCGTTCGTCGTCCTGAGGCGGGACCTCGGGGGCAGCGGCCGCGTCGGGAGATGGCACGGGCTCGCCGCCCTCGGGCAACAAGACCGTAGGCGCTCTGGGATCGCCCTCCGGGGGGGGTTCGTAGCCGAAGCCCGCGCCCTCTTGGCGGAGCTTCCGCGCCCGCGCGTCGTCCTGCGGAGGGACTTCGGGGGAGGAGCGAGGGCGACCGCCCCGGGGAAGGTCGTCGGCGGAGACCGCTTGGCTGAGGAACTGCAACTCCTCCTCGTCCTGGGACGCGGGAGGCGGCGTGGGTGGCCGGGGAGCGCGCGCGGTCCCTCCGGGGCCGGCGTCTCGGTCGGGGTGCGCGGGGTCGTACGCGGCGAGCTCCGCCGAATCCGAGAGGACGAGGCCCGAGGCTTCGTCGCGCTCGACGCGCGGTGGCGGCCGCCGGGGCCCTCCCGAACGGCGCCCGGCCCGCGCGGAAGGTCCCACCCCCTCGCGCAGGGTGACCGCTGCGCCGCCACGCGCGGCCGGCAGGCTCCCCGGCTTGGGACGGCGCGGGGGGCGTCCCCCGGGTCCGCGTCCCTGCGAGGGCGGG
>RFHU01000378.1 GCA_003695705.1 Planctomycetota bacterium
CCGAGCCCGAGGTGCCTCCGCCTCCGCCCGAACCCAAGGAACCGCCGCCCTCTTCGCCCTCGTCCTTCTATTGAGGCAGGGCGCCGCCCGGCCCGCGGGCCGGGCGCGGGCAGCCGGCCGCTTCGTGCGTTGCGGCGGCTTCGCGAGCGCGGGGTGCCGGCGACCGCTCAGCCGCGGGAGCGGGAGAGGCGGCCGCTGCGGTAGAAGCGGCTGGCGTAGCGGAGGAACTTTCGCTCGTTGCGGGTGAGGGAGTCGATGCCCTCGCGGCTGATCTTCTCCAGGAGGAGTTCCACCCGCGCCCGAGCGTCGACTTCCTCTTGCAGGGTGCGGATCTCGCGCAGGAGGCGGTAGCGTTCGCTCGTGCGCCCGGCGAGCAGGGTGACCAGGAGGCTGAATCCGCCCACGACGAGCCCGAGCACGTGGCCCAGGGGGTCGGTGCGGCGGGCCTCCAATTCGTCGAGGGCGCGCACGGCGGCCACGGTCTCCTCCACGCTGGCCTGTTCGCCCGTCGCCTGCTCGAGGAGGGCGGCGCGGTCCCGCTCGTGCGCGGCCTGGTTGTCGTGCTCCACGAAGGCCAGCACGCCGGCCAAGCAGGCGGCGCAGAGCAAGTAGAAGAGGGGGAAGGGGGCGCCGGCGACGCTGCGCTCGTGGCCGAACACGAACAAGTAGGCCGTGAGCAGCCCCGCGGAAGGGCCCACGGAACCCAGGAAGAGGGGATGCGTCAGTCCGGCCTCGGCCAGCCCCACGTGGCACATCCCCGTCAGGAGGGCAGACAGGCCGTAGACGAGCAGGAGTCGAGCCGGCCCCAGCCGCTTCTCGAGGGCTGCGCCCGCGAGGAGGAGGGCCGTCGCGGACGCCACCCCTTCGAAGGGATTGGCGTTGACGAAGGCGTAGGTGAGCAAGGTCCAGGGGCGCTCGAAGAGTGCGCCGGCGTCGCCGAGGGCGACTCGCTCGAGGAGTCCGGGCACCCACGGCTGGCCACTGCACACCACCAGCCCGAGGAAGACGGCGAGTTGAACGAAGAAGAGGACGTGGGTCGCCTTCAGCCCCACCTGGCTCTCTGTCCGCGCCACCGGGCCCCTCCACCGGGAGGATAGCACCCCCTCGGGGTTCACGCACCGTCGGGGTGGGAGGTGCGCCGAGGCGCCCGCCGACGCACCGGCCGCGGCCCGTCGCCCGTCGGGAGTTCGCGCGGAGGCTGCTAGAATGCGCCCCCCAGGAGGCCCCATGAAGCCCGCGCGCAAGGTCTACGTCGTTGGCGCACACCACACGCCCTACATCGGCAAGTTCCACCCCGACTTTGTCTGGAAGAAGCATCCCGACTTCGGCAAGCGGGAGAACCCGGGCATCGAGCACTACCTGCACACCGCGGCCCTCGGCGCGCTGGAGGACGCCGGCCTTCCGCCCGCGCAGGTGCAAAAGGGCTTCGTCGGCAACTTCGTAGGCGAACTCTTCGTCCAGCAGGGACACCTGGGGTCGGTGTTGGCCTCGGCGCACCCCGACTTCCAGGGGAAGCCCTTCGCCCGCCTCGAGGGCGCCTGCGCGAGCGGCGGCCTCGCCCTCGCCGCGGGCATCGACGCCGTCTCCGCGGGCCTCGACGTGGTGCTCGTGGTGGGCGCCGAGGTGCAGACCACCGAGAACGCCAAGGTCGGCGCCGACTACCTCGCCCGTGCCGCGCACTACCGCACGCAGCGGGGCATCGACCCCTTCACCTTCCCGGCCCTCTTCGCTCGCCGCACCAAGGCCGTCTTCGAGGCCACCGATCTCGACGCTACCGATCTCGCGCGGGTGGTCGCCAACGCATACGCCAACGCGGCGAGGAATCCCCTTGCCCACCGGCGGGCGGTGGGCATCTCCTTCGAGCAAGCCTGCGAGGCGAGCGAGGCCAACCCCACCTTCCTGAGCAACGAGGAGCTGCGCCCCTACCTGAAGATCTCCGACTGTTCGCAGGTCTCCGACGGCGGCTCCGCCGTGATCCTGGTCAGCGAAGAGGGGCTGCGCAAGGCCGGAAAGACGCCGGCGGACGCCGTCGAGGTCATTGCCTACGGCCACGCCACCGGGCCCATCGAGGGCCCTTCCGACCTGACGCGCATGGAGGTCACCGCGGCCGCTGCGCGCGAGGCCTATGAGAGCGCGGGCGTTGGTCCCGCAGACGTGGACGTGGCCGAGCTGCACGACTGCTTCTCCATCGCCTTTTGCCTCGCCCTCGAAGCCTGCGGTCTGGTGCCGAAGGACGGGCTCAAGCAGTTCCTCGCCGAGGGAGCGTTTGCCCTCGAGGGGCGCTTGCCCGTGAACACGGGCGGTGGCCTGCTCGCCTTCGGCCATCCGGTGGGCGCCACGGGGGTCAAGCAGGCCGGCGAGATCTTCCGTCAACTCCAAGGCCGTTGCGGTGACTACCAGGTGCCGGGCTCGCCGACCACCGGCCTCACGCAGAACATGGGCGGCGACGACCGGACCGCGGTCGTCACCCTCTACCGCAAGCCATCCTGAACCGAGGCGCTCACGCCCGACGCGCCGCGCTCACGCCGAGGGGGCCGGCGGCTCGCAGCGGGAAGGCTCCGCCGAGGCGGGCGCAGCAGCAAGACCCGGAGCCGCGCGCAGGTAGAACACGGAGGCCGCCAGGAGCGCGCTGCCGATGCCGAAGTAGAGCCCCGCCACCAAGCCCGGCGCCGAGGCTCCAAAGGCGTAGCGAAGGCCCACCCCCGCAGCGATCATCACCGCCAGCAGGGGATAGAAGGCGGGCGGGTAGACCTGCCACGGCCAGAAGGGTTCGGGGAGGGTCGAAAGCCGCTCCACGGTTCGCCGCACCGTGCGCCGCAGGACGAAGACGCCCTTGAGCGCCCCGAGGAGGCCGCCCCCCACGGGCACCAGCGCGCGCCACACCGCGGAGTCGAGGGCGCGCCAAAAGGGCAGCGCCCGCCAGAGGAGCATGCATCCGGCGAAGACCAACAGGCCAGAGGCCAAGACGGCCCCCTGCGAACGACGTAGCTTCACGTCCCCTCCTTTCGCTGCCCTTCGTCGAGCCCTCCTGCGCCCCGGCGAAGGATCCCGCCCCAGGAACTCCGTCGGCCTCCGCGCCGCCTCCCCCTTCGGCGCACCCATTCCCAAGGTGCGCGGTTCACGGGCGGACCCCTCCGAGGTCGAGGGGGACCGGGCGATTCGGTTCGGAAGCGAGTCGTTCGGCGAGTTTTCGGGCGGCCTCGTCGAGGGCCCGCACGAGCGAGTCCTCCATGGCGTGAGCTTCGAGACGCGCGAAGCCGAGTTGAACGGCAAGCACGCCTGCCGGACCCAGAGCGGCAGCCGAAACCAGGGCGCTCGGCACGGCCCACACCAGGTGCCCCCGGTTCACGTGCCCGCCGCCCCGGCCGCGCACCACCAGCGCGCCTTTCTGGAGTTCGGCCCGCAGACGAACGAGCGAGGTCTTCTCGCTCGTCGGAATCACCTCGAGGTAGGTCTCCGCCTCGGCGGTGATGGCAATTCCCTGGCTTGCCTCCAGGTCGGGGACCACGCGCACTTCCACGCGCGCGAAGCGCTCGCCCAGTCGCTTGCGCAACAGCCGCGCCAGGGTTTCGGCGAAGGCGCGCACTTCGAGCCCGCAGAGCACCTCCCCTTCCTCCGCCGCGGCGCGCTCCTCGCATTGCTCCCGCACCGAGCGCTCAGGGTCGAGAGGGAAGAGTTCGGCGCGGTAGGAGCCGAGCTCCTGCGCGGCCTGGGAATCCTGTGTGGCACGCACCACGCCGCCGAGGAGGGGCTGCGCAACCACGTAGACCACCATGGGCTCCTCCCGCCGCTCGATCCCCTGGACGGGCTCCGGACGGTAACGCTCGAGGCCGGCCGCGAGATCGACGGGGTGCACCGTCAGGCACCCGCTGGCACAGAGCAGCAGAGCCAGCGGCAGCAGACGCAGGAGCAGAGCCGCGCTCCGGAGCTGCCTGGCCGCGGGGGTCCGATGCGCGCGGGCCGGCGTTCGGGACACCGAATCCCTCCGCTTCACCCCAAGGGCCCGGGCTCCGCTGGCGGTCATGGAAAACACCCCTCGCACGACGCACTTCGACACCCGCCTCGCGGGCGCCCTCGTTCCTATCGAGCCGGCGGGACGGGCGGTCCTCCCTGGGCGGGCGGTCCTCCCTGGGCGCCGCTTTGCAGCGCCTTGGCCTTCTGTTTGGCCATGTAGATGATCGCCCCACCGATGCCCGCAATCAGCAAGGAACCCAGCATGCAGCACAGGCCCCCCGCAAATCCCGGTTCCGCCTCCCTACCGCTGATCCTTCCCCCCCGATCGAGGAATACGTGAAAGGCGAAGAAACCCGCCACGGCCGCGGAGAGAAGGGCCAAGCTGCAGCCGCAGCCGGTGACCGCGTACCCCGGCCCGAGCTTCGGCTCCCCCTTCGCCTGGGGTCGTCCTGCCGGAGGACCTGCCTGCGTCCCCGGAGACTCCATCGCCTACCTCCCCGAAACCCGGAGTCTACGACCCTTCGCAGGTCTTCACCAGCCGCTCGCGGCGAGGTCCGATCCCCCTCCCCGCGCGCTCCGGGCGCAGGCGCTTCGGCAGGAAGCACGCGCGCTCGCCCCGCAGAGGGCCGGGTCGCCTGGCGGCCCGAAGGCCGTCAAGCTGCTCGACGCACGCGCGCCGGCGGGGAGAGCTGCATTCCACGAACGACCCGCTGCAGCCGCTTGCCGAGGCCGGTGGCGAAGGCGTAGGGGATCAGCCCGGCCTTGCGGGCCTGCTCCTCGAGGAGGATGCGGCCCTCCCCGTCGCGTCCCACGAGGGTCGCCACGTCGCCCGGGCGCGGCGCGCGCGGGAGGTCGCTGGCGTCGACGAGCGCGTAGTCCATCATCACGGTCCCCACGATGGGGCAGCGCCGTCCGGCGAGGAGCGCGTGCGCGCCGCGCCCGCTGAGGCCGTAGGGGAGTCCGTCTCCGTAGCCGATGCCGAGCAGCGCGAGCCGCGAGGGCCGCCGGGCGGTCCACCGGCCTCCGTAGCCCACCGCGACGCCGCGCGCGACGACGCGGGTTCGCATGACCCGCGCCCGCAGGGAGAGGGCGGGGCGCAGGTGCACGTCGGCGCGGGCCGCCCAGCCTCCGGGGTCCAACCCCAGGACGGCGATCCCCGAACGGACCTGCGTGAAGCGCGCCTCGGGGAAACGGAACAGTGCGGCCGACGCCGCCGCGTGGACCTGCGGCGGGCACAGACCCTCGCGCCGCGCCCAGGCGACCAAGCGTGCGAAGGCGCTGATTTGTTCGCGGGAGATCGCCGGGTCGGGGGCGCCGGCGCAGGGGAGATGCGTCATGAGCCCCGCCACCCGGACCCCGGGACAGCGCTGCGCTTCGGCGAGGAGGCGCGCGGCGCTCCGGGGGTCCACTCCGTGCCGGCCCATGCCGACGTCTACCTTCAGGTGCACGGGGAGCGCGCGGCCTGCGCGCCACGCCGCCGCCGCCACCCGGCGCAGATCTTGTTCCTCGTGGAGGGTGAAGCTGGCCTCCGCCTGCGCGATCAGGTCGGCTTCGGAATCGAGGAAGGAGCCGAGGACCTGTACGGGGGCGGTGAGCCCGGCCTGGCGGAGGGCGAGGGCCTCGGCGGCGGTTGCCACTCCCAAGCGGCTGGCTCCGCCTTCGAGCGCGGCGCGCGCCACGGCCGGCGCGCCGTGGCCGTATCCGTCGGCCTTGACCACCGCGAGCAAGGGGACCCCCGCGGAGCGGCGAATCCGGCGCGCGTTGGCCCGGACGGCGTCGAGGTCGAGTTCGGCCCACGCCCGCGCGCCGGGGGGACCCTCGAAGCCCGCTCCCTCTCGGAGACGCGCGCGGAAGTCCCCCTCGGCGCGGCGGGCCTCGTCCGCGTCGCCGGTCGCGGCGGCGCCCCTGCGGGCGCGCCGGACGGTCACGTCCGCTCCTTCATCGCCCGCTGGCGGCGCTGCGCTTCGGCTTCGTTGGGCCGGTAGTAGACGGGCGCGAGGCCGATGGCGTCTTGGCGCTCGCCCGCGAGGTGCCGCCGGCGGGCGATGCGGGCGATGCGCACCGCCGTGGGCCAGGCCCGCTCGGCGGGGGCGCGGCGATGCCCGCCGCCGACGCGCTCGGCGGCGTCGCCGACCACCCAGGTGGGCTCGTCGAGGAGGCGCGCGAGGTCCGCGGGGTCGTAGAGGCCCGCCTCTCCGCGCCGCTCCACGGCGCCGGCCGTGCGCGCGTAGCGCACCGCGTAGACCTCCCCGCGCGACGCGTCCAGGGCGCAGAGGATTCGCTCGGCATCGGGCGGCGCCTCCTCGGCGAGCGCCTCGTCGGCCCGCACACCGAGCAGCGGTTTGCCCCACGCGAAGGCCAAGCCCTTGGCGGCCGCCAGGCCGATGCGCAGTCCGGTGTAACTGCCCGGACCGAGGTCCACGGCCACGAGGTCCGGGGGCTGCTCAGGTCCGAGGCCTTGCCGGCGGAGGAGGCCCTGGATGGCGGGGGCCAGCTCGGCCCCCAGCCGCCCCGAGGCCTGGAACTCCACCTGCTCGGGGAGGCCCTCGCTGGGGAGCAGGGCCACCGAGCCCCGGGGACCTGCCGTCTCGATGGCAAGGACGATCACCGCGCGGCACCTCTCGTCGCGCCCCCCTCGGGCGCCCCTCATCTATCGGCAGCCCCAGCCCTCGAGTCCACCCCCGGCGGCTCCCCGCCGGTCTCCGCAATTGACGCTCCGACGCAAGCTCTTTATAGTTCGACCCTTTCCCCGGAGACTGCGTGCCCCGCTACGTCGTCGGCAACTGGAAGATGCACACCCTGCGCGATGAGGCCGTGTCCCTGGCCGAAGGCGTCGCGCGGGGGATCCGCGACCTCGACCCGGCCGAGGTCGTCGTGGGCGTCGCGCCTCCCTTCCCCTTCCTCGAGGCCGTCGGTCGCGCCATCGCGGGCTCGGCGGTCCTTCTGGTGGCGCAGGACCTCCACCCCGAGGCTCAGGGAGCCTTCACCGGGGCCGTCTCGGGGCCCATGCTGGCTTCGCTCGGTGTCGAGC
Organism: Planctomycetota bacterium; assembly: GCA_003695705.1. Classification (GTDB taxonomy): domain Bacteria; phylum Planctomycetota; class J058; order J058; family J058; genus J058. Next base: position 6,986 of record RFHU01000378.1, read on the forward strand.
GCGTCCTCGTCGGCCATTCGGAGCGGCGCAGCCTCTTCGGCGAAGACGACGCCTGCGTGGCGGCGAAGCTCCGTGGGGCGCTTGCGGCCGGGCTCGATCCGATCCTCTGCGTCGGCGAGCGCCTGGCCGAGCGCGAGGCCGGCCGCCAGGAGGCGGTGGTGGCGGCGCAACTCGACGCGGCCTTCGCCGACCTCGACCCCGCGGCCCGCGCGCGACTGCTGGTGGCCTACGAGCCCGTGTGGGCCATCGGCACGGGCGTCACGGCGACACCCGAGCAGGCGGGGGCCATGCACGCCTTCATCCGCAGCCACCTTGGGCCTGCGGCGCCGCCGATCCTCTATGGGGGCAGCGTCAAGCCGAAGAACGCCTCCGATCTGGCGGCCACTCCGGGCATCGACGGCTTCCTCGTGGGAGGCGCGAGCCTGGACGCCGACTCCTTCTTGGCCATCGTGGAGGGCTGCCGCGCGGCCCCCCGGAGCGAGTGACATGGAGATCCTGAACACCCTCCTCACCACCGTCTACGTGCTCGCCTGCCTCTTCCTGGGCTTCGTGGTCCTCATCCAGAAGGGCGAAGGCGGCGGCTTGGGCGGGGCCTTCGGGGGCGGCGCGGTCGACGTGGCCTTCGGTGCCAAGGCGGACATGACTTGGAAGCGCGCCACCGCCGTCGCCGCCGCCTTGTTCATGGTCTTGGCCATCGTCATCGGGATCATCGACGAGAAGATCTACGAGCGGTCCAAAGCCGAGGCGCCTCCGTCCGCCGGGGGCCAGCTGCTGCCCGAAGACGGCGCGGGCGGCGAGACGGGCGGCGCCGGCGGCGCGGGCGCCGAGACGGGGAGCGCGGGCGAGTCGGGCGGCGCGGGCGCCGAGACGGGCGGCGCCGGCGAGACGGGCGGCGCCGGCGAGACGGGCGGCGCGGGCGGCGCGGGCGGCGAGACGGGCGG
>RFHU01000379.1 GCA_003695705.1 Planctomycetota bacterium
GCCGTAGGCGAGCTCGGCGGGGAGGTAGAAGATCGTCTTCCCGCCGACCTTCATGAGCTGCAGACCCTCCGTCCAGCCGCGGATGACGCCGTTCAGGGGGAAAGTGGCCGGCTTGCCGCGCTCTACCGAGCTGTCGAAGACGGTCCCGTCGATGAGGGTCCCGTGGTAGTGCACGGTCACCCGGTCCGTGGCGGTGGGGCTCGGACCGGTCCCTTCCTTGAGGACCTTGTACTGCAGGCCGCTGGGGGTGGTGTGCACGCCCTCCTTCTCTTTGTTCGCAGCGAGGAAGGCGCGCCCCTTCTCCAAGTTCTCTGCCGCGAGGCGCTCGCCGCGTTGACGCTGGAACTGCTGGAGCGACTGCATCATCTCGGCTTGGCTGAGGGCTGCGTCCTTCTTGGCAAGCCCGTCGGCGAAGCCGCGGCGGAAGACCTCGAGGTCCACCTCCTCGCCGAAGGCGACAGCGATCCGGTAGCCGAGCGCGTAGCTGACCTTGGCCGCCAGGCTTTCGAGCCCCGACGCTTCGCCCTGCGGGGCGGGCGCGTCTTGGGCGGTGACGACGGCGGAGAGAAGGAGCGCGCCGCAGGCGACCAGCGGCAAGGCGAGACGGTGCTTGTTCACGGTACCTCGATTCGTGGAGTTCCCGAGGATACGACGGAATCGGCTTGCGAACAGCCTCCCGGGCCGCGCCCCGCGCGGGGCTCTGCGCCGGGCGACCCAGCGGGCGTCGGTGCGGCGGCAATGGCCTTGCTCGATGCGAAGCCCCCTTCGCTCGACGGACGATCCCCTGTTCCCCTCGCTCCACCGGGCGTATCCTGCCTGGCGATGTCCGACGCCTCCCGAGGACCCGTGTGGTCGCGTCTTCGCCGGCGGGCCTTCGCCTGGGCGGATCGCTTCCTTCCGCCGGGCGCGGCCGCGCTCGACGCGGAGGCCCTTCGCCGGGCTCGTCTGACTCCGCTGCTGGTCCTGGCGGTGCTGGTGTGGACCCCGGTCTTCGCCTACTTCTACGGTCCTCTGCGTCCGGCGGCGCTTTGCCAGCAGGGCTGCGCGCTCCTCGCCGTGGGCTGCCTCTGGATTCAGCGTCTCCGATCGCAACGTCTGGCGGCCCACCTGCTGCTGGGCCTCTACACTGCCGCCATCGGCGCCCTGACCCTCGGCGGGGGAGGGGCGGAGTCCCCGCTCTTCTCGTGGTTCGTGGCCACACCCATGGTGGCGGTGCTGATGCTCGGCGAGTTCGGGGGCGTGGTCTGGGCAGGCGTGACCGCGCTCTGTCTGGCCGGCGTCTTCGGAGCGGAGGCCGCCGGCTGGGAGTTGCCCTCCACCGTCTCCGCAGACGTTCGGCTGCCGCTGCTGGTCGCGAGCCTCGGGGGGCTCACGACCATCCTCTTCTGCTGGGCCCTCCTCCTCGAGTCGAGCCACGCCGAGCTGGCCGAAGCGCTCGCAGGCGCTCGCGACCGCGCCGAGCGCGTCGGCGCGGAGAAGGCGCAGCTCCTGAACACCCTCAGCCACGAGGTGCGCACGCCCCTGAACGGACTCCTCGGGTCGGCGGAACTGTTGCTCGCGCGCAACCCTCGCCCCGAGGACCGCGAGCTGCTCGAGGCGCTCGCGGCCTCGGGCGCGGCCCTGCAAGCCCTCGCCGATGGGATCCTTCACCGAGCACGCCTCGAGGGAGGCCAGGGCCCCGGCGAACCGCGTCCGGTGGAACTCGGCCCGCTGCTCGAGAGCGCAGCGACGGCCCTGCGCTCGGTTGCGCGCCGCAAGGGGATCGATTTGCGGGTGGAGCTCGCCGCCGACTGCCCGAAGGTCGTCTGGTCCGACGAGCACTACCTGCGGCAGGTCGTGCTGAACCTGAGCGGGAACGCGGTCAAGTTCACCCATCGAGGAGAAGTCGTCGTGAGCGCCCGCCGCGGCCCTTTGCCAGGGCGATTCACCGTGGAAGTCCGCGACACCGGCGAAGGCATCGCCCCGGAGCGATTGCAGAAGGTCTTCGACCCGTTCTCGGGGAGCGAGGACAGCACGGGCTTGGGGCTCTCCATCGCGCGGCGGATCGTCGAGGAGCTGGGCGGTGAGCTAAAGGTGGAGAGCGAACTGGGCCGCGGGAGCCGCTTCTGGTTCTCCTTGCCCCACGGAGCTCGCCCCGCTGCGGAGGCGGACCGTACGGCCCTCGGGCGCGCGCTCCTCGCCGACGACGATCGCGTAGGGCGACTGGTCGGGCGACGCTTCCTCGAGGCCTTGGGGCTCGAGGTCGATGCCGTGCGCGACGGCCGAGAGGCCGTCGAGTGCGCCCGCTCCCGCCCCTACCAGGTCGTGTTTCTCGACTGCGACATGCCCGGGCTGGACGGCGCCTCGGCGGCGGCCGCCATCCGGGCGCATTCCCCGGCGGTCCCCATCGTCGCCCTCACCGCGAGCAGCGACCCCGAAGACCGGAGCCGCTGCCGCGAGGCCGGCATGAACGCCTTCCTCAGCAAGCCCATTTCGGGAGACCGCTTGGCGGAGGTGCTTCGAGAGCTCGGGGTGGGCGTCGGCTCCTCGCCGCCGCTATCCTGACGTCGTGGCGGATCGAGACCCCTCCGAGCGCGCGGCGGCGAAGCCGGCTGCATGGACGCGTCCCCTCGCTCTGGCCTGCGCGGCCCTGGCGGGCGCCGCGGTCGCGGGGCTCGTGCTCGGCTTGGTCGGTGCGCTGCGTTGGGCGAAGGATCCGGGCGCCGGCCAGGTCGGTGGGGGCTCTGCGCCGAGGCCTGCGCACGCCGGGGCGGGGGGAGCGGGGGAAGCGACTCCTGCGCGCGCCACGGGCGGGAGTCCGTTCGCGGCGGCTGGTTCCGCCTCCACGAGGGCGCGGCGTCCGGCGTCGGGAGCCCCGCGCGAGGACGGAGCGGCCGGCGCCGCGTCGGCCCCAGCGTCTTCGAGCGAGGCGTCCGCGGAACTCGCCGGGCTGCGCGAGGCCCTGGCGGCGCCGAGCCTTTCGCCGGAGCTCGCCCGGAGGCTCGATGCGCTCATCGCCGCGCATCCGGAGGATGGGCGGCTCTACTTTCTCCGCGGCCGGCGTGCGCTGCGTGCGGGGCGCGTTCCGGAGGCCCTCGCCGATTTCCTCCGGGCCGAGCGGGCGGCGCGCCCCTTCGTCGAGCCCGTCCTCTACCGTGCCCGGGGCCTCCTTCGCTTTCGCCTGCGCAACTGGACGGCGGCCGCCGACGACCTCGAGCGCGCCGCCGCGGCCTTCCCCGACGACGCGGAGGTCGCCTTCTGCTGGGGGGTGGTCCTGCGCAGCCTGCGCCGCTACCCCGAGGCGCTCGCTGCCCTCGAGCGTGCGGAGCGCCTCGAACCCCGTCGCTGGCAGGCCGCTTTCAACCTGGGCGGGACCCTCGACAACCTCGGGCGCTACAGCGAAGCCGTAGCGCCCTTCGAGCGCGCCCATCGCGCTGCGCGCGGCCGCAGCCTCTGGCCTCTGCTCCGCAAGACGGACTGCCAACTCCAGCTCGGACGCATGGCCGAGGCCGAGGCGGACCTCGAGCGCTTGGAGCGAGAGGTCCCCGAGGCGCGGACCGCGCGCGGCGTGTCGATGATCGTGGCGCAGCGCTCGCGAGCGTGCGCGCTCGCCGGTCGCCTGGACGAGGCGCGAGCCCTTGCGCTGCAGGCCCTGCAGCTCGAGGAGAACGACCGCAGCGTCTGCGCCTGGGCGTTCGTTCTCGAGCGCGAGGGGCGCATCGTCGAGGCCCTTGCCGTGTGCGAGCGCGCTCTCGCGCAGGGCATCGACACGTCGCTGCTGCGCGCTACGCTGCGGCGGCTGCGGGACTGAGGGGAGCCGGTGGCCTGCGGCTCGTCCTGGGATTCGATCCGCGGCGCACGATGTGCCACACTCCGAGGGTGAGTCTTTGGGGGATCCGCGACGAGCTGCGCAACGCCCGGTGTGCGATCGCGTTCACTGGTGCGGGCATCTCGGTCCCCAGCGGCATTCCGGATTTTCGCAGCGGACAAGGGATCTGGGCGCGCTACCCGCCCGAGGAGTTCGCGACCGTCGACGCCTTTCTTGCCGATCCCGAACGTTGGTGGGGCTTCTTCCGGGCCCTGGGAGAGGCCTTCGCTGCGGTGGAGCCCAATCCTGCCCATCGCGCCTTGGCCGAGCTGGAGGCCCTCGGCCTCCTCGAGGCGGTGGTCACCCAGAACGTCGACGGTCTGCACCAGCGAGCGGGCAGCCGCCAAGTGATCGAGCTGCACGGTTCTCCGGATCGCCTCCGCTGCCTGGACTGCGAGCGTTCCTTCCCTGGACCCGCGCCGCTGGAAGGCCCCGTGCCGCGCTGCGATGCCTGCGGGCAGGTCCTCAAACCCGACGTGGTGCTCTTTGGCGAACTCCTCCCGGAGAAGGCCCTGGCGCGTGCGCAGGAGCTGGCGCGTGCGAGCGACGCGTGCCTGGTGGTCGGGACCTCGGCGGTGGTCTACCCCGCGGCGACCATTCCCCTGCTCGTCGGCGAGCGCGGCGGCGCCGTGTGCCAGATCGACCCGCAAGTCACCGAGCTCGGCCTGCGGGGGGCCGTCCGCTGGGCGGTTCGCGGCGACGCGGCCGAACTCCTCCCGCAGCTGGTCGAGCTCCTTCGCGACGAGGGGTGACCGGCCGGGGCAGCGACCGGCGGTGGCGGCGGCCTCAGGCGAACAGGTCTTCCTCGCGCCGGTCGGCGGCGAGGTCGGGCTCGGGGATGCGCGCGGGCCCCTGCCAGGCGCGCACGGACTCGGCCACGAGGCCCGGCACGCCGAAGTCTTCCTCGACGCGACCGCGGACCACCAAGGGGCGGCCTGCGTGCAAGGCGCGCGCCGCGCGCGCGTAGACGCGTGGGAAGACGGTCAGCTCGGCGCAGCCGCTCGGGTCGTCGAGGGTGACGAACTCCATGGGGCGCCGGGTGCGGTCCTGCACGAGCTTGGCCGTCAGCGGCCAGCCGACCACGGTCACGCGGCGGCCGACCTGCCGCAGGGCCTCCTGCAAGGGGAGGCTCCCCGGCACGTCGATGCGCCACAGCTCGAGGGGATGCACGCTGAGGGGGAGCCCGTAGGCGGCGACTTCCTGGGCGAGGAGCTGGTTTGCGTCGAGTTCGTTCGCCGGGGGGGGCGCGGGGCAGCGGGGCGCGAGCCGCGCGAAGAGTCCGCCGGGGGCCGCACGCCGCGCGAGCAGGGCTACGCGCCAGTGGATCTGAGCGCGCGATGTCGTAGGCGCGAGGCCATCCAGGGCGCCGGCGCGTGCGAGGAGGGCGAGCTCCCTGCGCTCGAGCTCGGGAACACGGGCGACCAGGTCTTCGAAGGAGGAGAAGGGGCCTGAGGACTCGCGGGCTGCCAGCAAGGCTTCGCCGGCCTCGCGGCGCAGCCCGCGGAGCTGGCAAAGGCCGGCGCGCAAGCTGCGGCCCGAGCCGGTCCAGGCCCAGGCGCTGTGGTTGACGCACGCGCGCTGGATCTCGAGACCCAGGCGGCGGGCTTCGCCCAGGTAGCCGAGGGTCGAGTAGTAGCCTCCGCCGTTGGAGAGGACCGCGGCGAGGAATTCGGCGGGAAAGCGGTCGCGCAGCCAGCAGCACTTGAAGGAGACCAGCGCGTAGCTGGCGCTGTGGGCCTTGCAGAAGGAGTATCCGGCGAAGGAAGCCATCATGTCCCACACCTGGGCGATGAGTTCGTCGCCCAGACCGCGCGCGCGCGCGCCGCGGACGAAGCGCTCGTGCAGGTCCTCGAGGCGTAGGTCGCGCTCCTTCTTGCTGAGGACCTTGCGCAAGAGGTCCGCCTCCGCGGCGTCGAAGCCTGCCAGAGCGATGGACACCCGCGCCAAGTCCTCCTGGTAGGCCATGAGCCCCAGGCTTTCGGACAGCAGGCACTCCAGTTCGGGATGCAAGGGCCGCCAGGGGCCTCCGTGCAGGCGGCGCAGGTATTCGCGGATGAAGGTGTTGGCGGCGGGCCGAACGATGGAGGAGTGGAGCACGAGATGCTCGAAGTCGCCGCGGCGACTGCGTCGCTGCAGTTGGCGCATGGCGGGCGACTCCACGTAGAAGCAGCCCACGGTCTCGCCGCGGGCCAGGAGTTCTTGGCAGCGGGGGTCGCGGGTGGGGTCGAGGGCCGCGTAGGAAGGCGGGTCGGCGCCCGCGGCGCGGGCGGCGGCCAGCGCGTCGCGGATGACCGCGAGCGAGCGGTTGCCGAGCAGATCGATCTTGACCAGTCCCGCCTCCTCGGCGCCATCCTTCTCCCACTGAATGACCGGGACGCCTTTGGGCGCCGTCTCCACGGGAACGCGAGCGCACAGGGGGTCCGGGGTGATGACCACGCCGCCGGGATGAACCGAGAGGTGTCGCGGGAGGCCGACGATGCCCGTGGCCAAGGCGAGCACTCGGTCCCAGGGAGGGGGCGGGCGCCAGCCGGAGGCGAGGGGGCTGCGCGCAAAGGTGTGCGCGAGGTTTGCTTCTCCGCGCTCGCAGTGGACGTAGGGCAGGCGGGCGGTGACCTCGGCGATGTCGCGCTCGGGGAGGCCGAAGGAGCGGGCGACTTCGCGCAGCGCCGCGCGGGGACGGAAGCGCACGTGGTTGCAGACCATGGCCGCGCGCGCTCCCCAGCGGGCGAAGACGCGCTCCAAGACGGCGTCGCGCTCGTCCCAGGGGAAGTCGATGTCGATGTCGGGCGGGTGGAGGCGCCCTTCGTTGAGGAAACGTTCGAAGAACAAGTCGTGGCGAACGGGATCGACGTGGGTGATCCCGAGGGCGTAGGCGATGAGGCTGGCGGCCGCCGAGCCACGCCCGCAGGTGCGCGAAGCTCCTTGCACGATGTCGCGGACGATGAGGAAGTAGTCGGCGAAGCCCTTGCGGAGGACGAGTTCCAATTCGACCTCGAGGCGCCGGCGGACGCGCGCGGGGAGGGGGGCTGAGGGGGGGATCCCGTAGCGCGCGCGGGCCCCGGCGAAGGCCGCTTCGCGCAGACAGGTCGCCGCGTCGCCCTCTTCCCAGCGAGGGAGGGTCGGTTCCCCGTAGCCCCAGGCTCGGCCACCGAAGCGGCAGCGTTCTGCCAGCTCGATCGTGCGCGCCAGGGCCTGGCGCGCTTCGGGCGCGCCGGCGACGAAGGTGCGGGCGAGGCGGGACGGAGGTTGGAGCCACGCCTCGGGAGGTGCGAGGGCGGTGGCGTCGAGGCGGCCGAGGGTGGTGCGCGCGGCGATGGCTCGCAGGACGCGATGCCGCTCGCGATGCTCGGGGCGCGCGAAGAGAACGTCGCCGGTGGCGACCAGGGGCAGGCCGAGGCGCCGCGCCAGGCGCGCGAGGGCTGTGCGCGGTCGGCGGCGCAGCTCCACGTAGAGGTCTTCGCGTCCGCAGAGGGCCTCGAGCAGGGGGGGGTGGTCGGAGAGGACGACGAGGTCACGGCCCTCGGTGTCGAGCCAGCGGTCGAGCTCGAAGCGGGGTCCCGCGGCGTGGCGCGCGGTGATGGCACGGCAGAGGGCAGCGTAGCCCGCGCGGGAGGTGGGGAGGAGCACGGCGCGGGCGCCGCCCGCGCCGTCGAGATGGGCGCCCGCCACCGGGGCCAGGCCGAGCCGCTCGCAGGCGACGAGGTATTCGGGCAGCCCATAGAGCGCGTTGCGGTCGGTGAGGGCGAAGCCGCGCAGCCCAAGGTCGCGGGCGGCTTCGGCGAGTTCGAGCACGCTGCTGCCGCCTTCGAGGAGCGAGAAGGACGAGCGTACGTGGAGGTGGAAGACGGCGGGAAGGTGGGGCGCGGCGGCCGGCACTCACTCGGGCTCCCCCGAGCCCAGGCGCACGGCCGCCCAGCCGTGGCGGGCGCGGATGCGATCGAGGGCCTCGCCGAGGGCGCGCGCGCTGCGGAACTGGGGCCCCTCGAAGAGGGAGGCCTGGTGGAGGCGAGGGGCGAGGCCCTGCAGTCGGACCCCCAGGCGGCGCACGCGCAGGCGCCGGCGCAGGAGGCGCTCGAGGAGGCGGCGGGCGAGGGCGAGGACCTCGCGCTCTTCGGCCTCGTGCGGGAGGCGTCCGCTGCGGCGTTGCACGCGCAGATCGGCGAAGCGCGCGTGAACCGTCAGGCTGCGGGCACGCAGTCCGTGTGCGCGCAGCGCGGCGACGGCCGCCTCGACCAGGCGCACGAGGGCGCGGTCGAGGACCTCGCGCGCGTCTTGGTCGACGGAGAAGGTGTGCTCGCGCGAGAGGCTGCGGGGGAACCTTCTCCCGAAGGCGGCGTCGGTGGGCGCGGCCTCGCGGGGTTCCCAGGGAGCCCCGGCGGCGGGCGCGGGCAAGCGGGCCTCCCCGCCGCGGGCGCGGCGGGCGAGGGTCGCGCCGTGGGCGCCGAAGGCTTCGCGCAAGGCCTCCTCGGGGATGGCGGCGAGGTCGCCCACGGTGCGCAGCCCGAGCTCCTGCAGGCGCTCCTCGCTGCGGGGGCCCACCCCGGGGAGTGCCCGCAGGGGGAGAGGGGCGAGGAAGTCCGCTTCCTCGCCGCGGGGGACGACGACCCGCCCGCGGGGCTTCCCCTGGCCTGCGGCCACCTTGGCGACGAGCGGGGTCGCGGCGAGGCCGGTCGAGCAGGTGATCCCCGCGTGCTCCTCCACGACGTCGCCGAGGCGTCGCACCACCTCTTCGGGGCGACCGAGGAGGCGTTCGCAGCCGGTGAGGTCGATGGCGAACTCGTCGATGGAGCGCTGCACCAGGCGCGGCACACGGGCGGCGAGGAGTTCGCGCACCGCGCGGGAGCAGGCGAGGTAGCGTTCGGGGCGCGGGGCGAGGAAGCGTGCCGCGGGGCAGAGGGCGAAGGCGCGTCGCAGGGCCATGCCCGAGCGAACGCCGCGGGCGCGGGCTTCGTAGGAGGCGCAGGCCACCGCTCCGCGCGCGCGGGGATCGGCTCCTCCCACGATGACGGGGCGTCCTGCGAGGCTCGGATCGTCGAGGCGCTCCACCGAGACGAAGAAGGCGTCGAGGTCGAGATGCGCGAAGACCGGCGATGTGCGCATTCCGAACATATACCGAACGCCACCGACGGTCGGGAAGGTCCGCTCCCGGGGCGAACGTAAGTGATTGCGTGGCAGTGGGTCGGTTCGAGGCCCCACCGGCTCGGGGGAAGCTGCGAGCAGTTCGCAGGCCGCTCGGTCGGTCCGCGAAGGGAACCGCTGCGACCGGCGCACGAGTCGAGCGACGTCCGCTGCGGGTCGGTGAGTGGTTCCCGGGACGAGGGGCGACGCGGTTCCGTTCGTCGTCGTCCGAGTCACCACCCGTTGCGGGCCCGGGGGACGATCGGAGGGAGCCTCCGGCAGCGCAATCGCCGGGCGGTGTCAGTCGTTGGGTCCGATGACCCCCAGAGAACGCCCGAGCCAGTAGGCGAAGATGATGTCGGCCGAGTGGTTTCGCTCTCGGCTCGCGGGGGTCGGACGCAGCGCCGGGTAGGGTGTGCTCTTCCAAAAGTAGTTGTTGGCTCCCCACTCGAAGAAGGGAGGCGCCACCAGGGCCACCGCGCGCCCTGGGTTGGTGGTCCAGTCGCGCTTCCAGGGCAAGTTCGGATACGGGCCCAAGACGTAGTCCCGTCGAAGCGAGTGCCCTTCGCCTAGGGTCGAGCGCGGGAAGGGACGCTCGCGCAGGGCCCAGACGCCGTCGCTGCCGTCGATGGGGGCGCGTCCGGGCAGGTTGCCCAGGCCGGCCGCCGCGAGCAGGTGCAAGGCGCGCCGCGTCTTGGCCAGTCGCTTCGCGGCCCGGCGCAGCACCAGGCGCGAGAAGAAGCTCGCGAAGCGGTCCTGCAGGAGGTCCGCCAGGCGGACCTTCATGAGCAGGGAGACGGCCTCGAGGTGGGTTCCGCTCCAGTCGGAGATCCCCTGGAAGTGAAAGCCCCCGCCCAGGACGAGCTCGTAGAGCATGAGCAGGGGGTTGCGCACCAGGCGCCGGTAGGCGTCGCGCTCGGGCCCAGGGCCGAGGAGCGCGGCCACGACGCCGTTGGAGAGCAGGCGGTTGCCGATGCGCCGGGTGCCGCGCAGCACCGCGTGGTGGGCGTTGAGGTCGCGCAGCGCCGTGCCGAGTTTCGCGCGCAAGGGATGCCCCGCGGGGAGGCCTTCCCGCGCGGCCAGGCCGCCGAGCAGGAGGCCCTTGTACATGTCGTTGTTGCCGCCGCGCTTCCACTCGATGCCCGCGTAGCGCCCGGTTCCGCGCGCCCACAGGCTCCCCAGGGGCTGTCCGGTGCTGGGCCGCAGGGTGCGGGCGAAGGCGTCGGGGCGCCCGCTGATGGTTGCCATGATCCACAGGGAGCGCGCCGTGCGCTCCAGGTTGGCCAGCGCAGCGGGGTCCTGGGTGCTGCGGAAGCGCAAGGCCTGCGAATAGCAATAGACTCCCGTCCAGAGGGCGCCATCGTTCTCCTCGCCGAAGGTCCCGTTCGGCAGCAGGGTGGAGAGGCAGCCGGTGGGGTTGAGGAAGTCGCGGGGGAGTTCGCGGTCGGCTTCCGCGGCCTTCGCGCGCAGTGGCTTGCCGAAGGCGTTCGTCTTCACGAGGGCTTCCTCGAGGTTGAGGGGATCGACGAGGCGATCGACGAGGCGAAGGAGGTCGGGGCGGCTGCGGAGCAAGGCGAAGTCGGTGCGGTCGCGGATGAATCCGTAGGTTGCTGCCTGGAACTCCGGTCGCGGGACGTAGGGTCGGACGGCGGGGAGCGCGTGGTAGGAGGCGAAGAGCGCGAACAGGAGCCGCTTGAGCAGGGGGGAGGGCGGCGCGTGCGAGGGCACCAGCCAGCGCTCGTTGCGCCAGATGGGCTGCGGCCCGGGCGCGCCGACGCGCGTCCACGTCTCGCTGGGGTCGCCGAAGGGAGGACCCTGGCCCCGGTAGGTTCCCGCGAGGGACGCGCCGCGGGCGACGAAGTCGCCGCGCACGGGCATGGGGGCGCCATCCGCCGCGGTGCGGGCAGGGAGGCCCAGTGCGTCGAGGGCCCAGCCCATGCGGTCGAGTTCGACTTCGACCGCTACGCCCCCCGGAGTGTCGATGGCTCGCCCCGTCCACACCAGCGACACCGAGTGTCCCCGGTAGCGGAAACGGTCGAACTCCACCTCGCGCACGAAGGAGTACTCGCTGCCGCGCCAGCGCAGTTCGAGGCGGCCCGTGTAGCTTCCCCGCACGGGATCGTCTCCGCGCACCGCGTAGAGACCGGCGCGGTGTCCCGGAGCAGGCTGGGCCGCGGCGGGCAGGGCGAGGATCGCGGCGGCCAAGAAGAAGACTCTGCGCGGGGTCATCGCTTCGCTTCCTTCTCGGAGGCCACGGCGTCGAGGGCTTCGATCACGGGGTGGCCCACGGCGCGGAGGGTCTCGAGGGCTAGGGCTTCGTCGGCGGCGAGGGTGAGGGTGAGGCTCGCCTCCTTGCCTGGCGGCACCTGCAGCTCGGCGGCGGCGAAGCGCTCCTCGTCGGCGGAGGCGACCAGGACCCGCAGGGGGCGTGCGGGCAAGCGGGTCAGCAGCAACCGGCCGCGCCCATCGCTGACCGCGAGTTCGGGGGGGACGGGCAGGACCCGCCCGTCCCCGTCGAGGACCAGGGCGAGGGCATCCTCCTCCGGATCGCCTTGGGGTCCGAACACGGAGACGCGGCAGGTCCCCTCGGGGGCGAGGGCGAGGTCGAGTCCGGGTCGCCAGCGGGCGCGCAGGAGGGCTCGCCCCGGAGCAGAGATCAGCACGTCGAGGGGACGGTCCGCCTCGGTGGAGAAGCGCGCCGTCCCGTCCGCGTCGAGGGCGACGAGTCCGAGGAGGCGGTCGAGCTGGCCCCGTACGCTCTCGGCGGAGCCGCTCGGGTCGGCGCGGAGGAGGAGCGCCTGAGCCCCAAGGGGTGCGTTCGCCACCCGCAGGCGCACGCCGGGCGCCGCCGCGCGCGGCCGTGGAGGAGGGAGGGGCGGACGCCGCGAGCCGCCGCAGGCGACGAGGAGCGCGGCGCAAGGCAGGAAGCAGCGATGCATATAGGGCCTCCGGAAGACCGTACGGACCGCCGCCGGGGTCGGCTCCGGCGCAACCCGGTTCGGTGGGCGCCGGGGCACGGCCCGTAGGCGGGGCGGTCGGGGCGTCTGCCGGGTCCTCGGCGCACGGAGCGTGCCCGGGCCACGGTCCGTACGGGGCGATCGGTCCAAGCCGCGCGGCAAGTCGCCGCGCACTCTGCGAGCGTCCGGGCCGGACGCTCGCGGAGTGCTTCGTTTCGCCGGCGACGGGCTTCGCGGAAGCGGTGGCGGGGCAAGGTCTCACGGTTTTCGGGAATCGGGGCTCCTTCCCCGAAGGCTGCCGTGCGGGCGCGCCGGGCGGTTGGAGCCCGCCGAGGGGTGGCCGGCGTCCTTTCCTGGCGGTTCCGATTCCGGAGCAGGGGGCGGCGTGCTCGGCGCGGACCGCGGGGGCGAGGCGGGTCCTTGCGAAGCCGGCGGCCGGCTGGGGAGGCGAGGCGCGCGGGGTCCGTTCAGCGCGCTCTGGCGGGTGCGCTCAGCGCGGCCTTGCGCGAGTAGTCGCGCAGTTCGGGGTAGTCGTCCAGGCTCCAGGTGCTCTCGCCGAGGCCTCCGTAGCCCAAGGCTTTCGCCTTCTCGAGCGCGGCTCGTACCCGGCCGGGCGGGGCCTCGCGGCGAGCCCCGAGCAGGGCTTGGTAGAAGACGGGGCTGGGAGCGGTGGGGTCCAGGCGGCGCGCGAGCGCGAGGTCGCGTTCCGCTTGGGCGAGGGACCCCGCCCGCACGAGGAGGAAGCCGCGCTGGACGAGCGCCGCCGCGTCGGCGGGGTCCTCCCGCAGGCAGCGGTTGGCGAGCTCCACGCCCAAGGGAACGAGGTCGTCGCGGTCGCGGTATTCCACTGCCGCGGCCACGACGGCGAGGCGCGGTCCGGGCGGGAGGCGTTCGTCGGCGGCCAATTCGCAGAGCACGTCACGCCCGCCCAGGCGGATCGCGAGGCGCCCGAGGAAGAGGAAGCTGCCGGCGAGGTCGCCGAGGAGTCGGATGTCCCGGCGGGCGAAGCGCAAGGCTTCGAGCGCGAGCGCGGGCGACTGGGAAAGGCGCCGTCGCGCGAGCAGGAAGTGCGCTTCCGGGGAGAGGGGGTCCAGCGCTAGCGCGTGCTCGAAGCTCGCTTGGAGTTCGGGATCGTCCCCCGAGAGGACCTTGCGGCGGGGATCGTCCAGCAGGCGGTGGGCGGCTTCCTCGTCGGCGGAGCGCAGGCGCTCGGCACGCGCCTCGAGGCGCCCGGCCTCGGCTTCGTCTCGTCCGCGCAGGGAGCGGGCGAGGAGTCGGCAGAGAACGGGGTCGTGCTCCTCGGGGCCGAGGGCCTGGCGCAGGAGCCGCGCCGCGGCAGAGGATCGTCCGAGGGCGAGGGCAGCGCGGCCCGCAACGGCGAGGGCGCGGGGGCCTTCGTCCCGGCTGCCTTCCAGCAGGTCCCAGGCTCGCCGAGCGTCGCCGCGCGCCAGGGCGGCCTCGGCGCGCAGGAGAGCGACCGTTGGTGCCTCCCGGGGCCTCGGCGGGCCGAGCGCTTTCAAGCGCGCAGTGCGCTCCGGCGAGCTCGGCGGGGCGAGCTCCGCCAGCCCGAGCTGCGCGCGTCGCCAGGTCCGTCCGCCGGGCGTGGCGAGTTTCAAGGCCAGGGCGTACGCCTCCCGCGCGTACGCGCGGGCCTCGTCGGGGGACGGTGCACCGGGCCCGAAGCGAAAGCGTGGGTCTTCGAGGCGCCGAGCCAAGGCTCGGCCGAGGCGCCCGTGCGCGCAGCGGGCGGCGGCCACGACCTCCTTCAGCTCCTCCGGGGATTCTCCTGCGGCCAAGGCCAGGGGCTTCTCGGCCAGCTCGGACTCGAGGAGGGTCGCCAAGGACCGCAGCAGGGAGTGCTGCGGTCGACCGAGCGCCTCCAGGGCCAAGCCGGGCGCATAGCAGTCGACCCAAAGGAGGCGGGCCAGGGCCAGGCGCGGGGCGGGGTGCTCGGGCCAGCGCGCGCAGGCCGCGCGCAGCGCGGGCATGGGATCCTCGCCGCGCGCGGCGGCGACCTCGGCCCGCAGCGCCACGTCCTCGGGCGCGGGCGGACGTTCGCTGAGGACGGCGGCGGCCTCCTCGAAGGCTCCGGCCTCGACGAGCGCCCGCACCGGGTCTCGCCGTGGAGAGCCCGCGGGAGTAGCGCCTGCGCGCGGTTCGGAGGTGGGTTCTGGGCCGTCCGGCCTCTGCGCCGCGGAGGGCGCGTCGCGGAGCGCGCTGGCCGTCGCCAAGAGGAGCGCGAGCAGGAGCAGAGCGCCGCCCGCCGCGCCCGCGAGGGCCGCGCGGCGCCAGCGCTGCGGCGGGGCGGCGCTTGCCTCGCGGAGCGCGGCGGCGAAGGCGGCGGCGTCGGGGAAGCGGTGCGCGGGGTCCTTCGCGAGCGCACGCAGGCACACACGCTCGAGCGCCGGTGGAATGCTTCGGTCCAGGCGCCGGGGCCGCGGAGGAGGGACGATCGACACCTGCCGCGCGAGTTCCAGCAGGCCTTCGGCGTCGAAGGGGAGGCGGTCGCAGAGGGCCACGTAGAGCACCACACCGAGCGCCCACACGTCGACAGCAGGGGTGAGGGTCTCCGCCGCGACGCCCGCGAGCTGTTCGGGGCTCATGTAGGTCGGAGTTCCGACCAGGGCCTGGGTGGCGGTGAGGCGCTCTACGCCCGGGGCCCACGCGAGGCCGAAGTCGGCGACCTTCGCCCGGCCCTCGTTGTCGAGGAGGATGTTTCCGGGCTTGATGTCGCGGTGGAGGACGCCGCGAGCGTGGGCGTGCGCGAGGGCCTCGGCACACTCGAGGATGATCCGGATCCGCTCGGCGCGCCCGAGTTCGGGGAGGGCGTCGGCGAAGCTGCGCGCGCCGCGGACGAGCTCGAACACGAGGTAGGGGAGGCCCCCCACCTCCCCGCCGCCGAAGACGCGTACGATGCCCGGGTGCTGCAGGGCGGCGGCGAGTTCTCCCTCGCGGCGGAGGCGGCTCCGGGCGCGCTGGCTGAGGGTCCGGGCGACGACCTTGACGGCGACTTCGCGGCCTGAGGCGTCGCGCGCCGCGTAGACCTTTCCCATGGCGCCCTGCCCGAGTTCGCGGATCTCTGCGAAGGGGAGTTGCTCGACGCCAGCGGGGCCGGGCACCGACGCAGCGGACGAGCGAAGGTCGGCGTCCTCGCCGAACTGCCAGACGGCGCGGCTCCAGTCGGGGCCGCGACTCACCCGCGCCCGAGCCCGTGGCGCTCGATGAGGTGGTAGAGGGTGGAGCGCGGCACCCCGAGCTGCCGTGCGGCGGCGGCCTTGTTCCCTCGGCAGCGCTCGAGGGCTGCCCGGAGCATTTCGCCTTCGACCTCGCCCAGGGTCTTCCCGGCGAAGTCGCCCGCGACGCCTGCCACGCCCCGCCCGGTGCGGATTTCTTCCGAGAGGGCGTTCGCGCCCACTCGTGGGACTCCGGCGGCCTTGAGGCGGCGGACCTCGTTGCGCAGTTCTTGCAGGTTGCCCGGCCAGGCGTAGGCGCAGAGTACGGCCAGCGCCTTGGGCGAGTAGCGCAGCCGCGGTTCGCCGAGTTCGAGGTCGAGATGCGCCAGGAGATGGGGAAGGTCCTCGGGGCGTTGGCGGAGGGGGGGGACCACCAAGCGCATGACGTCGAGGTGGTAGTAGAGGTCCTCGCGGAAAGAGCCCTGGGCGGCTCGTTCGCGCAGATTCGCCGAGGAGATGGCGAAGACGCGGCACTCGGCGCGTACGAGGGAGGCGCGGGCGCAGTCGGCGACGACTCCGTGCTCGAGGCGTTCGACCAGCCGCGCCTGCGCCAGGGGACTGAGGGCTTCTGCGTCGAGGATGACCAGGCTTCCGCGTCCAGCGCGCGCCAGGGCGCCGTCGCCGACTCGTCCGCGCGGTCCCGCCAGGCGCTCGGCCACCACGTCGGGCGGATCGGCGCGCGCGTCGAGGAGGACGAAGGGCTCGTCTCGGCGGGACGAGCGGGCATGGATCTCCCGAGCCACGTCCAGGCGCTCGGTCCCCACCTCGCCGAGGACCAGCACCGACCCTTCGTAGCGGCTGGTCCGTTCGATTTCTTCGCAGAGGGCCCGCAAGGGGTCGCTGTCGCCCACGAGCCGGCCGTAGCGGGCCACGCGTTCGGGCAGACGGTCGAGGGGTCGCGGCGCGCGGTCGCCGGCGGGGGGATTCGGCTGCGGCGCTCGGTCGGCGAGGAGTTCGGCGGTCTCGAGGGCGAGGGCGGCCTGGCTGGCGAACACGTCGAGGATGGGCAGGTCGCTCTCGGCGAAGGCTTCTTCGTCGAAGCGATGGTCGAGGTAGAGGACTCCGAACACGCGACCGCGCAGGCGCAGGCCCGTGCACAGGATCGAGACGACCATCTGCGAACGCACGCTCGACGCCTCGATCACGTCGGCGTCTTCCTCGCGGCTGGTGACGAGGCCTTGCCCGTTGCGCTTGAGGACCCGCTCGACCACGGTCTGGGAGACCCGCCCTCCCTTCCCGAGGAGCGAACTACGATCGAAGCCGCGCGCGGCCACCACCTCGAGGCGAGGCCGTCCCGCCGCGTCCTTTCCGAGGACGCGCACCAAGAATCCTCGTTCGGCGCCGGTGATTTCGATGGCCGCGTCGAGGATGCGGGGGAGGAGTCGCGCGGTGTCGTGCTCCAGGGCGAGTGCCTGCGAGAGGTCGCGGACCTTGCGCAGCCAAGCCAATTCGCGATCTCGTGACCCCTCGTTCACTCCCATACTCTGCCCGGCGGTCGCGACCCGCTCAAGCGCGACGGCGCAGGAGGGAACACGAGGAACAGGCTGCGTTCGTGCCCTCCGTCGAAGAAACGTCCCCACCCGTCGCTCGCCGGGGCACCACGCGTACGGAAGCGTCCGGTGGGGGCGCTCTCGAGGCGGGAAATACGCCAACGCTCTCCTTGAGCGCGCTGGCGTTCGCAGGAGGCCGTTCACTCCGTACCCCGAGTGCAAGCGCACGAGCGGAGGAGGAACGCGTCATGAGCCGAGCGCCGAGACCGACCGACGATGAGCGGGCCCGCCCGGGGAGGTCTGCGCGAACCAAGGACCCGCGACGGGGGAGTTTCGTCCGGCGCGGCGCGCTCCTGCGGGCGAGCGCAGCGGGAGCCTTTGCGGTCGGAGTCCTCGCCTCGACCTGGATCGCCTTGGTGGCTCCGACCGGAGGCGGCGCGGGGACGAGCCGCGGGACCGCGGCCCGCGGTACGCCGGCGGGGCCCGCTGCGCGCGGCACGAACTCGACTGCCGGGCAGGGGGCGGAGTTCGGGGCCAACGACGCTCCCCTGGCCCCGGATGGCGCCGTTCGGGCGGGCGCGTCCGCAGGCGCGGTGGTCCTCTCCGGCCGGCTCCGCTGGAGGGGCTGGCGGGGGCTTCGCTGGCGTCTGCGCGTCCGGCCGCTCGCTCCTCGCGGGGAGCCGTTCCGGGTCGACCTGGACGCCGTCGGACGATTCGACACCGCGCTTCCGGAGGGAACGCGAGAGGTCGCCCTCGAACTCCTCCCCGGCGGCGAGGAGCCCCTGGCCTGGGAAGACGTGTCGGCGACCGTCGGGGGCACGCCGCGGGTCCTACGGGGCGGGCGGCTCTCCCTTGCGCCAGGTCGAAACGCGCTCGACCTCTCGGTCGCTCGGCGAGCGGTTGCCGGTCGGGTTTTCGACGAGGAGGGCGTCCCCGTGCGGGGTGCCCGGGTGGCGCTCGCGGGCGAGGGGCGCTCCACGACCACGGACTCCGAGGGCCGCTTCCTTCTCTGGAGCCTGGGCGCGCCGATCGAACTCACCGCGGAAGCGCCGGGCTACGCGTTGGCGCGCAGGACCCTCGCGGAGGGCGCGCTGGTCGAGCCGACGCGCCTGGTCCTGGAGAAGGGAGTCGACCTGGAGGTCTTGGCGGTCGGTCCGTCGGGCCGGCCCCTGCAGGGGGCTCGCGTTCGCGCCTGGCTCTCTTCGCCGGGTGGATCGGTTGATGCGTTCCCCCCTCGTGTGGCGGGCTCCGACGGACGCGCTCGAGTGCGCGGGTTGCCTCGCGACTGGAGGCGCTCGGTGATCGCGGCCGGATGCCGCCTGCACGTCGCCGCTTCGTGCGAAGGCTTCGTGGATGCAGAGGTCGTCGTCTTGGAGGGCGTTCCGGAACCGGTCTCCGTGGTGCTCGCGCCCGAGGCCGTCTTTTCCGGCCGGGTGGTGACCTCGAACGGTCGACCGCTTGCCGGGGCCCGGGTCGGGCGCCTGGCAGAGGGGGACGATGCCGAGGAGGTCTTGGCGCTGGGGCTGGAGACCGTGTGGGTGGAGAGCGACGACGAGGGGCGCTTCGTCCTTCACGGGTTGAAGTCCGGCAGGCAGCGCTTCTTCGTGCGCGCTGCCGGCCTCCCCCCGAAGGTCTTCTGGGAGACCCTGCCGGCCGAAGGGGTGGAAGTGGTCCTCCGTTCGGGGCGGGTCCTCGGGGGCACCGTGCTCGACGGGTCGGGCGCTCCCCTCCCGGGCGTCGTGGTCCTTCTCCGCCGTCCAGGGGCCGAGGGCTCCAGCGCCGCAGACGGTCGCAAGGCACCGGAACTCTCCCGCCCGGCCCTGGGGATCGACGCGAATTCCGTTTTCTCCTTCGCCAGCGGTCGCTTCGCGCGGACCGACGCGGAGGGCCGATTCCGGCTCGAGGGGCTCGAGGAGGAGTGCTACGACGTGCAGCTCCTCCAGGGTGACCGGGCCCAGCTCGTTCGGGGCGTCACGGCGCAGGAGGGCATGGTCCTCAGGTTCGCGGCGCCGAGTCCCGCGCGGCTCGTCTTCGTGCTCTGCGACGCCGCCGGGGAGGATCTGTTGCCCGACGAGGTCGAGGGCTTCGAGCTCGCTCTTCGCGACCAGGCCGGGCGCCTCCTGGCGAACGAAATCGACCTCGACGTGGAGTCTTCGGGCCGCGCGAGCCTCCCGCTTCCGGCCGACCGGCTGGAGGGCGTGGTTCGCCTGAGCCTCGAGCTCGCTTCGGCGGCCAGCCCTCCGCAGAGACTCGAGCTGCCCGTCCCCGCGCCCGGCGCGCGGCACGACGTGGGCCGGATCGCCCTCGCCTCCGGCGGGGTCCCGGTGCGCTGCCGCTGGACCCTCGCCGAGCCCGTGGAGCGCGCGCAGTTGCGCTGGGTCGATCCCGCCACGGGGCTCCGCCGGAAGCGCGAGCTCGGACCGCTCGAGGCCGGAGACCACGAGCTGCTCGTCGTCGTCGGGCCGGGGCCGGGGCCTGCGCGCTTCGAGCTCAACCTGTGGCCCTTCGACGCGGAGGAACCGAGGAGCCTCGTCTGGGCGGGGGTCGTTGGCGCGGGGGGAGCCGATGCCGACTTCGCGGAGGTCCCGCCTCGCTGACCGGCGCCCGGGGGAGGCTGGGCGGCCCGTCGAAGCGGGCCGCCCGCCTGCGGTCAGTCCCAAGCGGGCGCGGCGTCCTCGCCGAGCAGGGAGAGCGCCGCGCCTGCGAGCCGCAGCGAGCCCGTTACGAGCACGTAGCTCCCGCGGCGCAAGGCGGAGCGACGCGCGGCTTCGAGCCCGGCGGCGACGCTGGGGGCGGGGCTCGCCTCCCAGCCCGCCGCGGCGAAGCGGGCGGCGATCTCCACCGGCGTGCGACCGCGGGCGCCAAGGGCGGGGCAGGCCTGGAGCGTCCCGCGGAGGGGTTCGAGGAGGCGGATGGCGGCGGCGAGGTCTTTGTCGCGGGCCAGGGCGAAGAGGAGCGTGGGGGGTGGCCCGGCGCGGCGGCGGCAGGTGTCGACCAGGGCGGCGAGGGAGGCGGGTTCGTGGGCTCCGTCGACGAAGACCGGCGGCTGCCCTGGCACCAAGTCGTGGCGCCCGCGCCAACGGAGGCGACGGCAGGCCTGGGGGAGGTAGGGGGCGAGGGACCTCCCGAGGGGCTCCTCGAGCCGGTGCGCGGCCAAGGCGACCAGCGCTAGGTTGTCGGCGGCGCCTTGGGCCAACGGGGCTTCGAGCAGGTGTTCGCCCCAGGGCGTGGCAACGCGTGTCCGGAGCGGCGGCGGCCAGGCAGCGCTCGGCGAAGGAGGCAGGAGCTCCAGGGAGGCGTCGTGCCCCAGCAAGGAGAGCGGAGCGCCGCGGTCGCGGCAGGCCGCCCGAACCACGGCCTCGGCCTCCGGGGACCCGGGGGCGGCGACCACGGGCACGCCGGCTTTGACGATGCCTGCCTTTTCGCGAGCGATGGAGGCCAAATCTTCGCCCAGGAGGGCGGTGTGGTCGCGGGCGATGCGCGTCAGCACACAAAGGGCCGGCGCAGGCAGGGTGTTGGTGGCGTCGAGGCGACCGCCCAGGCCCGCCTCGACGACCGCTGCGTCGACCCGCGCCCGGCGGAAGAGTTCGAAGGCGATGGCCGTGACGATTTCGAAGTAGGTCGGAGGCTCGGCGAGGGTCGCCGCGGCGGCGAGGACGGGCGCGGCGGCCTCGACCCACAGCGCCTCGTTGGCGGGCCGCGCGCCGAGGCGCACGCGCTCGGCGAAGGAGACGAGATGCGGCGAGGTGGTCCAACCCACCCTCAGCCCCGCGGCGTCGAGGGTGGAGGCCAGGGCGCAGGCCACACTTCCCTTGCCTGCGGTTCCGGCGACGTGGATGGCGCGGAACGCTCGCTCGGGGTGCCCCAGGGCTGCGAGCAGGGAGCGCATGCGGTCGAGGGTCCAGCCGCCGGCGGGCGGTTCCTGCAGCTCGTAGTCGGTTCGTTCCGCGAGGGTCGCTTCGAGTTCGGCCAGGCTCCGGGGCGAGCGGCGCGCGGCCGCGTGGGGCTCAGGCATCGAGCACGATGCGCTCGCCGGCCACAGAGCGCGCCGAGCAGGTCAGGATGTAGCCCTGCGCTCGTTCCTCCTCGCTGAGCGCGTGGGAGGTGGAGATCTTGGGGTGCCCTGCGAGGAGGCGCACCTTGCAGGTCCCGCAGGAACCCCCGCGGCAGAGCGAAGGGATGGCGACTCCGTGCTCCTCGGCGAGGTCGAGGAGGGTGGCGCCGGCCGGGACGGTGATCTCGAGCGCGCTGCGGGCGAAGCGCACCTGCCCGGTGCCGGCGGTCACCGTTTCTCTCCGGAGGCGGTCGGCTTCGAACGAAGGGCGGCGGGCAAGGCTTCGGCCACGGGGAGCTAGCAGGCGTTCATGCGGCGCTCGACCGTGCTCGCCCACTGGGAGAGGACCTCCTCGGTGGGGACGACGCGCCAGCCGCCGAGATCGGTCTCGCGGAGGAGTTGCTCGAAGTCCCAGGTGGGATGGAAGCCGGGTCCGGCCTCGCTGAGGAAGACGCCTTCGATGATGTCGACCGGCTCGCCGAGGAGGGTGTGGGTTCGCCGTTGGCCGAGGATGAAGATGAAGGTCCCGTCGTCTCCCCCTTGCTCGTGAACGAAGCCCAGGCTGCTCCCTCCGCCGGCCACGATGGGCGTGGCGGTGGGGAACAGGAGGCAGCCGGCGGAGATGCCGTGCCGGTTCTCGGGGAGCTCCTGGTAGCGGGAGGGGTCGACCACCATGCCCCTCAAGGTAGCACCCGCGGGGCGCGCGGGAAGCCCCGCCGAGAGGCGCGCGGCCGAGCCTCCTTGGGTTTCGCCTCGCCCGGCGGAGGTGTCGATGGGCGAGTCCGCGGGGGATAGCATGCGCGGGCGATCCTGGGCGAACCGAGTCCGACGGAGCGAGTCGTGAGCGAGTGGGAGGAGCGGGAGGCCTCGCAGGAAGTCGGCGTCCGAGGGGCGCCGGGCGAGGCGTCTCCGCGGCCGGCGGACGGGCGGGGGGCCTCGGTGGTCGTCGTCGACTACAACGCGGGCGCAGAGCGCGCTCGCAGGGTGGCGGCCGCGCTGCGTGCCCAGCGTCTGCCTCCTGCCGAGGTGCTCGTCGTGGACAACGCTTCGCGGGATGCCTCCGCGGAGGCCTTTGCGGAGGCCGGACGGGGACTCCCGCTGCGCGTGCTCCGTCCGGGGCGAAACCTCGGCTTTGCCGCCGCGAACAACCTGGCGGTGCGGGCCGCACGCTCGCCCCTCGTTGCGCTGCTCAACCCGGACGCCTACCCCGCGCCCGGTTGGCTCGAGGCCCTCGTCGCCGCGGCGGAGCGCTATCCGTGGGCAGCGGCCTTCGGCTCCTTGCAGGTCGACGCCTTCGATCCCGCGCGCCTCGATGGCGCCGGCGACGTCTACACCGCCTGGGGCTACGCCTACAGGGGCCACTGGCGCTGGCCGACGCGGACCGCTCCTCGTCGGGATGCGGAGGTCTTTGCGCCCTGCGCCGCGGCGGCGCTCTACCGGCGCGACGCCTTCCTCGAGGTGGGGGGCTTCGACGAGCGCTTCTTCTGCTACCACGAGGACGTGGACCTCGGTTTCCGGTTGCGCCTGGCGGGGTGGCGCAGCGTGCAGGTGGCGGCCGCGCGGGTTCTGCACGAGGGGTCGGGCGTTACGGGCTTCCGCAGCGACTTCGTGGTCTACCACGGGACGCGGAACCGGATCTGGACTTACGTCAAGAACATGCCCGCGGGCGTCCTCTGCGCGACCCTGCCTGCGCACGTGCTTCTCAATGGCCTCCTGCAGATACGAGGCTGGCGCAACGGGACCCTCCGCGCGGTGCTGCGCGGGCAGCGCGATGCGCTGCGCGGACTGCCCGGCGTCCTCGCTTCGCGCTCTCAGGTCGCCCGGAGGGCGAAGGTGCGCGAGGTCTTGGGCGCCATGACCTGGTCGCCGAGCAAGCCCCTGCGGCGGGCGGCCGACCTGCGCTCGCTGGAGGCCGCTGCGCCGCGTGGGCCCGAGGTCCCCTCCCCGCGGGCGACGGCCTCCGCGGGACCTTCGCGGGAGTCCGCCCCCTAGGGAGTCCGCCGACGACCCCTGGCCGGAGGCCGTCGGGCGCCGACCGGGCGGGCGCGACCGCGCCCCTCGCCGGGTCGAGGGGCTTCGCGGCGAGCGCGGCGGGTCCCCTGGACCCTGGGACCCGGATGAGCCCGCAGCGACTCCCGACGGCCCTCTGCGCGGCGACCGCGGCCGGGTTCAGTCCCCTTGACCGTGGGACTCGTACCAGGCCTCGCCGAACGCGGCGGCGGTGGCGCGGTCTCGGTCTCGGTTGCGGGTGCGGCGGCGCTGCTTCATGGATTCCTCCCTGCCCCTCTTCGGCGTTTCCGCGAACGAGGTTTAGCCCAGGCCCGCGTTCGTTGTCGGCGATTCCGCCGGAGCGCCTTCGCCCCCGGGAGGGCATTGCCCGCTCCACCTCGCCCGCCGCGCTCGGTTCGCTTCGTCGCAGGTTCTGGGCGGGGTGTGTCCGTTGGACACCCCCTTCGTCTCCCGCCCCGCCGCCGGCGCGCTCGGGGAACGCACAAGTCTTTTGCTATCAACGTTCTCCCCCCGCGAGCGGAGGTCGGCACGACCCTCGCTCATACACTGGCGTGACGCGGCCCTACGAAACGATCCACTTGCGCTCGGAACTCCAGGGCGACCTCGAAAAGCCCGAGACCGGCGACTTCGCCGCCGTGCGCGTGGGCGGGGCCATCGACGGCTACCAGGTGGTCGAAAACCTCGCCGAGGGCGGGATGGGCGCCATCTTCCGCGTTCGCGACCGCGAGGACCGGGGCGAAGTCGCCCTCAAGACTCCGCTGCCCGGCGGCCGCGGCGGCAGCTACCACCACCGTCTGCAGCGCTTCCTGCGCGAGGCGCGACTGACCGCCCGCATGGACCACGAAGGCGTGGCCCGCGTCCGCGATCAGGGCCAGTGCGATGGCCTCCCCTACTTCACCGTCGATTTGATCGAGGGGGAACCCCTCAGCGACCGCCTCTACGAGGAGGGCGTCCTTCCGGTGCTCGAATCGCTGCGGATCATGGAGGCCGCCGCCCGGGCCACCCATCACATTCACCAGAAGGGTGTGGTCCACCGCGACCTCAAGCCCGCCAACATCCTGCTCCGCCCCGACGGCCAACCCGTGATCATCGACTTCGGGCTGGCGCGGGACGCGCTGGGGATCGATCCGCGGATCACCGAGAGCGGGATCTGGCTGGGGACGCCGGCCTACATTTCGCCGGAGCAGGCGCTTGGAGAAGCCAGCCGGGTGGACGCGCGGGCCGATGTCTACTCGCTGGGGGCGATCCTCTACGAAATGCTCACCGGCCTGCCGCCCTTCGGCATCGGCCGGCCGCGCACCATCTTCCGCGCCCTCCGCCAGGGCTCGGTGCGCGCCCCGTCCGAGATGCGCTCGGAACTCCCCGAGCAGGTCGACCGGCTCGTCCTCACGGCCCTCCAGCGCGATCCCGTCAAGCGCTTCCCCAACGCCGAGGCCTTCGCCAACGCCATCGCCGACGTGCTGGCCGAGCTCGACGGCGAGGCCCTCGAATCCTCGAGCCTCGAGCGCTCCTGGGAAACCGAGGAGAGCGCCAACAGCGTGGTCGGCTGGAACGAAGACGACGCCCTGCAGACCTCGGGCCACGACTCGCAGCTCGCCTTCCCTCCCCTCGAGGTGCTCGACCAAGAGCCCGCCCTGCAAGCTCCCTCGCCGTCCAGGCCGCGCCGCGTCCGCAAGGGCCGGGGCCGCCGCGCTCGCCCCCGCGCGGCGGGGAGCCCGCGGCGCCCCCGGCCCGAGGCCAGGCCCGCCCAGGCGATTCCTTCTCGCCGTCGCAAGCTTCGCCGCCGCAAGGTCCGCCGCGCCGTCCGCCGGGGCGAGAGCGGAATGGAAGCCCTCGGCCGCTGCGTCGCCCTGGGCGGGCCGCTTCTCCTCGGCGCCTTGGGCCTGCTCCTGCTCGTGGCCTGAGTGCCGCAGCCCGCGGGCCACCGCGGGAAGGCGCCGCGGTGGCCCGTGTTCGGTTCCACTGCGCGGTGGGCGGCGCAGCTCTTGCCGTTCTTGGGCGCCCCTCCGGGAGTCCGCGGACCTCGGGGGGCGCTCGAGGAGAGCCCCGTCGGTCGCACGCCGATGGCCGCCGGAGGTCCTTGCGTCCGGTCGGAGGACGGGGGCGGCCCGCTCGGCCAAGAAGCAACTTACGGTCGTCTCGGCGCGAACGAGCCTGCTCCGCCCGAGGCCTCCAACGCCCGCTCGCCGGTTGCCGTAACCGTTCCTGACAAAGACCAAACCATGCTCTCGGAGCGCGAACGCGATTCGGCGCGAAAGGCCGTCGCGGCTTCTCGGTCTGGGAGTGCGAACCCAAGACCTTCCCCAGGCCAGGAAAGGGGCCGCGTTGCGATGAGGCCGAGGACCCAGGAGCGTTGGGAGCGAGAGCGTCCCGTGCCGCGCCATTGCGAGGCGCCGGGCTGCGGGCTCGCCACGCGTGCTGGGAAGCCCTTCTGCTCGGAGCACGTGGAGCGGCACCCCTACATCGCGCGGCTCGTCGAGCAGCTCGCCGCGCGCGAGGAGGAGGAGCGCCTCGTCCGCGAGCGTGGGGTGGCCGCCGTCGCGTCCGATGGCTTGACCGCTGCCGAGATCCTCGCCTTCCTCCGCGTCCACGGCGACCGCAGCGTGCCGCGCCTGGCGAGGGACCTCAACATGGACCTCGAGACCCTCGAGCTCTACGTGGACGCGCTCGTTGCCCGTGGCCTGCTCGCCGAGCGCAGGCGCCGTCGCCGCGCACGCATCGTCGGTTTGCCCGAGGAGGCGCGCGGGCCGCGGCGTCGCCGCGCCCGGCGCAGCACGCCGGACCCCGAGCGCGAGCCGAAGGCCGCCGCGGGTTGAGGC
>RFHU01000380.1 GCA_003695705.1 Planctomycetota bacterium
CCCCCGGCGCCCCGGAGCCCGCCGGCGGCGACCCCGTCCCCGCCGCCCCTGCGCCCAAGGCCGTGCGCCTCGACCGCGGCGAAGGCGACGCGGCGGAGTTCCCCCTCCTGGCGGACCGCAGCCCCAAGCGCTGGACCGAACGCGCCTTCTTCGTGAACGCCCTCGCCGAGGTTCGCCCTGCGCGCCCGTACGTCGTACGGGCCCTCCGCCTTGCCCTCGCCGACCGCTTCCCCCTCAACCGCGCCTTCGCCCTGCGCGGCCTGGCGCGCATCGCCGACGGGGGCTTCCTGCGTGCCTACGGAAGCCGGGGCCTTTTC
This sequence comes from Planctomycetota bacterium, assembly GCA_003695705.1. GTDB lineage: Bacteria > Planctomycetota > J058 > J058 > J058 > J058. Next base: position 318 of record RFHU01000380.1, read on the forward strand.
GAGGCCCTGCGCGGCCTCGTCGCCGACGACGAGGACTACGTCGCCCGCACCAGCCAGGACCTCCTCCTCCGCATGGCGGGCGGCGGTTCCGAGCGCTCTGCCGCCGAGTGGTCCGCCTGGTGGGAGGAGGCCGGCCAGGCGCTCTTCGCCGACTCGGCGCGCCACCCACCGGCGACGGCAGGCGAACGCTCCGCCCCCGCGGATCCGGCTTCGGACGCCGATCGCCGAGCGGCCGCGCGTCTGACCTCGCAGACCCGCGCGGGCTTCCGCGTGTTCAGCAAGCTCCGCAGCCAAGGCCTCGACCTGTGCTTCGCGATCGACGTCACCAAGAGCATGACCGACGAGCTCGCGCGCATGCGCGCCCAGGTCACCGAGATCACCTCCTTCATGCAGCTCCTCCTCGAAGGCAAGGCACGCCTGGGCTACGTCACCTTCGGTGACCGGGTCGTGCAGCAGCGCACCCTCACGCGAAAGCTGCCCGCCTTCGCGCGCTCGGTCGAGGAGATCCGCATCTTCGACGACCCCAACGACCGCTCGGTCGAGGAGGCGATCGCGCTGGGGCTCGAGGCGGCCCTCACCCGAGGCATGGGCTGGCGGCGCAAGGCGCGCAAGGTCGTCCTCCTCCTTGGCGACGCCCCCCCCCTCGACCCCGATCGCTGCCGTCGCCTGGCCGAACTCGCCGGCAAGAAGGGGGTGGCCATCAACGGCCTCATTGCCCGGCCGCCGGCCAAGTACGCCACGCGCTGGCCTCCGCGCCCTGCCTTCGAAGAGATCGCCCGCCTCTCGGGCGGGAGTGTGGCCGAACTCGAGCGGCCCGAGGATCTGATCGCCCGCATCCTCACGCTCTCCCTCGGGACCGACCGCGAAGAGGACCTGCGCCGCTTCGTCCACGCCTACCGCGAGGTCACCGGCGCTGCGGATCCGCGCGGCCGCTGACCTCCTCGGCCCCGCGCGCCGCAGGGCACTCCCGCCCCCCGAACCCCTGATAGGCTCGCGAACATGAGAGAGCGCCTCCCCGTCGTCCTCCTGCGCTGCGGCGAACCGGTCCGCGACGTCCGGAACGCCGTTGGCGACTACAGCCTCTGGTTCCAGCGGGCGCTGGAAGAGCCCCTAGGCGTGGTCGACCTCCGCGACCCCACCGAGCCCCTCCCCGACGCCGCGGGCTACATCGTCATGGGCTCCCCTCTGGCCGTCTACGACCCCCACCCCTGGCTGCCGCGAGCGCTCGACGTGGCCCGCCTCCTCCTCGAAGGCCAACGACCCGCCCTGGGGGTGTGCTTCGGGCACCAGCTCTTCGCTTGCGCGGCCGGCGGGCGCGTCGAGCGCAATCCCCGCGGCGTCGAGGTCGGCACCGTGGAGGTCGCGCTCACCGACGCCGCCGCAGACGACCCCCTCCTCGCAGGCCTCGGCCCGCGCCTGCGCGTCAACGCCTCGCACGACGACACGGTGTCCGAGCTCCCTCCCGGCCCGCAACTCCTAGGGAGCTCGGAGCGGGAGCCCCGGCAGATCCTCCGCTGGGGAGAGCGCGTGTGGTCGGTCCAGTTCCATCCGGAAATGCGCCGCGCCGAGACTCGCCTCGCCGTCCGCTGGAGGACCCCTCGCATCCTCGAAGAGGGAGGAGACCCCGAGGACCTCGCCGAGCGTGTCGAGGAGGCTCCCCACGGGAGACGCCTCCTGGAGAACTTCCTCTCTCTCGTCCGCTCCGACTGACCTCCGCCGCCGCCCGGCGCCTCCCGCGAGCGCCGGGGACCCGGATCTGTGGCACGCCCCTTGGGGCGAAGCGTCGGTGCGGTATCCTCGGGGCGCTCGGCCGAGCGCGCGGTCGGGCCCGGAGGTGCGCCGTGCGCCGCCCACACTTCCTCGCCTGTTGCCTCTGCAGCCTCTTCGCCCTCGGCTCCTCCTTGGGGCGCGCCCAAGACGAGTCCTCCTGGCGCGGCCAGGTCGACGTGCTCATCGATCGCTGGTCCAACGACTTGGGGCGCGCTCGCGTGGAACGGGCCCTCGCCATCGTCGACGAACATCTCGCCAAGGAGCGGAACCGCAAGGACGGCGAAGCCTGGTTGACCAAGGCCCGCCTCCTCCTCGCCCGGCCCCACGCCCGACGAGGCGACGCCCACTACCTGGCCACCCAGCGGGCCCGCGACGCCCGGCGCGCCCTCGAAGCCGCCGACGTCGCCGCCTCCACCCTCCTGGCCGAGCGCCGGCAACAGGCGCTCGCCCTCGCCTGCGTGGCCAGCGAGCAGCGCCTGCAGCGGGACCTGAGCCGCCTCGAACTCGTCCCGGGCAGCCCGCGCCGCGAGGAACTCCTGCGCGAAGGCACCGCGGACGTCGCCCGTCGGCGCGCCGCCCTCGAGCGCGCCGTCGGCTCTCCCGAGAAGGCCGCCGCGCTCATCGCCACCGAGCTGCGACGCGTCCTCGCCCTGCGCGACATCGACCGCCTCGGGACCTTTCCCCTTCCCATCGGCCAGGACGACATCGACGGCCAACCCGTGGACCTCAGCGCCTACCGGGGCAAGGTCCTCCTCATCCTCTTTTGGTCGAGCAAGATCGGCGACGCGAGCGTCCTGGGGGAGATCGCTCGCACGCAGAAGGAGACCGGCGCCTTCGAAGTCCTGGCCATCAACCTCGACGAGACCCGCGAGGCCATGCAGGAAGCCCTGGCCGCTCTGGACAACCCGCCTTGGAGGCACTGCTTCGACGGTCGAGGCATCGCCGGAACCGTGGCGCGGGCCTGGGGAGTGCGCGCCCTTCCCAGCGGCGTCCTCCTCGACCGCAGCGGCCGGGTGCGCTACGTGGACCCGTGGCGCGAGAGCCTCCGCCTCGCGGTCGAAGAACTCCTGGCCCGCGATCGAGAACGCTGAGTCCCCCTGCCAAGGCTGCCAGCCTGGCAGGCGCCAGCACAGACAAAGCCCGACCGCGCAACCACTTCCATTCGGGCACGGGACGTGCGCCGGCCCCCTCGCCAAGGGAGCCCGCCCATGAACCTCGAACAACTCACCGTCAAATCCCACGAAGCCTTGGTCAACGCCAAGGAACTCGCGACCAAGAGCGGCCACCCCCGCCTGGGGCCGCTGCACCTCCTCTTCGAACTCGTCCAGCAAGAAGAGGGCGTCGTGCGCCCGATCTTGGAGAAGATCGGAGCCTCCCCGCAGGTCATCGGCGCCGCGCTCGTGGGCCGGCTCGACAAGCTGCCTCGCAGCAGCGGCGGCCAGCTCGGCATGGATCCGTCCCTCGAGGAAGTGTTCCGGGTCGCCGAGAAGGAAATGCGAGGCCTCGGCGACGAGTTCATCTCGACCGAGCACCTGCTGCTGGCGCTCACACAGTCCAAAGAAGAGGCCGGCGCGGTCCTCAAGGAGCACGGCGTCACCCGCGACGTGGTGCTGCAGGCCCTCAAGGCCATCCGCGGCACGCAGCGGGTCGTGGACCGCGAACCGGAGGACAAGTACCAGGCCCTCGCCAAGTACACCCGCGACCTGACCAACCTCGCCCGCACCGGCAAGCTCGACCCGGTCATCGGGCGCAACGACGAGATCCGCCGGGTCATGCAGGTCCTCAGCCGTCGGACCAAGAACAACCCGGTGCTGATCGGCGAGCCCGGCGTGGGCAAGACCGCCATCGTCGAAGGCCTCGCCCTGCGCATCGTGGCGGGCGACGTCCCCGAAGGCCTCAAGGACAAGCGCGTCCTCGCCCTCGACATGGGGGCGCTGGTGGCCGGCGCCAAGTACCGCGGCGAGTTCGAGGACCGGCTCAAGGCGCTCCTCAAGGACGTCGAGGCCGCCGAGGGGAACATCATTCTGTTCATCGACGAGCTGCACACGGTCGTCGGCGCAGGCAAGGCCGAAGGCGCCCAGGACGCGGCAAACCTGCTCAAGCCGGCCCTCGCCCGTGGCGAGCTGCGCTGCATCGGCGCCACCACCCTCGACGAGTACCGTCAGTACGTGGAGAAGGACAAGGCCCTCGAGCGCCGCTTCCAGCCCGTCTTCGTCGGCGAGCCCTCGGTGGAGGACACGCTCACCATCCTGCGTGGGCTCAAGGAACGCTACGAGGTCTACCACGGCGTGCGGATCCAGGACGCGGCTCTGGTCGCCGCCGCGCGACTCTCCCACCGCTACATCTCCGAGCGCTTCCTCCCCGACAAGGCCATCGACCTCGTCGACGAGGCCGCGAGCGCGCTGCGCATGCAGCTCGACTCCTCGCCTGTCGAGATCGACCGCCTGGAGCGGAAGATCCTCTCCCTCGAAGTCGAGGAGCAGGCACTCAGCAAGGAAAGCGACAAGGAATCCAAGGAGCGCCTCGAGCGCACGCGCAAGACCTTGGCCGACCTGCGCGAGCAACTCGGCCAGCTCAAGGCCCGCTGGGAGAACGAGCGACGCGCGATCCAAGAGCTCCGCGACCTCAAGGCCAAGATCGAGGAGGCTCGCCAGCGCGAGCAGCAGCTCGAACGCGAACACAAGCTCGACGCCTTGGCCGAGCTGCGCTACTCGACCATTCCCGCCCTCGAACGCGAGCTCGCCGAGAAGCAGGAGCTCGCCGCGGCGAGTTCGGAGCAGCGGCTCTTGCGGGAGGAGGTCACCGAAGCGGACATCGCCGCCGTCGTCGCCCGCTGGACGGGCATTCCGCTCGAGCGCATGCTCGAGAGCGAGAAGGAGAAGCTCCTCAAAATGGAGGAGCGCCTCGGCCAGCGTGTGATCGGACAGCGCGAAGCAGTCAGCAGCGTCGCCTCCGCCGTGCGCCGCGCCCGCGCGGAGCTGCAAGACCCCAACCGGCCCATCGGCTCCTTCCTCTTCCTCGGCCCCACCGGGGTGGGCAAGACCGAGCTCGCCAAGGCCCTCGCCGAGTTCCTCTTCGACACCGAAGAGGCCATCGTGCGCATCGACATGTCGGAGTACATGGAAAAGCACGCGGTCTCGCGGCTGATCGGGGCTCCGCCCGGCTACGTGGGCTACGAAGAAGGCGGCCGGCTCACCGAAGCGGTCCGTCGGCGCCCCTACGCGGTGGTCCTCTTCGACGAAATCGAGAAGGCCCACCCCGAGGTGTTCAACATCCTCCTCCAGCTCCTCGACGACGGTCGCCTGACGGACGGACACGGTCGCACGGTCAACTTCCGCAACACCGTGGTCATCCTCACCTCGAACCTGGGCACCGAGCTGATCCAGAAGGGCACCTTCGACGCCGAAGGCCATCTCGACCCGCAGACTCGGGAGCAGGTGTGGAGGCTCTTGCGCAGCACCTTCCGCCCCGAGTTCCTCAACCGCATCGACGAGACGGTCGTCTTCCACCCCCTCGAACTCGAGCACGTCAAGCAGATCCTCGACCTGCAGCTCGCGCATCTGCAGCGGCGCCTGGCCGACCGCAAACTCCGAGTCGAGCTGAGCGACTCCGCGCGCGAGAAGGTGGCCCTCGCCGGCTACGACCCCGACTTCGGCGCGCGGCCGCTCAAGCGCGTGCTCCTGAAGATGATCCAGGACCCCCTGGCCATCGGCATCCTCGAGGGTCGATTCCCCGAGGGCTCCACCGTCGTCGTCGACACCGACGCCAAGGGCGAGCTTACCTTCCACGCCGAGAAGCGCCCCGAGGCAGAGGCCGCGGTCAGCTGAACGGGCCAGGCGCGGCGCGGGAGCGCGCGAGCTCTTCCGTGCCGCGCCCCGCCGCTTGGGGCCCCCGACCCGCGGTCGGCGGTCCCCTCGAGCTCCCGTCAGCCGCTCAGCCGACGGTGCCCAGAATGTCTTGAATGTCGACGATCCCCACGGGGCGCCCGTCGGCGTCGACGACGGGGAGTTCGTCCACCTTCAGTTCGTTGAGGAGGTGGGCCGCGGCGCTGGCAAGCCTCCCGACCTCGATGGTTCGCGGGTTGCGCGTCATGAAGTCGCCCACTTTCTGGTCGTCGATGCTCGCCCCCTTGACCAGACGGCGCCGCAGGTCGCCGTCGGTGAAGATCCCGCACAGCCGCCCGTCCGCATCGACCACCGAAATGGCGCCCGCCCGCGCGCGGGTGATCCGCAACAGCGCCTCGCGCAGGGGCGCGTCGGCCTCGATCACCGCGTGGCGCTCTCCCTTGCGCATGACCTCCTCGACCTTCATGAGTTTGCGTCCCAGCGACCCGCCGGGGTGGTAGAAGGCGTAGTCCTCGCTGCTGAAGCCGCGCAGCTTCATGACGGTCAGGGCCAGCGCGTCGCCCAGGGCCAGCATGGCCGTGGTGGTGGTCGAGGGCGCAAGGGCAAGGGGGCAGGCCTCGTCGAGGTCCCCAATGTGCAGCAACAGGTCGGCCGCGTTCGCGAGGGGCGAGCCGGCGTCGCCGGTGAGCGCAACGGTCGGAACCCCCAGCTTGTTCAGGGGGACGAGGAGTTCGACCACTTCGCGGGTCTTGCCGCTGTTGGAGATCAACAGGGCGACGTCGCCCTTGACCACGCGGCCAAGGTCTCCGTGCAGCGCCTCGGCCGCGTGGAGGGCGTGCGAAGGGGTCCCCGTCGACGCCAAGGTCGCGGAGATCTTCTGCCCGATCAACCAGGCCTTCCCCATGCCGGAGACGACCACGCGCCCCGTGCAGCCCAGGATCAGCTCCACCGCCTGCCCGAAGTGCTCCTCGTCGATGCGCTCCACGAGGCCGTTGAGCGCCGCGGCCTCGTGCCGCACCACCTCTCGAGCGTAGGCGACCGACTCGCTCCGTTTCACGCGCTCTCCTTTAGGCCGTCCCCTTGCGAGTGCGGCTGTAGAAGGGAAGCGCCGTCGGCCGCATGGGATAGCGCCTCCCCGAGACCTCGACCTCCCAGCCCTCGGCCGACTCGGAGAGCGCGCGGGGGACGTAGGCCATGCACACCACCTTCCCCAGGGTCGGACTCTTGGTGCCGCTCGTGACGCGCCCGCAGGCCTCGCCGTCGTGCAGGACCGTCGCCCCCTGGCGAGGGATTCGCCGCCCCTCGACGACGAAACCGACGAGCTTGCGCCGCGGCCCCTCCGCCCGAACCCGGCGCAGGGCCTCTCGGCCGTAGAACTCGCCCGCGTCCAGCTTGACCGCGAAGTCCAGCCCCGCCTCGAGGGGATTCGTCTCCCGATCCAGCTCGTGTCCGTAGAGCGCCATTCCGGCCTCCAGGCGGAGGGTGTCCCGGGCCCCGAGACCGACGGGGCGCAGCCCCACCCCTTCGCCGCGCCGGAGCAGCTCGTCCCAGAGCCACTCCGCGCGCGCGGCGTCGAACACGAGTTCGTATCCGACCTCGCCGGTGTAGCCCGTGCGCGCCAGGAAGCAGGGCTCGCCCAGGACCATGGCCCCGGCGCAGCGGTAGTACTTGAGCTTGGCGAGGTCGCGATCGCAGAGAGGTTCGAGGACCTCGCGCGCGCGGGGGCCCTGCACGGCGAGCATGGCCCAGCGGGTCGTCTCGTCGCTCAGTTCGACCTCCCCCTCCAGTCGCGGACGCATCCACTCCAAGACCGCCTCGCGGTTCGACGCGTTGACGACCAAGAGGATTGCTTCGGGCAGCACGTAGTAGATGCAGTCGTCGATCGCCCCGCCGTCCTCCGCGCACATCACTGCGTAGCGCGCTCGCCCCGGCTTGGTTCCCGGGACGTCGTTGGTCAAGAAGCGGTCGAGGGCCCGCGCGCGGTCGGGACCGGTCAGGCGCAGGCGTCCCATGTGCTGGAGGTCGAAGAGGCCCGCCCGCTCCCGGACTGCGGCGTGCTCGGCGAGGATGCCCTCGTAGTGGACGGGCATTTCCCAGCCGCCGAATTCGATCATGCGCGCGCCGAGGGCGCGGTGCCTCGCGTTCAGGGCGGTTCGGTTCATGGCTCGCTCCTCGCGCCGAGAGGGCTCAACGCTCCCCTGCAGGCCCGCGCCGACGCGGCCGGGATTCTCTCCCCTTCCACCAGATCAGCCACTCCTCGCGGGAGAAATTCAGCGGCTCCCCGACGACCCGTGCCAGCCCCGCGCAGAGCGCCTCGCTCAAGGAACCCCTCGCCCCCTCGAGGGCGGAGGCCAGCAGCCGCAAAGCCTCCTCCTCGTCGGCGAGGGAGAGGACGAGGGCTGCGACGAAGGCTTGCCGGGCGGGCTCGCGGCGCTCGGCCAGGGTCCCCGAGGACGCCTTGGCCACGGCCTCGAGGAAGGCCGTCCGCGGGTTGCGAACGAGGCCGGCGTCGCCCGTTCCCACGGCCAGCACCGTGGCGCCCCCCGCCGGCACGAAGAGTTGCAGGGGCACCCCACCCACCTCCAGCGAACGCGCGCGCAAGCGCGCCGCCAGGTGGTAACGGCCCACCAAGCCCCGAGGGAGCCGCCGGTGCGGCGAGGGGAGTTCGACGGGAAGACTCCGCGCCTGCCCCGGACCGAGGACGAGTTCTTCCTCGGGGGCGCGCAGCCAGCGCTGCACCCGCGTGCGCGTACGCGCCCCCGACGGCGCGAGCTCCTCGTAATCGAGCGTTACCAGCCCCAGGCGACGGTCCTCGGCCGCGACGATCCGCACCTCCTCGCCGCTCACGTTCTCGAGGCGTACGCGCGCGCGCAGCGCGCGCTCGGGCGTCAGGACTTCCTCCCCGCACACCAGGCGAGCGGAGAGTACGCTCTCGCGCGCGAGACGCTCGCGGCAGGCCCGCCGCAGCCGGATCAGGCGAGGGCGCAGGGGAGTCCGCGGCTCGAGGGCCAGGATCGCGTCGATCGCTTGCAGGGCGCCGTAGGTGTCTTCGGCAAGGTAGCGCTCCAAGGCGAGCCGGTACTTGGCGCGCGTCCAGTCCGCCGCCTCCGGCAGCGCCCCGTCCTCTCCCGCGCGCCTCCCGCCCCTCGCCTGAGGGCCGCCCAGGCGCTCGAGCAGGTCCTCGAGCGCGTCGACGAGCACCCGCTCCTCCGCGAGGGCCCGTTCGACCGGGCCGCGCGCCTCGCTTCCGCGCGCGAGGATCTCGCCGAGCAGGCGCTCGCGGCCGGCTCGATCCCGGCTCCTCAGTTCGGCGAGCAGACGTTCCAAGGGGGGGCGTTGCGCCTCCCCCTGCGCCGCCCGAGGGGCGCCTTGGCCGGGTGCCGGCGGGGAGGCCGGGCGCCCGTTCGGCGCAGGGGCGCTGGACGCGGGCCGCGCCCGCGCCGGCTCCTCCCCGCCGAAGAAGGGCCGGCGAGGACCCGAGGAACAGGCGCAGGCCCACGCCACCAGGAAGACCGCCCCGGCGCACGGGGTGCGGCGATGCGAGGCTGGGACCATGGTGGACTCCGGCGCGCGCGAGCGTCGGGGAAGGGGCATCGCGGCGGCGTATTGCCCGAGTCCGCGATGGTAGGATCTTTTGCTTACGGAGGCAACGGGGCAGCATGTCGGAACTCGAGATCACTCGCTCGAAGGACTCGGAGGTCAAGGTCCTCAGCCTCAAGGGCCAGCTCGACGCGCACACCTTCTCCTCGCTGCAAAAGGAACTCGAATCCGCAGGGAACGAGGCGCAGCCCCGGGTGGTCCTCGACTGCGGCGCCCTCGAATACATCAGCAGCGCCGGCCTGGGCGTGCTCAAGAAGATGAGCCGCGAGTTCCGCGATCGCCAGGGCGACATTCGCTTGGCGGCCCTTCCCCCGAAGATCGACAACGTCGTGCAGCTGCTCGGCTTCGACAAGATCCTCCGTGTCTTCGGCGGCCTCGACGAGGCCGTGCGCTCCTTCGAGCAGGACCGAGACGCCGAGCAGCCCTAAGGGAGCGGCGCCCGCCCTCAAAAGGCCGCGGCGCGGCGGGCTTGGCGCAGGGCCTCGCGGAGCCCCGCGGCCAGAATGCGGTCCTCCCCGGCACGGTAGGGGAGCGGGGCCTGCGGGACTTCGACGGTCGGAGCCACTCCGCGCCCTTCGAGGCTCACACCGCGGGTCAAGAAGCGCACGTCCTGGCGCGGGATCATGAGCACCGAGCCATCGGAGAGCTCCTGGAAGGTGCAGCCCACGCAGGCGCCCTGGGTGCGCTCGCCCACGACGGGACCCAGGCCGCGGCGCTTCCAGTGGAAGACGAAGATCTCCTTGGCGCTCCGCGTGTGTCCGTCGGTCAACACGACCACCGGCCGAGGCCAGAAGGGGCGTCGCCCCGAGAAGAGGCTCAGGATCGCGCGCACGACGCCCGCCGAACCGCCGCGGCCGCGAACGTCGAGGACCAGGGCTTCGGCGTCGTGCAGAGGCCCCGCGAGGGCCGCGCGGAGGGCACGGTAGACCCTGGCGTTCATGAAGTGCCACAGGTGGATCACCCCCACCCTGCGCCCCTCCACGTGCTCTGTGCGGACGGAATTGCGCACGGCTTCGAGTAGGGAGAAGGGACGCGGTTCGAGCACGAGCTCGCGCGCTTCCTCGCCGGGGCGGCGTCGCATGGCGACCCGCACCGCGCGTCCTGCGCTGAGGTCCAGCACGAAGCCGGGCGCTCCGGGAATCCCCGGATCGTGCCCGGCGCCGCGGAGGAGCGGGCTTGCCGCGGCGGGCACGCCGTCGAGGGCGACGACTTCGTCGCCCTCGAGGAGCCCCGCCTGCGCCGCGGGGCCGCCTTCGGCGAGGGCCGCGACGTGCAGGCGCCCCTGGACGCGGACGAGTTCGCAGCCGGCCCGCAGGCTGGGCCGACCACGGAACTCGTCGCCAAGCTCACGCCACCAGACCCCGCCGTCCATGAGGGCGAGGTGCGAGGTGCGCAGCTCGCCGAGCATGCGGTTGATCAGCGCGTAGAGCTCGCGCGGGGTACGCGCCTGCGCCGCGCGCGGCTCGTAGCGGCGCAGGACCGCCTCCCAATCGACCCCGTTGAGGTCCTTGCGGTAGAAGCCCGCCTGGGTCGCGCGCCACGCTTCTCGCAGGACGTGCGCTCCGCCGAGGACGTCGAGGACCGCCTGCGCGCGATCGGCGACGGGCAGGGGAGGGCGGCGGCGAATGGGCTGCCCGAGCGCGGGGCCCGAGAGCAGCGCGACCAGGCCGAGGCCCAGCGACAGGGTGGCCCAAGGGGTGCGGCGCGGGTGGCGGGACACGGGCTTCCTCCTGCGCAGCCCCTCGACGGCGCGAGAGGCTGCCTACGTCTCCCCCTACGCCGCGATCGCTCGGACGTTGGTCACCGAAGCGTACGCCCAAGGCCGCCCGCGGCGCGAACGCACCCTCAGGACCCTCCCTCCGCGGCTTCTGCGCTCGCCGCGGCTTCGGCGGCACCGCGGTCCGGCACGTCGTCGGGGAGCGGGGGCGCGTCGGGATGGGCCGCTGCCCAGGCAAAGGCCTCGGCGACGCGCCCCGCCCGGCCTCGGAAGGGAATCCACGCGGGGACGCCCGCCGGGAAGTCGAAGTGCAGGGCGAGCCGTCCGGTCCCGTAGGCCTCGGCGTCCGAGGCGATCTTCCACTTGATCTCCTGGGCGTGCGCCCAGGGCCCGCCCAGCCCCACCTCACGCCCCACGGCCTCCAACCGGCGCAGGTCTTTCTTGACCTGCTCCACCAGGCCCGGCACGCGGTTGGCGTCGAAGACCACCGTCGCGCGCCCGATCTGCAAGGGCAGGACCAGCAGCGCCGCGAAGAGGACGTTGGGCAGGGGCCTGTATTCGTAGGCCACCTCCTCGATCGCCGCGTAGGGAATGTCCACGCAGCGCGGGCGGTACACGGCGTAGCGAACGCGGAAGCCGTGCTCGTCCGCCTTGAGGGGCGGGAGGGGAGCCCCCCCGCCTTCCCGCTTGACGCTGGCCGCGAGGCGTACGACCCCCGGGGGGTCTCCCCAGCCGAAGTCGGCCCGCGGCAGCGCGTTGGCGATGGCCTGGTAGACCTCCCGGCGGTCGACCGCGCCCTCAGGAGGACCGACCACCGCCCGGCAGCCGGCGAGCGCGAGGAGCAGGACCAGGGGACCGAGGGAGCGGAGGCGAGACACGGCGGGCTACCCTATCAGCTTCTCTGCAGGAGGAGCCCTTTGAGGTAACGGCCCTCGGGGCAGTGCAGATCGAGGGGGTGATCGGGACCGGCACCTCGTTCTTCGAGCACGCGCACCGAAAGGTCGGCGCGGGCAGCCGCCTCACGCACGGCGTCGGCGAAGCGCCCGGGGCTCATGTGGTGGCTGCACGAGCAGGTGAAGAGCAGCCCGCCGGGAGCGAGGAGTTCGAGGGCCAGGCGGTTGGCGTCCACGTAGCCGCGCCGCCCGCGCTCGAGGGCCTTGCGCGCGGGGACGAACTTGGGGGGATCGAGGACGACGAGGTCGAAACGCTCCCCCCGTGCGGCCAGCTCGCGGAGGAAGGGGAACAGCGACGCGCGCCGTACCTCGACCGCTCCGGCCAGGCCGTTGCGCTCGGCGTTGGCGCGCGCGCGCGCGGTCGCCTCTTCGCTCGCGTCGAAGAGGAGCACGCGCTTCGCGCCGGCCCGCGCGCAGGCGAGGCCGAAGCCCCCCGCGTAGCAGCAAGCGTCCAGGACACGGCGACCGCGCGCCAGTTCGGCCACGCGGGCAACGTTCTCGCGCTGGTCGAAGAAGAGCCCCGTCTTCTGGCCCTTCGCGTAGGCGACTCCGTAGCGGAGTCCGTCCACCAAGACCTCTCCTTCGGCCGCCGGGAGCGTCCCCCGCACCACCCCGCGGGCCGCCGCGAGTCCTTCCTTGGTGCAAAGATCGCCGGGAGGATCGACCTCCACGATCGCCGCGGGCGCGAGGAGTTCCTCGAGCTCGTCGAGCAGGGGCTCCAGGCGGCGCTGCAGCCCGAGCGAAGAGCACGCGACGACCAAGACCTCGCCGTAGCGATCGACCACCAACCCCGGAAGCCCGTCGCCCTCGCTGTTGACGAGGCGGTAGCCGTCGCCCCGCTCGGGCAGGCGGAGCACGTCGTGGCGCAAGGCAACGGCGCCGCGCAGGCGCGCGCGCAAGAGCCCCTCCGCGATCGGCTCGTCCTCGCGAAAGCTCACCAAACGGACGCGGAAGAAGGAGCCTCCGTTGTAGAGGCCGTGGGCGAGGAAGCGTCCGTCGCGCGCTTGCACTTCCACGGCGTCGCCGTCCTGCGGCCGGCCCTCCACACGGGCCACGTCGCTCTTGCGCACCCAGGGGTGCCGGCGCGCCTCCAGGCGCACGCGGGAGGGCTTGAGGTAGACGACACCGGGCATGGGGCGCACCCTACCAGCCGCCGACCCCGCGGACGAAGCTCCGCCTTCGGCCAGGACTCTCCGCTCGGCGGACGGCGCGCTCCGCCCGCCCGGGCAGGACGGAGGCGACCGCCGCCCAGACGCGTCGCGCGGAGCCGGGCCCGCGCTCCGCCTGCGCCTTGGGGTCCGTACGCGGGACTCCCCGCAGGTTCGCCGCCTCGCGCGCAGCGCGCTCCTGCGCGCGGACCGCCCGCAGGACGCTCGTGGCACCCCGCACCTCGGGCCTAGGGTCTGGCGGCGCCTGCCGTCGATCGCGGCCGAAGGCCGCAGGACCTCCTGCGCGCGCGGCCAGGACTTCGCGAACGGGCTGCTAAGCTGAGCGCCCATGAACGAGGCCGCAACCGACTCGAGCACGAACACCGAGACCCGCCGCTTCCGGTGGAGCGTCTTGCTCCTCCTCCTCGCCGTCGGAGCCGGTGCCTGGGCCGTAGGCGGCGACCGCGCGCGCGCGTCCGCGCGGCGACTGTTCCTGGTCAACGGCGGCTGGGATCCGCTCGAGGTGAGCGTCGACGGGGAGCCTCCGCTCGAACTCCGCCCGGGGTCGGTGGCCTCGATGGCGCTCGCGGAGGGAACGCACCGAGCCCGGGTCGAGCCCCACGGCGCCGAGCTCTCCTTCGCTCTCGAAGGGAGCTTCTTCGAGCGCCTGGCCGACCGGACCGCCTTCGTCCTCGACCCGAGCGGAGCCGCCCTCCTCGCCTTCGAATCCGAGGAATACGGCCCGGGCCAGCCGCAGGGACACGCCCCGCCGCCGCGGTTGCTCTTTGGAGAGGCCTTCCGCCGCGTCTCCGGCGTGGACCACCCCTTCGAAGACTTCCCCGCGCAGGTCTCGGGGCACGGGGAGACGGTGGTGCGCACGCGCTTGCGGCTCGTCCCCGGCCCCCCGGGGCGAGCTCTCGCGGCGTTCCCGCCACGCGACCCCGCCGCCCTCGACTACGCCGAACGCCTCCTGGATCCCCGGCGCGAGGACGAGGAACTCCTCGAGGCGTACCTGCGCCGTGCCCGCGCCCTCGGGCAACTCTCGGCCGCCCTGGCCGTGCTGCGCGGCAAGCTCGAGCCCGTCGCCGCCGCTCCCGAAGGGCGCCTGAACGTCGTCTGGCACCGGGCGCTGCACGACCTCCTTCGGGCCACCGGGGGAGACGTAGCGGCCTTGCGTGCAGCCTATCGGGAGCGACTCCAGGCGTCTCCCCAAGACGCCGGGCTTCACTACATGCTCGGGCGCACGGCCACCGACCCCTCCGAGAAGCGCGCCTGCTACGAGCGCGCGGTGGCCCTCGACCCGGAATGCTCCTGGGCCCACTTCGCCTTGGCCGTGCACGCGGCTCGCCGCGGCGAATACGAGCGGGCGCGTCCGCACGCGCGGAAGGCCGCGGCCCTTCGCCCCCACGACGAGGCCATGCGCGAGTTCGCCTTCCGCGTTCGCTTCGCCTTGGGCGAATACGCGGCCCTCGAGGCGGAGGCTCGGGCCCGACGGACCACGGCGCCGCTGGACCTCCTCACGCTGCGGCGACACCTCGAAGCCCTCGTCGCCCTCGGCCGCGTCGCCGAAGCCCGGGAGGCCGTGCAGACCTACCGCCAGGAAGTCCGCGCGCGCTCCACGGGCGACCCCGCCCAACTCGCCCTGCACGCCGAACTCCTCCTCGACGATCTGCTCGGCGAGCACGCTCGGCGCGCCGAGCGCGCCGCGGCGCTTCGCAGCGAGCGCCAGCGCTCTTGGATCCTCTTCCAGACCCTCCTCGAACGAGGCGAACTCGCGGCGGCCGAGAAGCTCCTCCCTTCGGTCGGGGAGCCGGCGGCGGTGGTGTTCCTGGCCCTTGCCCGCCGTCGGGCAGGGGCCGGGCCGGAGGCGCTGGCCGCCGACCGCGCCCGCTGCGCCCAGGCATTGCCCCAGGCTGCCGCCTGCTTCGAGCGGCCCGACCTCGGCGCGCTCCTCGCCCTCCCCCTCCCCGACACGACCAAGGCCGCGCTCCTGGCCCTCCTGGACCCCGGCGACCCGGCCTTCGCGGAGGCCCGCCGCCGCCTGGCGCGCACCACTCGCTACTTTCCCTACCGGCTGCTGGAGGGCGAAGGGTAAGGCCGTCTTCCGGGTCGCGGCCCGAGCAACGGCCCGTCGCCCGCCGACTTCGCGGGGCCGGCCGCTCCCCGGTCGCCGCTACCGCGGCCCGCCGGTCCCCGACGGGTCGACGCCACCCCCTGGCGGGAAGTCCTCGCCGCCCAGGTGGACGTAGCGGACGAAGGTCGGCTTGGGAACGGGCACCACCGCGCGCAGGGGGTGTCCCGCGGCGGCGAAGGCCTCCGAAAGGTCCCGGTGGGCGACGAGCGCCCACCGCCCGGCCAGGCGAGGCAGCGCGCGCGCGAAGGCCTCCAGGGAGCCGGCTTCGAGGCGCAGACCGTAGGGAAGGTCGCCCACCAGCGCGTCGCAGGGCGGCTCCTCGGGCGCGAGGGCGAGGGCGTCGCGGACGCGGACCTCGGCCTTCAAGCCCAAAGCCGCGAGGTTCGCGCGGGCGGCATGGCAGGCCTTGGCGTTCAGGTCGCTCCCCTGCGCTCGGCAGCCGATGCGCGCCGCCTCGACGAGGAGCACCCCCGTCCCGCACACCGGATCGATGACCCGCTCCCCGGGGCGCGCGACGAGGTTCACGACGGCGCGCGCCACGCGCCCCTCGAGGCTCGAGCTCGTGCGGTGAAGCAGACGGGGCGGGGCGTACGCGGGCGCGGCCGGCGAGGCCGCGCGGACGAGGAACCAACGCCCGGGGGCCGCGTAGAGTTCGAGGGGACAACCTCGCGGCGCGGGGCGCACCTCGCTGCCCAAGCGACGCAAGAGCTCGGCGGGGTTCCCCGGCACCTTCCAGGGCCCGCGAACCACGTGCACACGCCGGCCGCCGGCAGGCAGGGCAATGGCCTCGGGCGGGCCGGAGCCGAGGAGCGTCCCCCCTCCGCAACCGAAGGCGGCACGACCGGGGACGTAGGCGCGCCGGGCGAGGTAGAGGCCGGGGGCGACCTCGTCGCCGAGCCCGAGGGCGCGGGCCTCCGCGCGCACGAGTTCGGAACGGCGCGGCGTTCGGTCGAGGCGCCAGAGGGAGAGGGCGGGCCCGCTCACACTCCGGTGTGGCCGAATCCGCCCTCGCCTCGCCCCGTCTCGTCGAGGCATTCGACGGGCGCGAGGGTCGCGCGCGCCACCGGAGCGAGCACGAGCTGCGCGATCCGTGCTCCGCGCTCGATCACGTAGGGCTCGCTGCCCCAATTCACGAGGAGGACCTTCACTTCGCCGCGGTAGTCGGCGTCGATGGTCCCCGGCGCGTTGAGCACGGTCAGCCCGTGGCGGTAGGCGAGCCCGCTGCGGGGCCGAACCTGCCCCTCGTGGCCGGGCGGAATGCCGAGGCGCAGGCCGGTGGGCACCAAGGCGCGGGCACCCGGGGCCAAGGGGATCGGCTCCGCGACGGCGGCGCGCAGGTCGAGCCCGGCCGAGCCCTCGGTCTCGTAGCGGGGCAGATCGAGGCCCTCGGCATGGGGCAGGCGTTCGACGGCGAGGCGGATCACCGCTGCTCCCCTCCCAGGCGGCCGGAGAGGTAGAGCTCGCGGACCCGCGAACGCTGGATCTTCCCGCTGGTGGTCTTGGGAATGGCTCCGGGATCCAGGAGGAGCACCTCGCGCGGGCGCAGGTGGGTTCGGCGCAGCACGGCTTCTTCGACCTGGCGTCCGATGGCGCCGCGCGACCAGTCGCTCTCGTTCTCGGCCACTTCGCAGGCCACGATGGGCGCCTCGGTCCCCGAGGCGGCGTCGTAGCAGGAGAAGGCGGCCGCCGACCCGGGACGCACCCCCTCGACCCCCTCGGCCGCCCACTCGAGGGTGACCGGCGCGTGGTTGCGTCCGCGCACGATGAGCAGGTCCTTGCAGCGACCGATCAGCGCCAGCTCCTCCTCGACCCAGCAGCCGAGGTCGCCGGTGCGCAGCCAGCCCGCGGCATCGGCCTCGGGCCCCTCGCCGAGGTAGCCGGGGGTGACCGTGGGCCCGCGCAGCCACACCTCGCCGGTACGCCCGGCGTCCGCGGGCCGCCCTTCGGCGTCGCGCAGCTCCAGTTCGATCTCGGGCAGGGGCGCGCCGAGGAGGACGAGTTCTTGACCGTCTTCCGGCCCCAGGGCCGGCGCCACCGTCCCCTCGCCGAGGGCCTGCCGGGACACCGCCGCAGCGCGCAAGCCTCGCCCCCAGGGCGCGAAGGTCACCGCGAGGGTGGCCTCGGCGAGTCCGTAGCAGGGGAGGATCGTCCCCGGGGAGAGTCCGCAGGGGGCGAGGGCGTCGACGAAGCGTTGCACGGCTTCGCGCTGAATGGGCTCGGCCCCGCAGTAGGCGATCCGCCAGGAGGAGAGGTCCACACTCGGCGTGCGACCGCGCAGGCGATGCGCGACGTAGGGGTAAGCGAAGCTCGGCGCTGGAGAGAGGCTCCCGCGGTGCCGGTGGATCGCCTCCAACCAACGGACGGGGCGGGCGAGGAAGTCCACCGGGCTGAGAAGGACGAGGTCGAGGTTCCAGTAGAGGGAGAAGAGGAGGACCCCCACAAGGCCCATGTCGTGGTAGAGAGGCAACCAGGAGACGACCCGGTCCGCGTCCGTCACGTCCGAAGCCCAGCCAATGTGGAACAAGTTCGCGGCAAGGTTTCGGTGGGCAATGCGCACGCCCTTGCTGCGGCCCGTGCTCCCCGAGGTGAGCTGCACGTGCGAGAGCCCCGCCGCGGACAGCGGCGAGGGCGGAGCGCTGAGGGGAAAGGCGTCGCAGGGCACGCGGCCCAGGGGGCCCTCCAGGAGGGCGAGGTGCTCGGGGCGCCCGACGACGACCCGGCAGGAGAGGTCCGCGGCCAGCGCGCGCACCCGCTCGTTCCAAGCCTCCAGCCCCCCCAGCCCCAAGGGCGGACTGAGGGGCGCGGGGAGCGCCCCGCAGAGGAGCCCGCCCAAGAAGGCCACCACGGTGTCGAGGTCGTTCTCGGCAAGGAGGAGGTAGGGCTCACCAGGGGAGAGCCGCTCGCCGAGGGCCGCGGCCGCTCCCCGCGCGCGCTCCAGCAAGGCGAGGTAGTCCACGGCGAGCGGCTCGGGCTGCCGGGGTGCGTAGAAGCACACGCTGCGCGGACCCCGAGCGCACGCCGCACCGAAGTAGAGCTCCTCGACTTCGCCGCCGAGCTGCACGGCTCAGGCCCTCCGCAGGGCGAGGTAGCGGACCACGTCGTCCAAGGTGGCGAGGTGGACCGCGTCGGCGGGGGCGACGACCACGTCGAAGGCGTCTTCGATCCGCGCGAGGAGCTCCACTTTCTCCACCGAGTCGAGGCCGAAGGCCTCGAAGTCGAGGTCGAGGCCTACCTCCTCCACCGGGAGGGAAAGTTGCTCGGCCACCAGGGCACGGAGTCGTTCGGAGAGGGCGACAGCGGTCATGGGACCTCGGTGGACGCCGGCGCCGGCCGACGCCGGAGCGGGACGGTTTACCAAACCCTCGCCCGGAGCGGGAAGAACCGCCTTGGGTTTCGCTTGCGTCTCTGCGTCCGGGACGGGTCCGATGCAGGCCAGGGGTTAGTAAAGGAACTGGGCTTGCTAGTCTGGTAGGGCTCAGGGCCGAGACGCCCTGGAGGGGAAGCGAGCCGTGAAGAAGACGCCGTGGACCGCGCTGGGCGCTGTGGGACTCCTGATCGGGCTGGGCGGCCTGGCCCTCGCCGAGTTCAAACCCGAAGGCACCTACGAACTCCGGCGCTGGGGCTTCGGCGGCAACAGCGCCACCTTGTGGGTGGTCCCGGCGGGCGAAGGCGCCTACGAACTCGTGCGCCGCGACGACGACGGGATCCTGCGCGGGCGCATGGAGCCCCGGTCGGCGACTTCCTGGGCCCAGGTGCGCTTCGAGTCCGTTCGCGGCGCAGCCGGCACCCTGGCCTCGCTTGCGGGGAACGCCGCGCCGGAGGAGGTGGAAGGCTTCTACCGCTTCACCGATTCGGGGCGGGTCTACGGCTACCTCAAGAAGAGCAACGCCGACGGGCAGCCCGAGTGGATCTTCGAGTACGGCGACAAGGGCGCCGACCGGCCGCTCCCCGGCGTCGACGCGGGCGACGGCAGCAACTCCGCGGAGGGCGGCGACGCAGGCAACGCGGACGACGCGGACGACGCGGGCAGCGCAAACGACAGCGCGGGGTTGGCGATCCGCTCGCCGCGGGCGGGCGCCGTGCTCGTGGGCCAGCGCCTGCGCGTCGCCCTGGAGCCTGCAGACGCCCAGGTCACCGTCGACGGACCCGCGACGCTGGAGGGCGACGAGCTGCGGATCACCGACGAGGGCACGGTGACCCTCACCGCGGTCCGCGGCCAGGAGCAAGCGACGACCGTCCTCGAGGCCGTCCGCGCCTACGTCTCCGAGATCAACGTCCTCGACACCCTCCCCATGGCCGACGCCAGCGGGCCCCACTTCCGGCGCGACGATCCGGGCGCCGCGCCCGTCAAGACCCCGGCCGCTGTGTACGCGAACACTCCGCTGCGGCTGGAGGTCACCCTCAAGGCCAGCGCCGACCTCGCCGAGGAGGCCACCCTCCGGCTCGAGGGGCGGGCCGACGGCGAGGACCACGTCGTCTTCTCCGCGGACGTCGCCCTGCGCGCCCTCGCGAGCGGCGAGCGCGTGACCCTCGCCACGAGCGAGGTCCTCAACGAGGGCGTGGACGTGAATCCGCTCGAGATCGAGTGGACCCTGGGCGGCGTGCAGCCGATCATTGCGCGCACCCCGCTGCGGGTCTACACGACCTACAAGGCTCCGATCAAGAACATCGACAGCGACGTCAACCCGCCGAACTCCCTCCACCACTTCGAAATGGCCTGCCGCTGGGCCCGCGGCGCGAGCAAGAACGTCGGTCGGGGGAGGGACTCGATCGGCTACCAGATCGACAACCAAATGCGCCACTACGTCCACTGGAAGGACATCGGCGACGTGGCGCCCCCCCCGGTGCCCGACTACCCCGAAGGCGCCGAGCCTCCCAAGAACTACGACGACCTGCCCGGCAGCTGGAACATCAACGCCGGCCAACGCGGCGTGAGCTCGCTCTACTACCCGCCCCTCGAGCCGACCAAGGACTACCAGAAGTACACCCACTACCGGAACAACTTCGGCTGGTGGGTCCTCGACAACCCCGACTACACCGGTGGGCGTTGCAACCAGCAGGCGGCCCTGGTGTGCGGCATTCTGGGCACCGTGGGGATCAAGGCGCGGGTGCTCTACCTCGAACGCACCGCGCGCGGCAAGCGCACCGGCCGGCCCATTCGCCAGTACTTCTACGCGGCCGGCGGCGGCGGGCCCTGGAACTTCCACGGCGTCTGCCTCGCCGACATGGAAGACGGCAGCCAGTGGATCTACGACGGCTCCTTCAGCTCCCCGCCCCGGCGCAAGAACGGAACCCGCGAGTGGGCCGAGAACGAAGGCGGCCCCTTCATTCAGAGCTTCGCCGACTGGTACTACGACGACTGGTTCGGCGGCAAGGTCCCTGCCGACGACGTCCCGCCGCCCAGCGAATGGCGCGGGATTCCGCCCAAGGACGACGCGGGCAACTGACCGCGAACCTGCGCCCGGCGTAGGAGCGCCCCGCGCCGGCCCCGCCAGCGCGCGGGCCGCCAAGGAGCCTCAGGGAGCGAAGCGAACCGAGACCCCCGCGCGCTCCTCCAGGAGGCGACCGAGGGTCTCGAAGAGTTCCTCCCCCGTCTTGGGGGACACCCAGCGGAGGTCCTCGGGCCCTTCGCCCGCGTGCGCGAAGTGCCAAGCCTGCCGGTCGGCGGCGAGCCAGATCTGCTTCGCGCCGCGCTGGCTGTTGACCACCCAGGGGGCGCGGCGCCCCTGGAAATCGAGGCGGACAACGCCGTCCGAAGGCACCGCCTCGACTTCGTCCGGATCCACCGGATCGAAGGCTTCCACCACCCGCTGCAAGGTGCGGTGCGCCAGGGCTTCGAACTCGCGCTCGGTCAGCTCGCTCATGCCTCCGAGGCTCCTCCGAACCGGCCTCCCTGTCAATCGCCCCCCTGCCAAACTGGCCCCAGGCCGCGGACGAAGGCCTCCGGTCCTCGGCACGGTATGCACTTACGCGCCGCCCAACCTGGCCTGCGGCTTGCGAGGCGCGGCGGCCAGAACCGGAGGCTGCACCGTGATCCTGTTTGCCGAGCGCACCGAACCCCGTACGAGTCCCTTGCGGCCCCCGGCCGACCTCGTGGAGGACGCGGAGGGCTACACCCTACGGCTTGAGCTGCCGGGAGTGGACCCCGCGAGCGTGGAGGTGACCCTGCAGGAAGGCACACTCACCGTGCGGGGCCAGAAGCCCGCCCCCGCTCTGGGAGCGGCGGCCTGGCACCGGCGCGAAACCCTCTCGGGCCCCTTCGAACGCAGCGTCGCCTTCCGCGGCGAACTCGGAGAGGTCGAGGCCACCTGCGCTCACGGCGTCCTGACCGTGCGGATCGCGAAGGCCCCGCGCGCGGTGGCGCACCGGATCCCCGTCCGCACCCCCGGCGCCTAGGTCCTCCCCCCCGAGGTCCGGCCCCGCCGGTGCGCGAAGGGCCGCCGCCCCGGGCGACCCTCCGCCGTGAGGATCCGAAGCCCGCGACCCCTTTCGGCCCGCGCTGCTACCAAGCGCGCGGGCCGACCGCAAGCCTTCCGAGGGCGTTTGTCCGGGCATTGCCCAGGGCCCCTGGGAGACGCATACTCCCCCAAGGCCCGCGGCGCGGGGAGGCGAGCATGCACAAAGAGGAACTGCGCTTCTTCAACAACCTCTCGATCCTGATCCAACTCGGCCGACCGATCTGCAGCTCGCTCGAGAACCTGCGCGCCGGCTGCACCGATCCCTCCCTCTACCCCGCCTACGACGCCATGATCGAGTGCGCGCGCAAAGGAGGGGACTTCACCAGCGTGCTCGCCGACTACCCCGCGATCTGCTCGCGAACCTCCCTCGCGCTCCTCAAGGCGGCGCGGCGTTGCAACTCGCTGGCCGTGTTCCTCCCCAAGCTGGCGGCGCTGGTGCGCGCCCGCGCCGAAGGGGAGCTCGACCCCCGCGAACGCTTCTTCGCGACCTGGGCCCTGTTCGTAGAGGCCGGGTTCACGGTGGCCGAGTCCCTCGCGGAGATGCGTCACGACTTCAGCCACGGTCCCCTCGCCGAAGTCGCCGAAGGGCTGCACTCGGCGGCGGTCGCCGGCAAGAGCCTCGCCGAAGCCGCCGAGCGCTTCCCCGAAGTCTTCAGCGCCTCGGCCCGCGATCTGCTTCTCTACGGCGAATCCCGCGACCTCGCCCGCGCCCTGCGCGCGGTGCCTCAGCTCCTTTGAGGCGGATCCTCCCAGCGCTCGCCCTCGCCTGCGCCGCCGCGAACGCGGCTCGGGCCGACGATCCACGGGCCGCCGGCGAAGCGCTGCGGGCTCGCCTCGCCGCGAAAGGGCCCGTGCGGGCGCTCCTGGAAACGCGTCGCCTGCGGGCTTTCGTCGGGGCCGGCGAACCGCAGGGATCGGTCGTGTTGCGCACCGACGCGGTGGAACACGCCGGCCGCACGATCTACCGCCTTTCGGACCGCTTCGTCTTGGACCTCGGGCGCCTCGGATCGGCCCGCCTGCGCGTGGAAGCCGACGCCACCCTCGACCTGCGTCCCCTGCGCGTGCTGCTCGAGAGCGAGGAGTCGCGCGGCGAAGGGCTGCGCTCTCGCCAGCTCGTGGTCCTCGAGCCGGACCCGAGCGGGCGCGGCTGGATCCGCTCGGTGACTCACGGCTACGGCGAAGCGGAGCGGAGCCGCGCCGAACTGCCCGCCGGCGCGCTCGTCCTTACCCCTCCCCTCGGCCTCGGCGAACGCCTGGCCCGCCTGGCGCCCGACGCGCTGGGCGCCCGCTACAAGCTCCCCGCCTACGACCTCGAGACCGGGCTCTCGACGGTCTGGCGGCTCGGCGTCGAGGATCTGGTTGCGGTCCCCTCTCGCGCGGGGCCTCCCCTGCGCGCGCTGCGCCTGGTCCGGCGCGAAGGCGCCGCCCGCCTCGAACTCTGGCGCGAGCGCGCCCCGGGGGGCGCGCCGCTGCGGGTCGCGCGCCGCGGCGCCAGCCGCTTGGTCCTCCTCGCCCCCACGACGGGCGGGCCGGACGAAGCGCCAAGCGGAGGCCCCTCCGCCTGTGTGCTCGCCTTCTTGCATGCGCTTGCGCGCCGCGACCGCACGGTCGTCGAGCGGGTTCTCGACTTCGACGCCCTCTACCGCGCCGCCGGAGGCGATCCCTCCGCGACGCAGCGGCGCGCGCACTTCGTCGCCGCCCTCCTCGAAGGCCTCTTCGATCCGGCCTGGATCGAGGACCACGGCCTCGCCTTGGCGGGCGCGGCCGCAGGCCCCGGCGACCTCACCGAGGAGCCAGCTTCCTCCGGCTGCTGCCGTGTCCGCGTGGGCGGAGCGGACGGGCCCGCCTTCCTGCTCGCGCCGTCGCCCCAGGGCTGGCGGATCGTGGACTTCCCCCGCCCGAAGCGTTGACACCCCCGCGCGGGCGCTACGCCCTCAGCGCGGAGAGAGGATCTGCAGCCAGGTCCCTTGCCGGGTGCACTGGACCACGCGCCAGGGAAAGCGAACCTGATCGAGGTAGTGCAGGGTGCGGTCGGGGAGGACGAGGAAGTAGCGGGGCCGGTAGCGAAGGACCACCGCCTCCAGGGCCCGCGCACCGTCGACGGGAACCTGCACCGCCGGCGTCCCGAGCTCGAAGGCCGCCTGCCAAGGGTTGCTCGTGAGCACCCGGTCGCCGGGAACGAGCGGCGGCCGGCCCCCCGCCTGAAAGCACACCGGAGGGCCCAAGCTGTCCCCAAGCCAGCGGGGGTCCTGGGGCAAGGCCGCCGAGAGCGGCCACGCCCAGCAGCAGGCGGCGAGCAGCCCCGCCCCCAGGCCGAGCCCCCCGAGGGCGGGCCGGAGGCGCCCGCCCGAGCCCGACCGCAGCGCTCCCAGGCGCGCGGCGGCGAGGAGGCAGAGGATCGGCGCGGTGTTCAGAGCGAGCCGCGCCGGGTTGGCCACGGCCGGGGCGAAAAGCGCCGGCACCAGCCAAGAGGCGCCGAGGAAGAGCGTCGGGGGGAAGGCCGCCAGTCCGCGGCGCCGGCCTCGTGCGGCGACGAGCTCCCAGAAAGCGAGCGCGGCGAGGGGCCAAGGGAGGAAGTCCACCCAGCCCCGCGCGCAGTCCCCCACGGCCCCGAGCGCTCGGACGCCCGGTCCGCTCGCCCACCACTCGGCGGGCGACGGGTCGGAGGCGTAGGCGTAGAGGTCGCCAGCCTCGCAAGCCCAGAGGGCGAGGCGGCGCGGCCGGGGCGCCGGCGCGCCGAAGACCGCGACGTCGCGCCCCACGAGCAAGGCGAGCACCGCGACGGCGCCGAAGGCCGTGAGGAGCACCCGTCGCCGGCGCTCCCTGCCGTTTGACGGGCTTCGGGGGAAGGCGGCGAGCCCGACGGCCACCGCGGCCAGGAGCCAGCCCTCGCCGCGCAGGGCGTAGCCCGCGCCCCCCGCAGCCCCGGCCAGCACGAGGCAGGGAGCCGGCGGCCGCGGGGCCCGCCAGGCCCCTCCGGCGAGGGCGAGGACCCCAAGGGAGAGGAGCTGGTAGGGAAGCACCGACTCTGGGGTGGCGCCGGTGCGCTGCAGCGGGCCGAGGGCCGCGCAGAGGACTCCCGCCAGCCAGGCCCGCGCGGGCGACGCCCCGAGCGCCCGCCCCGCAGCGTAGGTGGCGAAGGGAAGGAGGAGGGAGAGCCCGGCGCACACCAGGGCAATGCTCGGCAGGCTGCTCCCGCAGAGGCGCAGCGCAGAGCCGAGCAGGTAGGGCCAACCCGCCGGCCAGTAGTCCCCCAGCGGCCTGCCGACGGCGGGGGGCGGGCCGAGGTAGTGCCAGACGACGAGGTCGGCGGGGCGCCCCGCGGCGACGCTGCGCGCGGCGAGGGCGTAGTGGGCGGCGTCGCGGGTCAGGGTCCCCACGCGGCCGGCGTGGACGCCTGCCAAGGCCGCGCGGAGGAGAAGCAAGACTCCGAAGGCGACGAAGAGGAGACGGCGTCCGCGCGGCACGAAGCGATCCTATCCGGCGCGAAGGGCCCTTCGCCGCCCGCAGGCTCGCCTCCCCGTACAGCGAGGCGCGGGAGGCCGGCCTTCGGCCGCCTCCCGCTCCTCTTCCCCACCCCCGCGGTCCGCGCCCCCTTCGCGCGGACCCGGGGGCTCTCCGTGCGCCGCCGGGGCGCGCGGCTATTTGTCCAGGGGAGGCAAGCCCGCCTTGCCGTCCGGCCCCGGGTTGGCGATCAAGGCGTCTTGCTCGGCCTGAACGTCCTTGGCCGCCTTGCCCACGCGCTCGACGTAGCCGAAGTCTCCCCACACCGGCGGAGGCGGGTTCGTCCCGAAGCCGTCGAAGAAGTTCTGCAGGCCCGTCTTGGCGTCGCTGAGGGCCGGAGTGTCGAAGTTGAAGGTCGAGTTGGTGTGGTCGTCGAAGTAGAAGTGGTTGATGTCGGCGTTCGTGTCCGCCGCGCTGGCGACGACCATGCTCCCGTTGACGGTGAGGTCGGTGTCCTTGGTGCGGAAGTCGATCTTCTTGCCCAGCATGGCGAGGATCCCGTCCAGGGTCATGGTGTTGTTGCCCGGGTCCAGGCGGATCTCCGTCTCGCCGTTCACCGCCAAGGAGAGGAGGGACCCCGTAATGTTGATGGTCCCGTCCTTGGACGAGAAGTCGGCGCGCTTGTTGTTCTGGGGGATCATGATGATGTTCCCCGTCACGTTGAAGGTGCCGTCGTCGATCTTGATCTTGGAGTGGTTGTTGCCCCCGTAGACGACGACGTCGCCGTCCCAGGTGAAGGACGAGCCCTTCTTGATCTCCAGGTCGCGTTGAATGACGAGGAGGCCGGACCCGGTGACGGTGGCCCCGTTGGTGAGTTCGGTCTTGCCTCCTCCCCCCGAGTTGTGGTCGAGGTAGGTCGCGACGCCCGCGCCGCCCCAGGTCTCCGTCGTCCCGTCGATCTTCTTGTTGTCCAGCTCGACCACGGTTCCGTAGGTTCCCGAGCTCGCGCCGGTGCGAATGGCGTCCATTTCGTTCGCGACGGCGTCCGCGAGGGCGGCGAGGCCTTGGGCGGTAATGGCCGTGTTCTCGTTGAGGCTTACGGTGGCGGCGCCGGTGGCGGGGGAGCTCGTGTTCGGGTCGAGCCCGGCGATGGTAATTCGCGGGTCGCCGACGAAGGTGGTGATGAAGTCGTTGCGCAGGCCGGGGTCGCTGAAGTTGACCGCGGGGACTCCGTTGGAGCTGTCGATGAACGAGATGCTGTTGATCTGATTTCCCCCGCTGCCGTCGTAGGTGAAGCTGTCCTTCTTGCTCTTGGCGCTGCCGAGCACCGAGAAGGGGTTGTCGGGGAACCACCCCGCGACGCCCGGGCTGGAGACGAGGACCTCGGCGGCGACCACCTCGCGGTTGGGGTCGGTGAGGCTGGGCCAGGCGGCGACGACCTTGAGGGCGTACTGGTTCTTCGCGGGATCCACGTCGTGGACCGTGGCCCGGTAGACGCCCAGGGTGCGGGCGCCCACGGAGACGGGGATCCCGTTGGGCGCCCCGTTGAGGCCCGTGCCGACGGCGCCGTAGCCGTCGCCGTCGGGGTCCTCGTCGTCGATGATCTCGGCCAGGGCGTCCTCCATGCCCGCGCGGAGGACGAGGTTCAAGGCGCCGGCCCGACTGGCCTCGCCCTGGGCCTTCGAGAGGTCGGTGGCGGTGGGGAGCATGACCGCGAGCAGGGCGACCAGGCCCACGATCAGGATGAGCACGATCACCAGCGCCTGGCCTTCTTCGCGTGCTTCGCGCAAAGAAGGCCCTTGGCGCCGGAACGGCAAGCGGGACGGGCGATGGGTCATGGGACCTCCTCAGCCGTTCAGAAGCGCGATGCGCTCACGGAATTCGCGATGGATGGGATCGGGCGGGGTGCCGGTCCGCCACTGGGTGTTCTGGCGGGTGAAGCGCACTTCGAGGAGCACGGTGCGGCTGCCCGCGTCGCGGGTGACCCGGAACTCGGTGATGTGCGTGCACACCCGCACGGTCTCGAGGACGTTGTTCGCCGCGTCGAGACGCTCGCGAACGAGCCGGTAGCGGGGGTAGGGGCCGCCCTCGACGCCCGTCACCTGCCCGTCGGCGACGAGCCGGTAGCGGACCTTTTGCTTGGGGTGGCTGGGGTCGGCCCCCCAGTCGTCCTCGGGGTCGGCGGAGCCGATGGCGATCCGCGTCTGGAAGGTCAAGGCGTCGCCGGCCGTGAGGTCGGCGCTCGCGCCCGAGGCCGGCGACTCGACCCGGTCGGTGCCGCTCGTCGCGTCGGTGCCGCTCTGGTGGAGCTCCCGGCGCAGTTGGGCGAAGAGGCGCCGGCCCGTCTGGTCGAGCTCGGCGGTGGCCAAGAGAGCGGCGTTGGAGGCGCTTGCCGAGAGGGAGGCGCCCAACGAGATCCCGAGCACCAGGGCCAGAATGGCCGCCGCGATGGCGACCTCGATCAGGGTCAGAGAGCGTCGGCGCATCACGGCTGCCTCACCAGGGTGCTGAACAGAACCCGTTCCTCGTTCTGCGCGCTGGCCGAGCCTACGGTTCGCCAGCAGACGGTGACGTCGACGCGGTAGAGGGCCGCGCGCCCGGCGACCGCGGTCACGGTGACCCACCCCGCCTGGGCCTTCTCGGCCGCCGTGGCCCCCGAGCGCGACGCCGGCCAGAGGGCGCTCGCGGGGTCGGCGGGCGGCAGCTTGGCGACGTTGGGCAGGGTCCCGTCGTCGAGGCCGATCACGAACTCGTCGGTGGCGGGGTCCTTGCCGCAGTTCACGTCGAAGCTGCGGGGGAAGGTCGTAATGTCCCCGTTGAACTCGGAAAGGGTCTCGACCACGCTCAGGGCTGCCCGGGTGGCCGCCTCGCGTTCACGGGTCACCGAGCCCGTCTTCTCGGCGATCAGGAAGGCGCTCGAGAGGCCGAGGAGCGCCACCGAAAGGAGCCCGAGGGCGAAGATCACCTCGAGCAGGGTGGAGCCGCGCTGGCGCGCGCGACGGCGGCGGTGGGGTCGTGCGCGGGTCCGCTGCGCAGAGGTCACGGCTCAGTCCTCCTCGGCCCCGCCGCGGGCCACCGGCGGCGCCGGCTCTTCCTGCACGTCCCCCTCGGCTTCCGAGAGCGCGAGCCGTGCCTCGAGGCCCCGCCGCCAGAGGCGCCAGGCCTGGGCGCGCAGGGGGAACACCTGGCCGGTGATCGTCTGCAGGTTCCGCCAGGCCATGAACCGCACGGCGGGGGCCTCGTCCTCGAGGAGCGGGATCAGGGCGTCGACCCGCACGGACAGCGGCAGGGGCACCGAAGGCAGCGCGCGGGCGGCGGCGAGGCGCAGGGCGCGCGGAGCCTCCCCGGCGAGGAGCTCGCGGGCCGTATCGGCGGCGGCCTCGCCCAGGCCGAGCGCCGGGGCCGCGCGGAGGGCGGCCTCGACCACGGCGGGCGCCTCGTCGGCGAGGGCCTCCTCGACCGCCGAGCCGATCTCGAAGCGCCGCTCCGAGGTGGTGAGGGGCGGCAAGAGCGCAATGGCCTCGGCGCGCACGGGCGCCTCGGCGGTCTGCGCGAGGAGCAGCGCAGCGTCGAGGAGCCCGGGGAGGCCCACCCCCGCGGGGAGGCCCACCCGGAGAGCGAGGCGGAGCACCGCCGGCGAGCGCGCCGCAAGGGGCGAGCGCAAGAGCGCGGGCAGCCTCTGGGCGAGCGCGGCGCGCACGGGAGCTTCGAGGCGCGGCACGCCGAGGAGGGAGGCGAAGAGGCGCTCGCCGGGGGCGCGGCCCAAGAGCTTGGGGAGGCGAGACGCGACCTCGGAGCGCCCGGCGAGGCGGCCGAGGAGCGAGCGCAGGCGGGCCTCCTCGCCCGGCTCCGCGGCCTCGGCGCCGAGGAGCGCCTCGAAGGCTTCCGCCGGCGCCTCGCTGAGGAAGAGGCCCTCGAGCAGGTCGCGCGCCGCGGCAGCGGGAAGCTCGCCGGCGGCCTCGAGCACCGCTCGGGGAGGGGCATGGATCGCGTAGAGGCGGCGCGCGTCGCGGCTCTCCTCGAGCCGCACCTCGAGCTCGCCGAGGAGCACCGAGCGGAGGGCAGGAGCGAGGGGCCGCCGGGGCAGGGAAGCCAGGACGGCCAGGGTCTGGGGGGTCTCGTCCAACGAGGGGAGGCGCTCGACCAAGGCCCTGACCAGCTCGGGGCTGACCCCGCCGGCGCGGGCGACCGCCACCAGCCCCGAGACCTCGGCTTCGTCGGCCGAGGCGAGGGCTTGGAGGGCCTCCTGGGCGAGGTCCGACGAGACCCGCCCCGAGAGGCGCTGGCCGCTCGCCGCGGCCCGTAGGGCCTCGTCGAGGTCGGCGAGGGGACCCGAGGGGGGCTGGGCCCAGGCCGTCCCCGCGGCGAGGGCCAACACGAGAAGGCTTGTGGTGCGCAGAGCGGTTCCGTTCACGGAGGCATCTCTGCGCCCCAAGAAGATTTTCGGGAAGGCCTTCCCGAAAAAAGCACTACCCGCTGCGGCCCAGCGACTTAGGCCTCCTCTCCGGGCGCCGGACGGTGTCCGCGACGAGGTCCGCGCACGGACCTCCCCCTGCCTGGGCGGGCGCTCCGGCCCGGAGTGCTTCGGGGCAGCGCGGAAGCCGTCGCAGGCCCCCCTCCCGGCACGGCTACTCGCCCGCGCGCGCCTCCTCGAGCTCGCGCTGCAGCCAGCGGAGGACTTCCTGGAATTGCCGCCGCTGCTCGGCGAGGCGGTCGAGCAAGTAGAGGATCACGTCCTGCCCGGCGAGGTTGACCTCGAGGTCGCGGTGCAGATTCCAGCACACCCGCACCCGCTCGACGCTCCAGCGCTCGTAGCAGCCCGCGGGGTCGGGGCGGACCACGTCCTCGCGCTCGAGGGCGGCGAGGAAGTCTTCGTCCACGCCGAGCAAGTGGAGCACCTCGGCCCGGGTCCAGCGTTCCTCGCTCACCTAGGCCCTCCCCCGCAGCGTGCGCCGCAGATCGCTCCCGTAGAAGGCCTCGAGGGCCTCGGCCGCCTCGCGAGCGGCCGGGTCGTCGGTGTCGGGCACCCGCACCTGCAAGACCGCGTAGAGGTCGCCGCGCGGCCCCTGCCGCGCGGGGAGGCCCTTGCCGCGCAGCCGCAGCTTCCGCCCGCTGTTGGAACGCGGCGGGATCTTGAGGTCCACGATCCCCTCGAGGGTCGGCACCTCGACGCGGCCACCGCAGAGGGCCTCCTTGACCGTGATCGGTAGGTCGAGGCTGAGGTCGTGACCCTCCACCCGAAAGAGGGGGTGGGGCGCGAACCTGAGGGTGAGCAAGAGGTCGCCCGGCGGGCCTCCGCCGACGCCGGCCGCGCCCTGGCCCTTGAGCCGCAGACGCTGCCCTTCCTCGCTCCCGGGCGGGATCTTGACGTCGATGCTCACGGTGCGCTCGACGACTCCTGCCCCGCCGCAGCCAATGCAGCGCTCGCCGGGCACCTCGCCGCTCCCCCCGCACTCGCCGCAGGGAGCGCGGAAGCGGATCGGCCCCTGGGAGACGTCGCTGCCGCCGCTGCCGCCGCAGGCGGAGCAGGTCTTCGCTTCGCCCCGGTACCCGCGCCCGTCGCAGGCCGTGCAGCGGTCGGGGCGCGAGAGGCGGAAGCTGCGCTTGCCACCGCGAACGGCCTCTTCGAGGGTGATTTCGAGCTCGGCCTCGATGTCCCCCCCTCGCCGCGCCCGCGGGCGGCGTCCCCCGCCGCGGCGCCCGCGCCCGAGGAGGTCGCCGAAGATCTCGCCGAGGTCGACGTCGTCGCCAAAGGAGAAGCCGCCGAAGCCGCCGCCGAAACCGCCCCCGCCGCCCCGCGCGGCCTGCTCCTGCCAGCGCTTGTAGGCGCGCGCCTTTTCGGGATCGAAGCCCACCCGGCTGGCGTCCTCGCCGAACTCGTCGTAGAGCTTCCGCTTCTCGGGGTCGGAGAGCACCTCGTAGGCGGCGCTGATCTCCTTGAAGCGCTCCTCGGCGTCCTTGTCCCCGGGGTTCACGTCGGGGTGGTACTTGCGTGCGAGCTTCTTGTAGGCGCTCTTGATCTCTTCGGGGGCTGCGTCCTGCGCGACGCCCAAGATCTCGTAGAGGGACCGCTTGCTCACTGCCTTCCCCTCGCCCGCGAACGCTTGGCGCGCGGCCGGTTCCGACCGCGCGCCTCCGCGGGGCATCAGTCTACCTCATGCCCGAACCGCCCCGGCACCCGCGCGAAAGCGGCCGCGGCCGCGCGGGTAAGAGCGCTTAGCGAGCCTCGACGCGGATCCGCCGGGGCCGCGCGTGCTCGGGCTTGGCGACGCGCAGGCGCAGCCCACCGTCCACCCAGTGCGCTGCGAGCGTCGCGGGGTCCGCGAGCTCGGGCAGGGCGACCTGGCTTTCGAAGTACGCCTCGCGCCGCTCCGCCGGAGCGCGGCGGAACGCGCGCTTGATCCGCTGCCAGAAGCCCTCGCGCTCTTGGTGCCGTCCGCGAACGGTGACCACGCCCTCGTGCTCGCTCACCTCGACGTCCCTGGCCCCGAAGCCTTCCGGGAGACGAAGGTCGAGGGTGTAGCCGTCTGCGTCTTCGCGCCACCCCTCGGGCAATTCCAGTTCGCTCCACAGGGGGCCTCCCCAGAGTTCGCGCTCGAGGTCTGCGAGCCAGCGGTCGAGGTCGAAGCCGAAGCTCCAGAGTCCGCGCGCGGAGGGGAGGGAAGGACGGTCCAGCGCGTAGCGGTCGAACTTCCTCTCGTTCATGGCTCCTCCTTCTGGCCTCGCCAGTGCGCAAGCACCACCGGGCTGCGGGCCGGGCCGCGCACGGCCCGTCCGCCGAGGGGAAAGAGAGCAGCGCGCGTACCGGACGGCGAAGCAACCACGAAGAGAGCGTGGGGCCGCTCGCTGCGGTCCGCTCTCCCCTCCGCCGACCCTGGCCTGCCCGACGGCCCGGGGGCTTGCGGAGGGGAAGGGGCGCGGACCGGCCCCGGGCGCGAAGGCCGAGGAGGTGTTTGCCCTTTCGGCAGTTCGATCCTCGCGGATGACGCGCTGCCACTTTGGCACCCGGGGTGCACATGTGGCTCCGCGCCGGCCGCCCCGGAGGGGCGGACCGCCGGCCGCTCTTCGCCCAGGCCCTCCGCCGCGGCCCTCCGCCGTCCGCGGGGTTGCGCCGCAGCGCCGCTCCGCTCCCAGCCGCCCGGAAGGGAGCCCACGGGGACCTGGCACGGGCCTAGCTAGCGTGGGCCACGGTGGGGCGGCAACCCTCTCCGTCTGCTGCGCCTTCGGCACGGCTGCGGGGAGAGGGGGCCGACCCGTGGGCGACGAGCGAGGAAAGAAGCTATGGCGCGCGGCAGCGGGGTTGTGGACCGGCCCGAAGCGCGCGGCGGCCTGCGCCGCAGCGCAGGGCCCGGAGCGCTGTCCGCCCGACCGCGCCCGGCGCGTCCCCGCCGGAGTCGCCCCGCCGCCTCGTGGGGCCTGGGAGGTCTCCTGCGCGCGCGGGCGTCGCGGCCGCGCCGGATCGAGATCGACCTCCGCTCCGGAGAGTGGATCGGTGTCCGCAACGGGCCGCCGCGGCTCACGGTGGTCCCCGGTCGCGCTCCCGGCCGGCGACCGTCCGCGACCCAAGCAAGGGCGAAGCGGTCGTCGCGGTGGGCCCGGCTCCGCGCCCCTCGCGGCCCGGACGACGGCCTCCCGGGGAGGCCGGCGGCCCCGCGGGCCGTCGCTCCGGGGCTGCGGCCGGCGGCCTGGGTCGCCGCGGGGGGCGGGGCCGCGGTCGCCTGCGCGGGCGCGCTCTTCGGCTGGGAGGCCTTGGTCACCTCGCTGGTCTACTGGGTGTTCTACCTGCTGCTCCTCGGCCTCTTCCTCTCGGCTCCCGAGGCCGCGCCCGCGACGCCTTCCGGAGGCACCGCGGAGGCAAGCGCGCTCGCGCGGAGGCACGCCTCCCTCCCCGCTCTGGAGGCGGAGGAGCTTCTTCCTGGCTCGACCCCGCGACGCCGAAGAGCCGCCTGACGTTCGCGCGCGAGAGGAGGTGCCAACCGTGGCCCACGTCCGATTGGCCGACCGCAACGTCCCCCGAGGGCTTCGCTCGCCCCGCGGAGCAGGTGAGGAGTCGACCCGCGAGGCGTCCCCCTGCGGGCGTGGCGGCGCGGCCGACGCCTCCCTCGCCCTGCGACGGCGGAGGGGAGGACGGCCGTGAGCCCCCTGCGCGCTCCCTGGCTGGTCGCGGCCTGGCCCGAGGGAGGCCCGGTGGGCGTCGACGCCGTGCGGCACCTAGCGCTGGCCCTCGGCGCCACCCCGCTCCGCCAGCTCGACGCGCGCGGCTTCGTGGAGCCTCGCGGCGCGCGCGCATGGAGGGGGCTCCTGGTCGATCCCGGCGGGAGCAGCCTCCTCGCCTGGCGCGATCCCGACGAGCGCCGCGACCTGCTCCTCCTGGCCGCCGAAGAGGCGCCCACCCGGCGCCTGTGGGGATACTGCGAGCGGATCGCCGCCCTGGCGCGGGAGTTCGGGGCCGAGCGCGTGGTGGCCCTCGGCGGTCGCCCGGCCTCCGGTGAACCGAGCGAACGTCCCGCCGTCCACGGCGCCGCCACCTCGCCCGCCCTCCTCGGCGAACTCGAAGACGCAGGCGTCCTCGCCTACGACGGGCGCGTCCCGGGCCTCGCCGGGCTCCTTCCCGCCGCGGTGGCCCGACGGGGACTCGGGGCCTGCTGCCTGCTCGTGGACCTCCCCTTCTTCGCCGCCGAGGCCCGCAACCCCGCGGCCATGCTCGCTCTCCTCGAACGGCTGGGCGCCCTCTCGGGACACCGCTTCGCCCTCGCGTCCCTCCGCGAGGAAGCCCAGGAAGGGACCGACCGCCTGCGAGGCCTGCAGGAACGCCTCGCACGCTCCATGGCGGTGCAGATTTCCCTGCGCCTCGAAGAGGACCGAAGCGAGGCCTCCCCCGACGAAGACGCTCCCTGGCTCGCTCCCGGAGACGACGAGCCCGTCGACCCCTTCCCCGCGGCCGTCGAGGAAGAGACGGAGCCCGAACCCGCAGACGACGCGTTCTCCGAGGTGGAGGGCGAACTCGAAGGCCTGCTTCCCGCCGCCGACGTGCCACCCCCTGCGCTCGACGACGACCCAGGTCCGCCCTGCGACCCCGCCTTGCGCGCCCGGATCGAAGCCCTCTTCCGCGCGGCCCGCGCGGATCGCCGCCGAGCCTACGAACTCAAAGCGCTCCTCGACGAGCACGGACTCTTCCGCGCCCACGAGGATCGCTTCCTCGACTTGTTTTCCCGCGAGGCCGCCGCGCGCGACCTCTCCGCCCCCGCCGACGCCGCAGGCCACGACGCCGACGAGGAAGACGAAGAAAGGACCGACCCATGACTTCCACGACGCTTCGAATCCGCCGCGCCGGCCTCCTTGGCCTGGCGCTCTTGCTCCTCCCCCTTCCCGCGCGCGCCCAGGACGCAGGGCTCGAAACCGCCCAGCGCCTCAGCCAGGCCTTCAGCAAGGTCGCCCGGCGGGCCACCCCCGCCGTGGTGTTCATCGAGGTGGAGCGCGAAGTCGAAGGGAGCGGCGCCGTTCCCTTCGAATTCAATGACCCCTTCGACCTCTTCAACGACGACTTCTTCGAACGCTTCTTCCGTCACCGCATGCCCCAGGGGCGTCCGCACTCGCAACCCCGCCAGCGACCCCACTTCAAGCAGCGCGGCCAGGGGTCAGGGTTCATCGTCTCGCGCGACGGAACCATTCTCACGAACAACCACGTCGTCGGCGGCGCCGACACCATTCGCGTCAAGCTGCCCGACGGACGCCAGTTCTCCGCCAAGGTGGTCGGCACCGATCCCCAGACCGACGTCGCCGTGATCCGCCTCGAGGGCGATGTCGGCGACCTGCCGACCCTGCCCCTCGGCGACTCGGACCGCCTGCAGGTCGGCGAGTGGGTGCTCGCCGTGGGCAACCCCTTCGGCCTCGCCCAGACGGTCACCGCCGGGATCGTGAGCGCGAAGGGCCGCAGCCGCATGGGGATCGTCGACTACGAGGACTTCATTCAGACCGACGCCGCCATCAACCCCGGCAACTCGGGCGGTCCCCTGCTGAACCTGCGCGGGGAAGTCGTCGGCATCAACACGGCCATCTTCAGTCGTAGCGGCGGCTACCAGGGGATCGGCTTCGCCATTCCCGTGAACCTCGCCCGCCGCGTGGAGCAGCAACTCGTCGAGACCGGCAAGGTCACCCGCGGCTACCTCGGCGTCCTGATCCAAGACCTGACCCCCGAACTCGCCGAGTCCCTCGGCATTTCCGGCCGCAAGGGCGTGGTCGTCTCCGAGGTCAGCCAGGGCTCGCCGGCCGCCGAGGCCGGCCTCGAGGTGGGCGACGTGATCCTCTCCCTCGACGGCAAAACCGTCGAAGACGTGAACTGGCTGCGCAACACGGTCAGCATGACCCCTCCGGGGACCGCCGTTCGCCTGCGGGTGTTCCGCGACGGGAGCGAGCGCGAACTCTCCGTTACCCTCGGGACGCTGCCCGCCAATGCCTCGGCGCAGTCCCAGAGCCGCGAAGCCGAAGAAGGCAGCGCCTTCGGAATCACCGCCGGCGAGCTCACCCCCGACCTCGCCAAGCAGCTCGGCCTTCCCCTCGGACAAGGCGTCGTGGTCCGCTCGGTGGACCCCGACAGCCCCGCCGCGCTCGCCGGGATCAGCCCCGGCGACGTGATCGTCCGCGTCGGCTCGACCGAGGTGCACTCCCTTGCCGACTACCAAAAGGCCATGGGCGAGGCGGAGAAGGCAGGCCGCGTGCTGCTCCTGGTCAAGAACCGACAGGGCGCGCGCTTCGTCGTCCTCAGCACCCGCTGAGCGCAGGCCCGCGAGGCGCGGCCGGAGGGCAGGGTCCGCTGCGGACCCTGCCCCTCGAGCGCCGCGGGGCGCCCGGTCGGTGCGCACCGCCCGGCAACCGCAGCCCCCCGAGCGCACCTCGTCGGCGGGGCCTTCGCGCACCGGGTTCCCTCCACCCTTCGCCGGCAGCCCCCCCCGCGCACACGCTCGGGGTTCCCCCGCGGCCGGCCTGCTAGACTCCCTGCCTTCGGAGGCTCCCTTGTTCCCCCTGCAGACCAGCGTGCGCAGTTGCCGGCCCCCGGTGGTCACGGTGGCGCTCATCATCGCCAATGCCGCCGTGTTCCTCTTCGAAGCCGGCTTGTCCCCCGAGGCCCTCGAAGCCTTCATCCACACCTTCGGCCTCGTCCCCGCCCGCCAGCAGTGGGCCCTCGCGCACGCCCCCGCCCGCCTGGACCTGTGGGCCCTTCCGGCGGTGAGTTCCATGTTCCTCCATGGCGGTTGGGCGCACATCGTGGGGAACATGCTCTTCCTGTGGGTCTTCGGCGACGGCGTGGAGAACCGCCTCGGCCACGGACGCTTCTTCGCCTTCTACCTGCTCACGGGCCTCGCCGCCGGGCAGGCACAGGTTTTCGCCCATCCCGCGAGCCAGGTGCCGCTCGTGGGTGCCTCGGGGGCCATTTCGGGCGTCCTGGGAAGCTTCCTCCTCCTCTACCCCCGCGCCTGGGTGACCCTCATGGTCCCCGTGCTCTTCTTCCCCTTCTTCTTCGAGCTCCCCGCGCTCACCTTCCTCCTCTTCTGGTTCTTCCAGCAGCTCGTTGCAGGAACCGTGTGGGCCCTCAGCGACGCCGCCGCCCAGGCCGGCGGCGTCGCCTGGTGGGCCCACGTGGGAGGCTTCGCCGCGGGAATCCTCTTGCTCGGCGTCTTCCTCGATCGACACCACAAGGGCTACCGGCAGCGTCGCTACTGCGACCCCTACGCCTACAGCGAACGCTACTGAGGCTTCATGACCGGAATGGGCGACGTTCTCTGGTTCTTCTTCATCATCGCCATGCTGCAGCCCATCCTCCGCCAGCGGCTGCTCGACTCGCAGCGGCTGCGCCTCATGCGGCGCCTGGAGCGCAAGCGCGAGTCGCGGGTCGTCCTCCTGGTGCACCGCCAGGAGACCATGGGCTTCCTCGGCTTTCCTTTCTTCAAATTCATTTCCATCGAGGACTCCGAAGAAGTCCTCCGCGCCATTCGCCTCACGGCCAACGACATTCCCATCGACCTCGTCTTGCACACCCCCGGCGGGCTCGTCCTGGCCGCCGACCAGATCGCCCGCGCCCTCAAGGACCACCCCGCCAAGGTCACCGTCTTCGTCCCTCACTACGCCATGAGCGGCGGCACCCTCCTCGCGCTGGCCGCCGACGAAATCGTCATGGACCCCCACGCCGTCCTCGGCCCCGTCGACCCGCAGCTCGGGCAGCGGCCGGCAGCGTCCATCGTCCGCGCCGTCGAGGCCAAGCCCGTCGCCGAAGTGGACGACCAAACCCTGGTCGAAGCGGACATTGCGCGCATGGCCCTCGCCCAGGTCCGCGACACCGTGCGCGACCTGCTCTCCGGAAAGCTCGACCCCGAGAAGGCAGAAGCCGTCGCCGAGACGCTCTCGCAGGGCAAGTTCACCCACGACTTCCCCATCACCTGCGAGCGCGCCCGCGCGCTGGGCCTGACGGTGAGCTGCGACTTCCCCCCCGAAGTCCACGAACTCATGGCCCTCTACCCGCAGGCCCACAGCCAACGCCCCAACGTGCAGTACTTGCCGCTGCCCTACGGCAAGCCCGACGCCGGCAAGGCCCACCCTCGCCACCCCGCCTCCTGACTTCCGCGGGCGCGAGGCCCCGCGGCCCTGGGATCCGCGCCTCGCTCCCGCGCGCCGCAGCGCCCCTCAGCGCACAGCCCGTTGGCTCGCGCAGCCCGTCGCCGCCGAGATTCCCGCGGAGAAGGACCCCGTCCGTGCTCGCCGTTCTCTCGCTTCTCGTGGTCATGGCCCTGGGCTTCGTGGTGACCCGCGTCGCCACCGTGGCCCTGACCCTCACCGGCCTTTCGCAGGAGTCGGCGCGCTTCCAAGCGCGCTCCGCCTTTACCGGCTGCGGCTTCACCACCGCCGAAGCCGAAGCGGTCGTGGGGCACCCGGTGCGCCGCAAGATCGTCCTCGTGCTCATGCAGTTGGGCAGCTACGGCTTCGTGGGCGCCGCGGCGACCCTCTTTCTCTCCTTCGTCAACGTGCCCGACCAACGCGCGCTCCTCCTCCGCTCGGGCGTCCTCTTCGGAGGCTGCCTGCTCTTAATCCTCGTCGCCCGAAGCGCCTGGATCGAACGGCGCCTCGCGCGACTCATTGGCGCCGTCCTGCGCCGGGTCACCGACCTCGACGTGCGCGACTACCACAGCCTGCTGCGCCTCTCCGAAGGCTTCGCCATTTCCGAGCTCTCCGTCGAACCCGAGGACTGGCTGGCGCACCGCAGCCTGGCGGAGCTGAACTTGCTCGGCGAAGGCATTACCGTGCTCAGCATTCGGCGCGCCGACGGGGACCACGTCGCCGTCCCCCACGGCGCCACCGTCGTCGTCCCCGGCGACTTGCTCCTCCTCTACGGCCACGCCGACGCCATTGCGCGCCTCGACGAACGCAAGGCCGGCCGCGCCGGCGAAGTCGAACACGCCCGGGCCGTCGCCAGCGAAGAAGAGCGCCTGCGCGCCCAGGACGAGCGCGACGCAGCCCACGGCCACGTGCGCGCGGACGCCGAGGACGCTCCCCTTCCGCCCCCCTCCGCCGGCCAAGGAGAGCAGGGTTGAGGAGCACCCACCGGACGTCGGAGCGCGGGCGGCTCCCTCGCGTTCAGCGGGAGAGCTGCTCGATGAGCGCGACGAAGGGCAAGTAGAGGGTAGCGACGACGGTTCCCACCACCGCAATGGTCGCCACGGTCAGGGCGGGGGTGAAGGTCGCCTCGAGCCGACCGAAGAGGTGCACCAAAGAGCCTTCGTACTTGGTGGCAATGCGATCGAGCATGAGTTCGAGTTGTCCCGAACGCTCGCCGGTGTCCACCATGGCGCGGCAGTAGGCGTTGAAGGCGGGGCTCTCGCGCACTCCGTCGGCCAGGCTGCTCCCGCCCTCCACCCGAGCCTTCACCTCGAGGAAGCCGTCCCGCACCCGCTGGTTGTTCACGGCGGCGGCGGTGAGTTCGAGCGCCCGCAGCACGGGCAAGCCCGCCCGGTAGAGCATGCCCAAGAGGCGAAAGCCCTCGGCGTAGGCCGACCACAGGTAGACCCGCCCCAAGACCGGCAGGGCGAGGAGCGCGCGGTGCCAGCCGCGCCGGAAGCGCTCGAAGCGGCGCGCCCAGCGCACGCTGGCCACCAGGCCCAGCAGCGCGCCCAGGTAGGCGAGGCCGTGCACGCGCAGGTGCTCGAAGGCGGCCACGGTGAGCTGGGTGGGGCGCGGGAGTTCCATGTCGAAGCCAGCGTAGACTTCCTGCAGGCGGGGGATCAGAAGGTGCGAGACGATCCCCACCACGGCCACGGCCACGAGCACCGTAATGGCCGGGTGGATCGAGGCGGTGAGCAGCCGCTTGCGGCGGTCCGAGAGCCGCAAGCGGTCGTCGGCGAGGCGCGCGAGGACGGCGTCGAGGGTCCCGCTGCGCTCGCCCGCGGCCACCGCCTCGCGCACGCCCACTCCGAACTCCCGCGGGAAGCGCGCCATGGCCTCGGAGAGCAGGCGGCCCGCCGCCACCTCCTCGGCGAAGGCCCCCGCAATGGCCGCGCCCCGGCGGCTGAAGCCGTGGTCCCGCAGCACCTCCAGAGCCAGCACCAGCCCCAGGCCCGACTCGAGCAAGGAGCCGAGCTCGCGCAGGAGCTCGCTCACTTCGTCGAAGCGGACCCAGCCCCAGGGCACGCGCCGGCGCCTCTCGTCGGAGCTCTCCTCCACGGCCACCGCGTGCAGCCCGCGCCGCCGCAGCCGGTCCACGGCCCGTTCGGCGTCGGGGGCGGACACCCGCAGGGTGAGGACCTCGCCGCCCTCGCTGATCGCCCGCACCGAATACTTCGTCATGCTCCGCCTTCCCCGAGCGCGTCCTCCCCAAGCACGCGCTCCACTTCTTCGCGGCTGGTCTCGCCGCGGGCCACCGCTTCGCGGGCCCGTTCCCGCAGGTCGCGCCCGCCGGCGAGCCGCTCGGGGGGTGGTGGCTCGCCGGCGAGCAAGGCCCGGGCGACGGCCGGATTGCAACGCACGACCTCGAAGACCGCGCGCCTCCCGCGGTAGCCGAGACCGGCGCAGGCGCGGCAGCCTTCTCCGGGCCGATACTCCTCCCCCCGCGACGGGCCCTTCGCCCCGCGCGGGCGCCGGCAGGAGCGGCAGAGCCGTCGCAAGAGGCGCTGGCCGACGGCTGCGGCCAGCGCCTCTTCGAGCAAGTAGTCGGGGACGCCGAGGTCGATCAGTCGGCGCACCACGGCCCGGGTGGAGGTGGCGTGCACGGTGGCGAGCACGAGGTGCCCCGTGAGGCTGGCCTCGACGGCGGCCAGCGCGGTCTCGGGGTCGCGGATCTCGCCCACCAGAATGACGTCGGGGTCCTGGCGCAGCATGGCGCGGACCGCGCTCGCGAAGGTCACCCCGAAGCGAGGGTTGACCTCGAGCTGCACGGCGTCTTCGAGCTCGTATTCGATCGGGTCCTCGACGGTGAGGACCTTGCGCCGCTGGCGATCGACCTCTCCGAGCATGGCGTAGAGGGTGGTGGTCTTCCCCGAGCCCGTGGGCCCGCACACGAGCACCAAGCCCTGCGGGCGAGCGACCAGGGCGCGCAGCGCCGCCGCGACCTCCTCGGCCGCGCCGAGCCCTCCGAGGGTGAGCCCCGTCGCTTCGCGGTCGAGCACGCGCAAGACGACGCTCTCGCCGAAGACGCAGGGCACGACCGAGACGCGCAGCTCGACGCTGCGTTCCGCCACGCGGTGCACGAAGCGACCGTCTTGGGCGCGCTGGTGCTCGGCGAGATCGAGGTCGGCGAGCGCCTTGACCCGCTGCACCACTTGCTCGCGCAGCGCGCCCGGGACCTCGAGCACGGGCAGGAGCAGCCCGTCGATCCGCAGGCGCGCCAAGGCGCCCTCGGCGCTCGGTTCGAGGTGCACGTCGGAGGCGCCGGTGGACACCGCGGCCTCGAGCAGGTGCTCCACCACGCCCGGCGCGCCGCCGCTCACGCTTCCCCTTCCTCTGGGCCGAAGCCGGTCGCCCGCAAGAGTTCGAGGCGGGTGGTTTCGCCGGCGGCGACCCGCGCCTCGCCGTGCTCGCGGAGGGGCCGAAAGCCCGTCGCCCGCGCGAGCGCCAGCAACTCCTCGCGCGGGGCGCGGGCGCGGATGGCACGCCGGAGTTCGGGGCTCACCCGGAGGACCTCGAAGAGGCCGCTCCGCCCGGAGAAGCCCTCCTGGGCGCAGGCGCGGCACCCCTCCCCCCGGCATTCCCGGCAGAGGAGGCGGACGAGGCGCTGGCCCACGACCGCGCACAAGGCGGCGGCGACGAGGCCGGGGGCGAGGCCGAGGGAGAGGAGGCGGGAGACGGACTCCAGGGCGCCGCCCGCGTGCAGGGTCGAGAAGACCTTGTGGCCGCTGAGGGCCGACTGGAAGGCGACTTCCGCGGTCTCGAGGTCGCGCACTTCGCCAATGACGATGACGTCGGGGTCGTGGCGCAGGACGTGGCGCAAGGCGGTGGCGAAGCCGAAGCCCAGGTCGTGGCGGACGCCAATTTGCGTTCGTCCCGGTTTGATTCGCTCCACCGGGTCTTCGATGCTCACCACCTTCTGGTCGGGGCGACGGGTGAGTTCGACCGCCGTGTCGATGCTCGTGCTCTTGCCCGATCCCGTGGGGCCCGCGAAGAGCACCATGCCCTCGGGCGGGCGAACCGCGGCCAAGAAGTCCTCGCGCAAGGAGCCCTTGGCGCCGAGCTCGGCGGGGTCGGCGAAGACCGCGTCGGCCGGCAAGAGGCGCAAGACGACGCTCAAGCCGTGGGGGGTGGGGACGGCGCACACGCGCACGTCGACGCGGCGCCGGTCCACGACGACCTGCGTGCGGCCGTCTTGGATCGAGCGCCGGTTCGCCACGTCGAGGCCCGTGGTCACCAGCAGCCGGGTGAGGGTCGCCTCGCGCTCGGAACGTTCGAGCAGGTCGGCCTCGCGCAAGACGCCGTCCACGCGCCAGCGCACGTGCAGGCCCTCGGCCCGGGGCTCGAAGTGCACGTCGCTCGCGCCCGCCCGCACGGCGGCGGCGACGAGGGCCTCGACCACGCCGCGCCCCCCAGCCGCCGCGGCTGCGCCCAACTCGCTGCCCGCGAGGGCGGCGTAGTGCGCCTCGCTCTCCCCGTAGGCTTCGCGCAGCGCGCGCGCGAGCGCGCCGGGGTCGGCGGCGAGGACCCGCGTCGGCCCGCCCGCGTGCAGACGCAGCCAGCGCCCCAGGCTCGGTCTCCCGGGCTCCGCCGCCGCCACCACGAGCGCGCCCCCCTCGAGGCGCACGGGCAGCACCCGGTGCTCGAGGGCGAAGGAACGCGGCAGGCGCCCGGCCAGGGAAGGGTCGAAGCGCCCGTCCCAGCGGGGCGTCATCTCGGTCGCGCTCACCGCAGCACCGCCTCGACGAATTCCAGCGCGCCGCCGTCCGCCCAGAGGAGGGCGAGGCCCTCGGGCAAGGCCCGCGCCGGGTAGCTCGCCGGGCCCGCGGGCGGGGCGAAGCGGTCCCCCTGCCAGGGCAGCGCCCACAAGGACTCGGCCCCCGGTCGCAGCACCTCGCGGCGTGCGCC
The DNA here is from genome assembly GCA_003695705.1 of Planctomycetota bacterium. Taxonomy (GTDB): domain Bacteria; phylum Planctomycetota; class J058; order J058; family J058; genus J058. The sequence continues at coordinate 42,943 of RFHU01000380.1, forward strand.
TTCGAGGCGCACGATCCCCTCGGCCTCGCGCGCGTAGACTACGCCCAGGGCGCGCAGCTCCACGCGCTCGGCGCCGGGGTCCAAGAAGAGCGCCTCCGCGTCGGGTCCCCGGGCCGCCGCGGCGAGGC
>RFHU01000381.1 GCA_003695705.1 Planctomycetota bacterium
CCCCAGCCCCCGCATCCCCCCCAACTCGACGCTCATCTTCGAAGTCGAGCTCCTCCGCATCGAACAGAAGTAGTCGAGGTCCGGCCCGCGGCCCCGCCGACACCGCGGCCGGGGCCATCCCTCGCAGAAGGCCCCGGGCCTCCCTGGCAAGACGCCACCGGCCCAAGCTATAGTCGCCACCTGACCGGAAACCCGTAGACTGGAACCGGTCGGGGACGGCTCCGTGGTACGGCTAACGCTCATCCTCTCGGGAAGACCCTACGAGGAGCACGAGTTCAAAGTCTTTCGGCGCCTGCGCATCGGGCGCGGCGAAGACTGCGAGGTCCGCATCGACAACCCGGCCGTCTCCCGGGTGCAGTGCGAACTCCTCAACCTCGGCGGGAGCTACCAGCTCCGTGCCCTCAGCAAGAACCAAGTGACCTACGTCAACGGCAGTCGCGTCGGTAGCTGCACCCTCGCCGACGGGGACGCCATCAGCTTCGGCAAGTTCACGGTCGCCTTCGCCTGCAATCAAGCCTTCCGCACCATCGTGCGCGGAGGGGCTGGAGGCGGCGGCGCGCCGAACGGCGAGCGAACCGTCGGCGACGCGGCGGCTGCCGACAAGGCGCGGCTCGAGAGCCTCACCAAGGTACGGGGATACCTCGACCTCGGCGACCGCAAGGTGGTCCTCGAGCAGTGCTTCTTCACCATCGGCAAGGACGCCGACTGCGACCTCAGCCTCTCTGGCTGGGGCGCCCCGCGCATGGGAGCCTTGGTTCTCCGCGACGTCTCCGGCTTCCGCATCATCGACCTCAGCCCCAAGGACGACGCCGTCACGGTCAACGGGAAGCCTGCCAGCGACCGGCGCCTCTCCCACCAAGACCTCGTCCGCGTTCGCGAGCGCGAGTTCGTCTTTTGCGCGGGGAGTCCCGAGTGACCACCATCCACCTCGAGATCGTCTCCGAAGGGCGCACCATCGACCGCCACACCTTCGAGAACCCTCGCGAAATCATCATCGGTCGCCACGAGGACTGCGACGTCCGCGTGGACAACAAGGGGTTCTCCCGCCAGCACGCCGCCATCACCAAGGTCGGCAACGGCTTCGTCCTCGAAGACCTCGGTTCGAGCAACGGGACCTACGTCCGCGGCGAGAAGGTACGCAAGCGCGGACTCACCAGCGGAGAGGTGTTCTCCATCGTGGGCGTCAAGTTCGCTTTCGAGATCGAAGGAGCCTCGCTCGATGCCGACGACGCGAACGCGGACGCGGAAGGCTCGACCTTCGACCTCACCTTGCGTGTGGTCCCCAAGGCCACCCGCAAGTTGAACCGCACCCTCGGGGCTCAGATCAGCCGCCTCAACGCCCACGTGGTCGTGGACGAGGACGAAGGCACCTTCACCCTCCTGCTCCTGCAGAGCGCGTTCAAGATCGGCCGCGACCCGCGCTCCGATCTGCCCATTCCCTCTCGGCGAGCGCCCCGCCTGGCGGCCCTTCTCCTGCGCGACCTCGAGGAGTACTGGCTCTTGGACGTAAGTCCAAAAGGGAACTGCGTGCGCGTCGAAGGCGAACCTGCGCGCGTGCACAGCCTCTCGGACGGAGAGTTCATCGAGGTGTGCGGAACCAAGCTCCGCTTCTACCTCGGCATGCCTCGCCTCGAAGAGGCCTTCGAGAAGAACTCACGCCTTCCCACGGCCCGCTGGCGCGCCGACGGCGACGGATCCACCGGCTAGGGACGCTCCGCGCGGCCTCGGAGGCCGACGAACTCCGGCCCGTGGTTCGCACGAAGCTACGCCGTCGGTTCCTCCGCTCCGGGTGCGCAGTGCGGGCAGCGGGCCCAGGCCTCCGCGTAGGCATGCCCGCGGGAACAACGTCGGGTCAGGCTGCCCGGGGCCCCGTGGGCGTCGGCGGGAAGAGCTACCAGACCGGCGGCGTGCTCTCGGGCGCGCTCGCGCAGGCGGAGGACGAGCAGGAAGAGCGCGGTCGCGATGCCTCCTTGCATGGCGGCGCTGACTGCGGCAAGGGCAAGAGGCGAGGTCGCCCCGCCGCCCGAGGCGGTCATGGCCGCCGCAATGCCGAAGAACACGCTCGGGGTGCGGGCGAACTCCCTCATCCCGAGCGGAGCGCCGACCCAAGAAAGCGCGCCCGCGGCGGCGTAGGGAAGCAACCACAGCCCGCCCACGAGGAGGAAGGCGAGCAACCGAGGAGCGCCCCGGCCCTTGGTAAGGAGGAGAAGGGCCTGCACGCACAGACCTGCCACCATCCAACCCCCGGCGAAGACGAGGAGGGCGATGCAGACGCCCGCTGGCGAAACGGGCGCCGGGGCGCCATCCCAGACCGTGTCGTATCCGTAGCGCAGCGGCGGGACGAGCAGCCCACCCAACACCGCAGGCAGGAGCGCACCGGGGAGGAAGCGGAGGGTTCGCAGGCGCTCCTCGGGGAAGGGCGGATCGTCGGGGTCCGAACGCGCGAGGCCGCGGACCAAGTCCCGCCAGGAGACGCCGGCCTCGGCGGCGGAGAACAAGGAGGCAAGGAAGCAGACGACGAGGTAGATGGTCAGGGTCGTCTCGCTGGGGAGCTGGAGAGAGACCAGGACTCCCGGCTTGGGCAGAGGGCAGGGTGTAAAGCCGACGCCGGCGAGGAAGACGTAGGCCAAGCCGATGCTCGTCGCCCCCTCGAGTCCGAAGAGGGCCATGGGACGACCCGCGAGCCTCCCCGCGAGGGCGCGCCAGAGGCTGAGGGTCAAGAGGAGTTGCACCGGCAGGGCGATCGCCTCCAAGGGGAGGACCGTCCCCCAGCAAACGACGCGACCGGCTGCGGCGTCGCCTCCTCGCGCGAAGGCTCCGGCCCAAGGCGCCAACGCGCCCACGGGAAGGAATTCGGGGAGCCTGAAGGCGAAGGCCGCGAGTCCCAGGCCCGCCGGGAGGAGCAACGAAAGGACGGCGGCGGACAGCACGCGTTCGCGCTTGCGCGCCCCGAGGGCCACGAGCCCAGCCAGGGCCGTGTAGACGGGGCAAAGCCCGGCCAGGGCCAGGTAGGCACGAGCGGACCCGGCTTCCCCTACGGCGAGGGCACCCAGAACGACGGCGGGCGCGGTCAGCGCACCGCAGGCCCCGGGGAGGAGGGCGGCTGCGGCGAGCTTCCCCCAGGCGATGTCCCAACCGCTCAGCCCGGCCAAGCGCAGCATCTCCAGGGCCTTGGAGTGGCGGTCTCGGGCGAGGCGCTGGGCGAACCGCAGCGGAAGGACGACGAGGAAGATGCCCGCGTTGACGACCCAGGCCTCGTGGTGGAAAGCCGCGAACAAGTCCTCGAGATCGCGACGCCAGCTCGGCTGCACGAACAGCCAGAAGAGGAAGCTGAGCCCCAAGAGGCCGTAGAAGAGGAGCGCAAAGAGAAGGAGCCCGAAGAGGGTACGTCGGTTGCGCAGGGCAGACCCCAGGAACCAGCGCGCCAGGGGCTGGTCCTTCATCGCGCCTCCTCGCCGCCCAAGAACGCGCGCAGGGCCTCCCGGCGACGCCGCGCGTCCGGTCCCTTGGCAACCCTCAGGAAGAGCCCTTCGAGCCCCTCGCGGCGGACTCGCAGCCCGACGAGGCCAAGCCCTGCCTCGTGGCAGATGCGGGCCAGCGCCGCGCGCTGCTCGGGCGAAGCGCGACCCCGCAGGCGGACCTCCACCCGCCAAGTCCCCGCGGACCTCGCGGGCGCGCCCTCCGCTCGCTCGACTTCTTCCAGGGCCTCGATCCGCTCGAGGGCGGACTTCGGGTCGCCGAGGAGTTCGAGTTCGATGCGATCGCAGGGTTCGAGCCGAGCGAGGATGTCGTCGATCCTCCCCGACACGACCATGCGCCCGGACTCGACGATGCCGACCGAGTCGCAGAAGTCGGCGAGCTCGGTGAGGATGTGCGAAGAGACGAGGACGGTCTTCCCCAGCTCGCGCAGGGCGCGGACGATGTCACGGAATTCGATGCGCGCCGCGGGGTCGAGGCCGGCGGCGGGCTCGTCGAGGAGCAGCAAGGCGGGGTCGTGGACGAGGGTCTTGGCAAGCAGAACCCGTTGCTTCCAGCCTTTGGAGAGACTCGCGCACTTCTTGTCGACCACCTCGCCCACTCGCGTGAGGCGAATGGCCTGCGCTACCCGGCGACGGCGGTCCTTCGGCGGCAGGCGGTAGACGCGCGCAAAGAAGTGCAGTAGGTCGCGCACGGTCAGGTCTTCGTCGAGTTCGTAGGCGTCCGGCATGAAGCCGAGCACGCGGCGGACCTTTTCGGGATGTCTCTGTGCGTCCAGGCCCGCGATCCACACCCTTCCGGCGTCCGGTCGGTCCACCGTGGCCAAAATGCGCAGCGTGGTGCTCTTGCCCGCTCCGTTGGGACCAATGAAGCCGTAGACCGATCCCGCAGCGACCTCGAGGTCCAGGCCACTCAGGGCCAGGGCCTCGCCGTAGGAGCGCCACAAATTCACTGCCCGCAGGAAGGCCACGGGGGCATTCTAGGGTCCGCCTCGAGGTGGGCCTTCGCCCATCGCACCGCGGATCGACACGTACCGGAATTCAACCGCCAAGGGCTACCTCTCGAGCCGATACCGCAGGCTCGCCGCCAAGCGCGGCAGCATGCGCGCCAGGTCGCCGTCGCCCACTCGATCCTCCATGCGATCTGGCACCTCCTCTCGAGGGCGATTCCCTACCAGGACCTGGGCGAGAACTCCTTCGATCGGCGCAACTCTTCCCGAGTAACTCGCAGGCTCGTCGCACGCCTCCAGCGTCTCGGGCATCAGGTCCGCCTCGAAGCGTCTCCGGCCTAGCTCGCGCGGGCGAAGACGCGGCGGGGCAGGGGCAACCGAACTTTTCGAAGCAGACTCATGGCGACGAGCGTCCCTGCAAACCCCCAGGGACGCACCCAGCAGCGCACCATCGCGAGGCGGAACCTAGGCCCGGGCTCACTGCGGTGCGCGCGCGCACCGCAACGACCGCTCGCGTTCCGCAGAGGTCCCGCTTACGATTCCGTCGTGTCCAACCGAGAGCCACCCACCGGGCGCTTCGACCGCTGGCACCTCGACGCGCTCCCCCAGGTCGCCGAATACCGCGTCAAGGCCATTACTGGACAGTTTGGCCACCTAGCGACGCTCGAGGCCGCCCGCGCCGACGAGCCCCTCGTCGAGCTCACGGTCCTCGACCCGCAACTCGTCCGGCACCAGCGCGAAGAGGAGCTCTTCCTCAAGCTGGCCGGGCGCGCGGTGGGCCTCCGGCACCCGAACCTCCTTTCCTCGCGCGAGGTGGCGCGGTGCGACGAGACAGGGCTGGCCTACGTGGTGTCCGAACCATGTCGAGGGCGGAGCCTCGCCGAGCTCCTTGCCTCGGGGCGCCTTGGCGAGGAGGCCGCCCTCGCCCTCCTGCAGCCCGTGGTGGAGGGACTCGCCTTCGCCGCCGAGCGCCGCCTGGCGCACGGCTCCCTGGAGCCCGGCTGTGTGGTGCTGGACGAGGCCTCGACCCCCCGCGTGAAAGGCCTTGGCCTGCTCCGGCCGGTCGGCGAAGACCGTGGCCGGCAGCAGTGCCTCCCCCCCGAGTCCCTCGACGCCGGCATCGAACCGGACGTGCGCGTCGACCTCTACGCGATCGGGGTCATCCTCTACCGCTGCCTCACCGGGCGCTGGCCCTTCCCGGGCGCGACGCGCCAGGAACTCCGCGCGGCACAGCGCGAACGCGACGTCCCCGACCCCCGCGAGTTCGAACCCGACGTCTCGGAAGGAACGGCGCGGCTCGTCGCGTGGCTGACGGCGCGCGAGCCGCGCGCCCGCTACCAGGCGGCCCACTCGGCCAGCCTCGACTTCCTTCGCCTCCTCGCCGGGCGCGCTCCCTCGGGCCCGCGCGGTGCGCGGCTCCGTGGGCCCAGCGAACTTTGCGAACTCCTCCTGGCGGTCGCGGCGCGAGGCGGCGACGGCCACGAGGCCCGCGGACTGTGGGGCAAGGGCCCCGCCTACGCCTTCCGCGCTCAGCTCTTCACCCGGGGCAAGCTCATCAGCGAGCACTCGTACAACACCGAGGTCTTGACCCTTGGCCGGGGTGCGGACTGCGAACTTCGCATCGACAACCCCATCGTCTCGCGCCGGCATGCCCGCGTACGCCGCGTCGGCGCTCACTTCCTCCTCGAGCCCCTCTCCCGGACGAACTCCACCAGCCTGGGCAAAGCCGCAATCTCCTCCCTGACCTGGTTCAAGCCCGGCGTCGACGTACACCTCTCCGAGAAGTTCCGCGTGCGCTTCGCCTGGGCTCCTGGGGCGCTGGCCGACCCGCACTTGCCGCCGCCCCCCGACCCCGAGCAGTGGGTCGAACCGCCCACCCAGCGCTTCCGCGTCCAGGAGGTCCTCGGCCCCGCGGAACCCTCCCCCAGCGACGCACCTCCCAACCTTGGCCCTCCTCCGACCGAGGGACCCCCACCCGCCTGGTTTCTCCTCGCCCGCCGCGGAGACCGCGACCTCCGCCTGGAGGTCGCCCGACCCCTGCAGATTGGCCACGCCACCTCGTGCGACCTGCGCCTCGCGGCCGACGCTCCCTACAAGGCAGCCTTGCTGGTGCCCACGCCGGGTGGGCTCCGTCTCTACAACGTCACCCCCTTGCCTGGTCTGGTGACGGTCAACGACGAAGCGGTGCACGACCAGGCGGTACTCGAGCCGGGCGACTCGGTCCGCATCGGAGACCTCGACCTCCGTGTCGCCGAGCAGTAACACGCCGCCGTCGCCGCTACGCTTCGTCGGCCGACGCATTGCGCACCACGGCGCCCACTCCGGCTACGACCGACTGGTCCACTACCTCCCGGAGGGGGAACTCCTCGAACCGCCCTCCGGAAGGCTTCGCCGCCGGATCCTCTGGACCCTCTACTACCGCCTCCTCGCATCGAGAACGCCAATTGCTTACTACGGCGGCGACGAGTTCTGCGTGGAGGCGGCGGCGCTCTCCCGCCGCATGCGCTGCCCCCGCGCGCTCTACCACTTCCTCTACGGAGACTCGCAGCTCTATTGGACCGCGCGGATGCGAAGCCACCGCAACGTGGTCGTCGCCACCTTCCACAACCCACCGGGAGTGCACCGTGCGTTGCTGCGCGACGATCGGCACCTGCGCGGCCTGGACGCCGTCGTCGCCGTCGGCCGCAGCCAACTCCCACTCCTCCGCGAGCGCGTCGGCGCCGCGAGGGTCCACCACGTCCCGCACGGCGTGGACGTAGACTTCTTCGCTCCGGCGACGGAGGAGCCCCTGCCCGCCGAACCGCACGTGCTGCTCGTGGGCCACTATCTGCGGGATTTCGTCTGTGCGAAAGAGGTCCTTGCGGCTCTGGTGCGCGACGGGGTCCGCGCGACGGTGGTGTGCGAGGCCGGCCGAGCGCGAGACCTGGCCGGGACGGGCGCCGCGCTCCGCGCGGGGCTCAACGACTCGGCGCTCCGCTCGCTCTACCGGCAGGCGACCGCCTGCTTGCTCCCTCTGCACGCCGCGACCGCCAACAACGCCCTCCTGGAGGGCCTCGCCTGCGGAACTCCGCTCGTGGCGAGCGACGTGGGCGACGTGCGGGAGTACGCGGGAGACGCGGCCTTGCTCGTTCCCCGCGGGGACGCCCGCGCGCACCTCGAGGCGACGCGACGACTCATCGACGACGCTGACCTGCGCGCCCGCCTCGCGGTGCGCGCGCGCGCACGGGCACTCCGCTTCGACTGGCGCCGCGTGGCCGCACGGATGCGCGCCCTCTACGCCTCCCTCTTCGGCTGAAGGGGGACGGATTCGAAGGAGGCCAGGAGGCGGGCAAAAGCACGCGCGTCGTCGGCACCGCTGGGGTCGAGGCGGATCTGCGCGCAGCGGGCGAGGTCGAGGAACTCCCCGCAGTCCGCAAGCCGGTACCGCCCGTGGGCGCCTTCGCTCTGCTCGCTGTCGTCGAGCAGGAACACCTGGCCGGGCGAGAGGGCGCAGGCAGCCCACACGGCGCCGCTGTTGGGGCCTACGACCCAATCCGCGCGGGGGAAGAGGGCAAACAGTTCGGGCAGCGTCGCCTCCGACCAGACCCAGCCGGGAAGTTCCGGGCGACCTGGGTCGGGCAGGCCGTGCGCGATCGGCAGCAGGCCGTGCGCGCGCGCCGCTTCCCCCAACAGCGCCCACTCGGCCGCAGCGAAGGCGAGGCCTCCCCGCCGACTCGAATGATGGTTGGCCGTGGGGAAGGCCAGGGCGAGGCGCTGCGCGCCGGCGCCCGCGCCACGCTTCCAGCCCGGGAGACGGACGTCGTCCCTCGGACAGCCCAGGGCATCGGCGAAGGCGTAGGGGAAGGGCCCCGCGCTCACCAGCGGATCCTCTCGAAACCATCCGTGGGAGCGAAAGGCCGCGACGTGAAGGGCGGCGCCGACGACGGCGAAGCCGGGCCAGGCGTAGCAGGCGTTGGCCGCAGCGACCCGGTCCGCGAGTCGCACGAGGGAGGGCGCGCGCAAGGGCTCCACGGAATCGAAGCTCGGCGCAGCTCCCTCCGCCACGGCGGCGTAGGTCGGCAGAGTCCGCAGGACCAGGCGCGCGCGCGGGATCCGCCGGCGGAGGGCCGCGGCGAGTCCGCACAGGTAGAAGACCTCGCCGGCCTTTCCCGGAGCGTAGACGAAGAGCGTCCCCTCCCAGTCCCGCGCCTCGCAGGCAAAGGCGGCGCGCACGACGTCGCCCAGAGGACGGACCTCCCCGGCGGCAAGGCTGCGCCAACCGGCGCGGGCTCGCCGCCGAGCCGCCTGCCGTCGGGCCTCGGGACCCGTGGCCAGGTCGGCCGCGATGGCGTCGACCGAGCGCGGGTCCTCGTGGTAGTGACGCAGCTCGGCGCGGCGCGGAGAACGGGCGAGGACCTCGGCGAAGGCGGCGCGGAGCGCCTCCGCGCGCGGGCCACGCGGCGTGCGCAGCGCTCGCCAAAGGCCGCCGCGCTTCGATCGCGACCCGGCTGCGGGGAAGGCTTCCCGGAAAAGCGCGCGCACGCGCTCCGCTACGAAGGTGGCGTCGTGCCGCGCCGCCGTCGCCCGGGCCGCGTTCGCGGAGAGTCGTCCGGAGGCGCGCACGGAGAGGAAGGACTCGAGCGCGTCCGCTAGGTCGCGAGCGTTGGCGCGCTCGGCGACGAAGACCGGGCTCCCGGGCACCGCGCGCGCGAGTTCCTCGGCGCCCCCGGACGGAGTGGTCACCACCGCCGTACCGCAGGCGAGGGCCTCGACGAGTTCGTCGCCGAAGGCCTCGCGCCGCGCGGGCTGCAGGAGTACGTCCGAAGCGGCGAAGGCCAACGCGCGCCCTAGGGGATCCGCCTCGGCGAAGGCGCGGACGCGCACGCCCGCCGGGAGGGGGGGTAGCGGCGCTCGCCCGAGCAGCCAAAGTTCCCATGGCGGAGGGACGCGGGCGAGGACCTCGCCAAGGAGGACGGCGCCCTGGCGGCGCTCCTCCAGGGAGGTCGCCGGAACGAGCAGCGCAAGCGCGGAGGCGGCGCAGCCGAGCGCGCGGCGCGCGGTCTCTCGTCCCCCACCGCGCAGGGCCGCGAGCGTCACCGGGCGAGGCAAGGCCACCACCCGGTGCCCGTGCCAGAGCCCCGCACGGGCTTCTCGCGCGAGGAGTTCGCTGGCGCAGAGGGCGATCAGGTCGGGCAGGTCGGCGAGCAGGCGCTGCCGCTCGGCCCAGGCGCGCGCAATGCGCGACCGGGGAAGCGGCGGGTACTCCGCCGGCGTGGGGCAGTCCGCGTCGCAACCGCGCAGGAACGCCCGGCAGCCCGCTGGGTCCAGGCAGCGCCCCGTGAAGGAGTAGGCGTCCTCGAGCCACCATGCGGTGGGCGCCGCACGCCGGCAAACGCGCAGCAGCTCCGGGCTCCACCCCGCGGGGCCGTGGAGGTCGAACGCGAGCACGCCGTGCGGGCGGACTTCCCGCAGGATCCTGCGCAGGCCAAGCTCGGGGCGTGCGTCCAGAGGAAGGCGCGTGGCCGCGGCGTCCGCGCAGGCGCCGTGGACGACGCGCACCACGCGGTCTCCCCGCGCCTCGAGGGCGCGGGCGAGCGCCTCGCAGCCCCTCGCCCCCCGCGCGCTCAGGAAAGCCCAGCGCATCGGCCCGTGGGACCCGAGAGGAGCGCGCGTCCCCGCGGCCGTTGTCGGGAGCACCGCGGCCCCCGGACGCGCGGCGGCCGCTTCGGGGCGCCGGGGGAGCTCGGAGAGCATCAGCGCCTGGGTGGCGCGGTCCCGTTCCTCGTCGCGAACCACCCGGTGCGGATGCCGCAGCGGAGGCGGGATCGCCCCGGTCGGCAAGTCCGCGAAGGGGCTCTCGTGGGCGGTGTGCGTGGCGTCGCCTCGAAATCCGAGGTTGCGGATCAAGTTCCGCCGGGGCGTCGCGCAGAGCCCCTCGGTCCTCCAGCAGGCGAAGGTCCAGCCATAGCCCCACGAGTCGAGCCAGCCCTGATGGGTGATCTCGAAGCGCTCCCGCCAGAAGGCGACGACCTCCGGATCGGCGAACCGTTCGGCCAACCATGCCTCGCCCAACGTCGGCCAGTCTCGTAACCCGCCGTCGAAGAGACGCCAGGCTCGCCGCCAGGTAGCCCAGCCTCCGTAGTGGGGATAGCGCGAAAAGCGGTAGTCGCAGCCAGCGGCAGCGCCTTCCGCGTACGCGCTCCCGTTCACCGCCGCGACCCGGGGCTCCTGGGCGTAGCGCGCCAGGAGCTCCTCGCAGAAGGAAAAGAAGGTGGGGTCGGGCAGGCAATCGTCCTCGAGGATGATGGCCGCCTCTTCGCGCGCGAAGACGGCGTCGAGCCCCGAAACGACGCGGCGCCGGCAGCCGAGGTTCTCGTCTGCGTAGTCGCGCACGACCTCGCAGGGCCAGTCGACGCCCTCGGTGGCCTCGCGCGCCGCGGCGCAGCGCCCTTCCTCGCCCGGGCGCGGGCCGTCGGCGAAGACGTAGAGGCGCGGTGGACGGGCCGCGCGCACCGTCTCGAAGACGCGCCGGGTGAGGTCCGGGCGCCGGTAGACGAAGAGCGCCACGGCGGCGCGGGGTGGCGCGGGCTCGGGGCGGGGGTTCACGACGACCCCGAGGGTAGCGCACCCGCGTCTCGGACGGGGCAGTCGCCGCCCGTCAGCGCGGCTGGCTGGCGGCCGCGCGCAGGAGGACCTCGAGGCGCCGCAGACTGATCTCCCGGTCGTAGTGCCTCTCCACGTGCTCCCGCCCCGCTGCTCCGAGCCGGCGCGCGAAGTCGGGGTCCTCGGCCAGGCGCAGGAGCGCGGCGGCGGTCCCGGCGACGTCGCCCTCGTCCACGAGCAGCCCCGTCTCTCCCGCGCGGACCGCCTCGGGGATGCCTCCGTGCCGGGTGGAGACGACCGGAAGCCCGGCGGCGCTCGCCTCGACCACGGCGTTCGGCGTTCCCTCGACGTCCCCGCTCGAGGCGGTCACCGAGTGCTGCACGTAGGCGCGCGCCGAAGCCATGCGGCGCGCCACCTCCGCGTGCGGGAGAGGACCGGCGAACTCGACCGCCGCGGCGAGACCCCAAGCGCGAACGAGTTGCCGGCAGCCAACAGCGAGGGGGCCGTCCCCGACGACCTCCAGGCGCAGGTCCGCGCGCTCCGCGTACGCGCGGCGGAAGGCCTCCAGGAGGAAGAACGGACCCTTCTTCTCCACCAGGCGCCCCACGAAGAGGAAGCGCGGCGGCGCGGCCGCGGGGTCGCCCGGGCGGAAGCGCACGAGGTCGGTCCCCGAGGGGATGACGTGCAGCTTGTGGCCGGGAGCGCCCCGCTCGCGCAGGCGGCGGGCAAGGTCCTCCGAAGTCGTCACGACCGCGGCCGCCGCACGGAACAAGTCGGGGTAGCGGGGCCCGACCCGGGCGAGGACCTCGCGATTGCTTGCGTCGTAGCCGCGGAAGCACACCACCAGGGGGACCCCGGCCGCGCGGCAGGGCGCGAGCAGCTCGACCCCCACCGGGCCGTACTCGGCGAGCGCTACGTCGACGCGCTCCCGGCGGAGGGTCTCGGAGAGGGCACGCCGCACACGCTCGGCTTCGTTCTCGCCGAGCAAGCGGGCGCGAAGGGCGGCCCGCGCCCGCGCGCGCACCCCGTGGGGCGGCCGAACGAGCGGGCGGCCGTCGGCGTAACGCGAGGGAAGTTCGCCGCCGACCAGCTCCACGACCTCGCAGGGGAGCTCCTCGACGTGAGCGCGCACGAAGGTCTCCGACCACGCCCCCGGCGGGTGGATGTGGGCCACGCACACGCGCAAGCTCATGAGTCCGCGGCCTCTCGATTGGATCCCGGAGGGGAAACCTCTTCCCACTCGACCGCGATGTGCACCATCCCCCCCTCGGAGTGCCGCAGGAGGGGTGCAGGGGAGACGACCTCGAAGCCGCCAGCGCCCTCGGCGTGGGCGAGCTTCGCTCCCTCGCGGGTGCGGAAGCGGACGTTGAGCGCGTAGACCCCGGTCAGCAAGGGGAGGCTCGGAATGCGCAAGGCGAGCGTTCCCTCGTCTCCGGGCTCGAGGTCCAGCGCGCGACCGAAGGAACCGAGAACCGCGAGCTGGTCGTTGATGACGCTGAAGGACACCGTCGCGCCCGCCTGGCGAACCTGACTGCGGTAGCGCAGGCGAAGGCGCAGGGCGTCTCCGGTGCGGAAGCAGGCGCAGGGGCGGCCGACTTCGTCGCGCAGCTCCAGGGCCGCGACCGCGACCGGCTGCTCGGGCTCCGGCAGGGGCAGCCCGTCCTCGTTCGTGCGCCGGCGTGCGGTGTCGCGGGTGTACTCGCTGATGACCTCGGCGCAGGGCCCGCGGGCGGCGACCTCGCCCTGCCGCAAGTAGACGGCTCGGTCGCAGAGGCGCTCGAGCTGGCGGAGGTCGTGGGAAACGACGAGCAGCGAGGTGCCGCGCCGCTGCAGCTCCGCGAGGTGCGCGAGGCACTTGCGCCGGAAGGGGAGGTCGCCGACCGCGAGCACCTCGTCGACGAGCAGCAGCTCGGCGTCCACGTTCACCGCCGTGGAGAAGCCGAGGCGGGCACGCATACCGCTCGAGTACTTCCAGTAGGGTTCGTCGAACCATTCGCCCAGCTCGCTGAACTCGGCAATGGCCCCCAGACGGCGGCGGAGGTCGCGACGCGAGAGCCCGAGGAAGGCCCCCAGCAGGTAGGCGTTCTCGCGCCCGGTCAGTTCCTCATGGACGCCCGCGTTCAGCTCGATCATGGGGAACAGGCGGGCGGGGACCGAGACCTCGCCGTGGGTCGGCGGGCTCGCTCCCGCGAGCACCTTGAGGAGGGTGGACTTCCCGGCTCCGTTGCGGCCGAGGAGGCCGACGCTCTCCCCGCGGGCGAGTTCGAGGTCCACCGCCCGCAAGGCCCAGCGTTCGGGCCGTGGGCGCCCCAACCAACGCGCGACGGCGGCGGCGGGCGAGGGGAGCCCGTAGCGCTTCCAGAGGCCACGAACCGAGACGATGGGCGCGCTCACAGGACGTCGGCGAAGTAGGGAGAGACGCGGCGGAAGAGGGGCCAGCCGAGGAAGAAGGTCAGCGCGGTCACCAGCGCCGCGGGCAGGAGCAAGGCCGGGTCCGGCCAGGCGTCGCGGAGGAGCACCGCGCGAAAGCCCTCCACGATCCCCACCATGGGGTTGAGGGCGTAGATGGGAAGCCAGGCCGCGGGCACGAGCGAGGTAGGGTAGGCCACCGGCGAGACGAGGAGGCCCATTTGGATGAAGAAGGGGAGCCCGTAGATCACGTCGCGCTGGTAGGTGCCCACCGCCGCCAGGGCGAGGCCGAGGGCGTAGGTGAAGGCCGCGGTGAGCGCGGCGAGGGGGAAGGCGAGCAGGGCGCGGGGGCCGAGGGCCACTCCGTGCGCGGCCATGAGCGCGAGGAGAATGCCCGCGGCGATGCAGAAGTCGATGAGCGAGACGACCACCGCCGCCAGGGGAAAGGCCTCGCGCGGGGCGTCCACCTTGCGCAGGAGCGCCGCGTTGGAGAACACGCTGCTCGCGGCGGTGCCGAGCCCGGTGCTGAACAGGGTCCAGGGGACGACGGCGGCGCAGGCGAAGACGGCGTAGGGGAACCCACCGCTGGAGATTCCGACGGCCTCCTTGAGAAGGACGAGGACCCCCATGGTCAGGAGAGGCTTGAGGAAGGACCAGGCCGGCCCCAGCAGCGAACGCCGGTAGCGGCTCTGCCACTCGCGGCGCGCGAGGGCCGCCGCCAGGAGCCCGAGGCGGAGCGCCCGCTCGGCCCGGTCCCCGGGGCGCCGGTAGCGCGGGGGGCGCCGAGCGTCGGATGGCGGAGCCGGGGGTCGCGCGCGGGCGCTCACGAGGCCCACCAGGCGGCGAGGGAGCCGGGCTCCGGCGCGACGCCCTCCCGTGCCGCTTCCTCGATGGCCTCCCGCTCCAGGGTGTGAACCCGCTCGCTCGCGAAACGCTCCACTGCAAGCCGTCGACCGGCAGCCCCAAGCCGGGCCGCGAGGGTGGGGTCCGAAAGCGCGCGCGCGAGGGCGGCGCGAAACCCGTCGCCCTCGAGGGGGGCGAGGAGGGCGGTCCGACCGTGCTCGACGAGGTCCGCGACGCCGGGAACGGCGGTGGCGACCACGGGCAGACCGCAGGCCAGCGCCTCCAGCACGGCTTTGGGGTGCCCCTCGTAGCGGGTCGGAAAGGCGAACACCCGGGCTCGTTGGAGCAGGGCGGGGAGTTCTTCGTTGGGGACGCAGCCCAGGAAGCGGATGCGGGGCTGGTCCACGTAGCGAGCGCGCAACCAGTCGCCGAGGGGGCCGTCCCCGATCACCCAGGCGCTGGCGCTCAGGGCGACGACCGCGTCGAGGAGCAGGGACAGGTTCTTGTTCGCGCGCAGACCCGCGACGCACACCACGTCCACTTCGGGACGCACCTCGGGATTGGGTCGGAAGCGGTCCACATCGACGGGGTTGGGGACGACGCGCACGCGCGAGGCGGCGACCGCGCCTCGCCGCGCCAGGGCGTCCGCCATCCGGGGCGAGGTGACCAGAACGCGCGCGGCGGCCGCGAAGAGGGCGTCTTCCCGCTCGGCCTCGCGACGCACCTGCTCCCCGGACGCGCCCGCCGCCTCGGCGTTGAGGGAGGGCAGGTAGCCCGCCCGGGCCACGAAGGGTCGGCCCCAGAGGCGCGCGGCCCGAAGGGCCTGCGCTCCCGCGCGCACCTGCAAGGAGACGATGGCGTCCGCCGCAGCGAAAGTGCGCCCGTGCACGAGGGGAAGCAAGACCCGGTAGGCGTCGGGGCTGAGGCCGGGCGGACCGTAGCCGAGCCGAATTCCTCCCAGGGCGTCTCGATAGCGCTCCTCCACCGCACCGGCCGGGCTGACGAGCGTGACCTCGATGCCGACTTCCAGGTAGCGGCGGAAGTAGGCCAGATGGCGCTCGAGGAGGCCCAGGCGTGCCCATGCGTCGAGGGAGAAGCCCTCCGAAACCACGAACACGACCCGGCGCAGCGAAGACGCTCCGGAGCGCTGGCGCCGAGTCCGAGCCAAGGCATGCGCCCCCGCGCCCAGGCCCAGGCCCGCGGCCCGCGCCCCCAGACGACCGAGGCCTTCGCGGAGGCGGTCGCGTCGCCGCGGGCGGGTGAGGACTCGCTCCACCGCGGGGAGCCGAACCACGTCGGCGGGATCCCAGCCGCGCTGGCGGGCCATGGCCCGCGCCATGCGGTGTCCGATGCGGACGCTGCGCCACGTCCCCGGCCCGCGGCGGCCGCCGTAGGGAGAGCGCTCTTCCCAGACGCGCAAGGCCTGAGCTCGTGGGACGCCAGGGAAGAGACGCGCTGCGTGGGCTCGAGCGAGCCTGCGCGCGCGCGCGGCGCGCTCCGCCCCGGAGCTGGCGGACGAAACGGACTTGGGATGCCTGCGGTAGCGCACGAGCGGCTCGGGCAGGCTGCGCACCTCGCCGCGCTCGAGGAGGCGCAGCCAGAGCTCGTAGTCCTCGCCGGCGTCGAGCGCACGGAAGTTGCCGGCGGCGAGGATCGCTGCGCGGCGAGCGAGGACGCTCGAGGTAACCAGGCAATTGGCGAAGAAGAGCTCCCAGCGAGCTTCGCGGGGGTCGGTGGGGTAGCGCCACGTCTCCCCGGTGGACCGGCCCTCGCCGTCGATGATGCGCGCCGCAGACCCCACCGCGACGAGCTCGGGCGAGGCGTCGAGCACGGCGACCTGTCGCGCGAGGCGGCTGGGCTCGGCAACGTCGTCCGCGTCGAGGAAGGCGAGGTATTCGCCCTTGCTCTCTTCGACCAGCCGTGCGCGCGAGGCCCCGAGCGCCAGAGGTCGATCGAGGAACGCGCGCCCGGGGAGGCGCTCCCCGACCCACGCGGAGAGCACCTCCCGCGAACCATCCGTCGAGCCGTTGTCCCAGGCGAGGACTTCCGCGTCGCAGTAGGTCTGGCGGGCGATGGACTCCAGGGCCGCCGGGAGGTAGGGCATGGCGTTGCGGACGGGCATCAGCCAGCTCACACGCGGCACGCTTCGCTTCCCCTCCCTGCGGAGTGGCCTCTCCCTGCGAGGCCCTGCCGGGCGCGCGCACGCGACCGCGCCCGCCGCGGGGATCAGTCTTCGTCGAGCAGGTTGCGGGTGCGTCCTTCCTCGCCCCCGGAGGCGTCGTCGCGGTAGGTTGGCTCCGGTTCGGGCTCGGGCGGCGCGTCGTCGAGGAGCGGCTGCCGGAGGTTCTCCTCGGGCTGCTCCGAGGACGCCGGCGCGGTGGGGGGCTCGGGGCTGGGGTTCTCCGGACCAGGCCACTGGCCGCCCAGGTTCTGGAACGCCGCGACCAAGTCGAGGAAGCGGAGCCCGTCGCTTCGATTGAGCATGTCGAACTGCGCGATCCGCCGCCCGGCGAGGTCGTAGATCATCATCCGCTCGTTCTCGTAGTAGTCGATGTTGCGGATGTTGTTGAAGAAGATCTGCACGCGGTTGCCGACCGTGTAGCCGTACCAGCCCCAATGCACCTGCAGGCCCGAAACGTCGAAGGTGAACCACTCGGGCGTGACCTCGACGTTTTGGATGCGCGGCTGGCGCACGCGGGTGAGGATCTGCGCGAAGAGGACTCGCCCCTGCTCGTAGCCGATCTCGGCCAGCAGGTTGGGGTTGGGGCTGTACTGCACCTGGGCGATGCAGCCCGTCGACACGACGGCGGCCAGGAGGGCGGCGCGGCGAAAGGAGCGAAGCATGGTCACCTCCGGGGAGGTAGGGTAACCGATCTCCTCCCGTCTCCGGCAGCGCGTCGGTGAAGCCGAGGCGCTCCCCGCGGTGCACGCCCGGAACTCGCCGCTGGCCGGCGCGGGCCCGGCAGCCTGCGCTCAGAGTTCGACGGACTCGAGAGGGGTGGGCACGTGGGCCGAGAGCCCGAGGCCCTCCAGGGTCGCAGCGAACGCCAAGGAGGCCGCTTCCTCCCCGTGGACGACGAAGACCTGCCGTACGCCGTCGACGTGCTTGATCCACGTGGAGAGCTCGTCGCGGTCGGCGTGGGCACTGAACCCGTTGAGCTTCACGATGCGCGCCTTGACCCGGTATTCCCGGCGGAAGATGCGCACCCGGGGCTCGCCTTCGATGAGCTTGCGCCCCAGGGTCCCTTCCGCCTGGTAGCCGACGATGAGAACCGTGTTCTCTTCGCGGATCAGGCCGTGCTTGAGGTGGTGCAGGATCCGCCCGGCCTCGCACATTCCCGAGGCGGCGATGATGACGCACGGCCCCTTGCGGAAGTTGAGGGCCTTGGACTCCTCCGTGCTCCGGGTGTAGGTAAGGAGGTCGAAGCCGAGGGGGCTATGCCCCATGGACTCCATGAGCTGCCGGGTCTCGACGTCGTAGCACTCGGGGTGGTCGCGGTAGACCTTGGTGGCGTCGACGGCGAGGGGGCTGTCGACGAAGACGGGGACGCGGGGGAGCTCCCCCTCGTGGAACAGCTGGGCGAGGGTGTAGACCACATTCTGAGTGCGGCCGACGGCGAAGGCGGGGATGATCACCCGCCCGCCGCGCTCGAAAGTCTCTCGGACCACGTCGCGCAGCTTGCTCTTCATGGCGCCCACGGCCTCGTGCGTGCGGTCGCCGTAGGTGCTCTCGGTGATGAGGTAGTCGATGGGCGGAAGCGGCTCCGGGTCGCGCAGGATCGGGTGGTACGGCCGGCCGAGGTCGCCCGTGAAGCCGATGCGCACCGTCCGTCCGCCTTCCTCGACCTCGTAGACGGAGACGGCGCTGCCGAGGATGTGCCCCGCGTCGTAGTGCGTCACGCGAATGCCCGGACAGAGTTCCGTCGGCTGGTGGTAGTCGAGGAGCTGGAAGCGCCGGCAGGCCTCGCGCGCGTCCTCCTCGGTGTAAATGGGCTCGACGAGGGGCGCCGTGGGGTCCGACTTGCGCGCCTTGCGGTTGAGGTAGGCGACGTCCTGGGCCTGGATGTTCGCGGAGTCGAGGAGGAGGGCCTTGGCGAGGTCGGCGGTCGCCGCCGTGGCGTGGATGCGACCGCGGAAACCGCTCTTGACGAGGTTCGGGAGGTTCCCCGAGTGGTCGATGTGCGCGTGGGTCAGGGTGCAGACGTCGATGCCGGTCGCGTCGAAGGGAAGTTCGCGGTTGCGCTTCATGGCCTCCTTGCGCTTGCCCTGGTACAGCCCGCACTCGAGCAGCACCCGCTTTCCGTTGGCCTCGATGACGTGCATGGAGCCGGTGACCGAGCGAACCGCACCCAGGAATTGAACGCGCACGGAAACCTCCTCGCCCGAGCCTAGCTCCAGGGCGCTTGCGCGCGCCAGCGGATCCTGCGGAGGCGCTCGCCCGCCACGAGCGTAGAATGCGCGCGTGGCGTGGATTTTGGTCGCCTGGGGCTCGCTGGGGACCCTCGCGCTGGCCGACGCGCTCGCGCGCCGGCGGGCGGGGCCTGCCTCGGCTCCCGCGCCGGGCCGTTCGCGAGCCAGTGCGTGGGGCCTCGCCGCGGTGGCGCTGGCGGTCGCCCTGGCGCGCTGCGCGCTCGCCCTCACCCGCGCGGGGCGCTCGGTGGACGAAGCCCAGTACGCGGCCCTGGCGGCCTTCCTGCGCGCCAACGGCGAGAGCCTGTTCTCGTGGCCCTGGAACCTGCACGCGCACCAGGTCCTTTACCTGTTCGGGAGCCTGGAGCGTCCCTTCGGGGTGGCGGACGCAGCGACCTCGCTGGCCATCGGGGCCACGGGCTTCCTCCTCGCCTGCACCCTGCGCGAGACCTGCCGCCCAGCCTGGCTGGCGTGGGCCGCCGCGCCCCTCTACGCCTACGCTCTGCTGCGCTACGAAGGACTGAGTTCGAACAAGGAGCCCTGGGTCAACCTGTGCGTGGCCGGCTACCTTTGGTTGCGGGTGGGCCTCGCGGGGCGCGGACGCGCCGCGGCGCGCCAGGCGCTCGCCGGCGCCTGCCTGGGGGCGGCCGTCGTATGCAAGGAGCAAGCGGTCTTCCTCGTCGCCGTGGAGCCCCTCCTGGCCGGCTGGGAGGCGTCGCGTTCCGCGGGAAACAAGCTGCGCGCCTTCCTGCGCGCCCTGGGCCTGGCCCTCGCCGGCGGCCTGGTCCCGCTGGGTGCGCTCCTCGCCGGCTTCGCCCTTCATGGCGTCCTCGGCGACTACCTCTCCTTCCTCTGGGAGTGGGGGACGAGCGGCGGAGAACCGCTCGCTGCCTTCGCCGCGGCCGACCCCCTCCCCGCGGACCTCGCCGTCGCCCCGCTTCCGCTGCCGCTGCGGCTTCTCGACGGTCTCTTGCCCCTTCTGGCGAGCGCCGTGGGCCTCCTGGGCACGGCCGGACTCCTGCGCGCCCTGGCCGAGGCGCCGCGTCTCGAACCCACAGGCGAGGAGCGCCTGCGGGTGGCCGCGCTGGCCCTCGGCCTCTGCGGCCTCGTCGCCGTTTCGGTGGGCCTGCGCTGGAGCGGACACTACTGGATGCTGCTCGCGCCGGCCCTGCTGCCGCTGGCGCTCCTCCGCCTGCGGGACGCTCTGCACGAACTGCGGCGGCGCGAACACCGCTGGGTGGCCGGCGCCCTGCTGGCCTGGGCGGTCGCGACCGCCGCGGTGGAGGCGGTCGCGCTGACCCGCCCGCTGGGCCGGATCGACGCCGAGGGCGGCGGCCCGCGCGGGGCCGAGCGGGAGGCTCTCGAGCGTGTGGCCGCCTGGACGGCGGCGCGCACGCGCCCGTCCGAGCGCATCTTCGTGTGGGGCTGGCGCCCGGAACTCTACTTGCTCGCCCGCAGGGCCCCGGCGTCGCGCTACGTGGGCGGGGCCACCGCGGGGCCCGCCCAGGTCGCGCTCGACCTCGCGCGCACGCCCCCGGCCTTGGTCCTGCGACCGCCTCCCCCGGGCTGGCCCGACGACCCACTCGCCGCCTGGCGCGATCCCTTCGCCCTCCGCCGGCACCCGTGGCTGAAGAAGGCGCTCGCGGCGCGGGGTTTCATCCCCGTGGCGGGGCCCGACGAGCTCTGGGGCTGGACCGCGTGGGCTCCGGTTCCTGCGTCGAGCGAAGGAAGTCCGCGCGCCGCCGGCGGTCCGGCCCCAGCAACGCGAGGGTCACCGACCGGCGCGGCCGCTCCTCCGGGCCGCGCGCCCTCAGGGACGAAGGCGCGATGAGCGACGACGGGCTCCGCCGCGCCGAACGCGCCGCGGCCGGTGGCGATCCGGCGGCCCGCGCAGAGGCCCTGCGCGCCAAGGTCCGCGCAGGCGCGCTCTCGCCCCAGCGCCTGGCGCTGGCCGCCTACGCGGGCGACCCCGTCGCCGCGCTGGCCGCCCCCGAAGTGCGCCGCCCGCCCGAATTCTTGAGCTGGCTGCTCGGCCTCGACCGCTGGGGAAGCGAGGCAGGCGTGCGCGCGGCCCTCGCCGCCACCCGGCGCGCGTGCGCCGTCCTCGCCGACGACGAGCCCGCACCCACCGAGGCCCTCGCCTGCGTCGCGGCCTGGCTCGCGCGTCCCTGCGCAGGCCACGCCGCCGAGGCCCAGCGGGCCGCGGACCGCACTGCCCGGGCGTGGACGGTCGCCGCCCAGGCGCAGCGGCACGGCCCGACTTCCCGCGCGCAGGTCCTCGACGTCTGGGAGGCCGCCCTGAATTGCGCTCGCGCAGCCGCGGTGGAGGAACGCATCAGCGCCGCGGTGGAGTCCTGCCTGGCCGCAGCCCGCGCGGTCGGCGAGGCGGCGGTCCGCGCCGCGGTCCAAGACGCCCTCAGCGCCTGGGCGCTTTCGTCGCCGCCGGCCTGAAGCCCACTCGCTCCGGCGGGGAGGCCGCTCTTCCCCAGAACCAACAAGCGGTTGCAGACCCCTCCGCCGACCGCGGTCGCCGGGAACCCCTGCCCCCCGCGGTCGTCCGCCGGCATGCTTCCTCGGTTCGCCGGCGGCCCGAAGGCAGGCACGCCGGACGCCCTGCCGAAGAGCGCTTGGGGACGGCCCAAGCCCGTGCCAAGCGGTGGATACGAAGGCAGTGGGCCCGCGGCTATCCGTTGCCGCCGCAGCTCCCCTTCTCGCCGCCGCAGCTCCCCTTCTCGCCGCCGCAGCTCCCCTTCTCGCCGCCGCAGCTCCCCTTCTCGCCGCCGCAGCTCGCGCCGTCCGCCCCGCAACTCGCCACCTCGCCGGCCGGTTGACTGGCCGGACCCTCCCCTGCGTTGCTCGGAGAGCTCTTGCAGCCCGCGAGGGCCAGGCCCCCGAGGCCAAGGGTGCCGAGAAGACGAACCAGGTGCGTGGGCTTCATGCGTGGAAACTCCATGGAGTCGGTGGATCGTTCCTCGAACCGAGGGAGCGCGCCCGCTATTCCCGCGCCCCCCAATTCGCTTCAAGCCGTTTCGGCGTAGTTGCTTGCGTTCCAGGAAGCTGCCCCCCGCACGGCTCGCTTCGGCCGCTCGGCCCGCGCTCCGCCAAGACGCCGCGGGGCCTCCCCCCCAGGCGACCCACGCAGCCGCCGCAGGGCTCCGCCTGCAAAGGCTTCGCCCTAACGACTTCCCGTCTTCTTCGACGCCTTCGTCTTCTTCGACGCCTTCGTCTTCTTCTTCGACGCCTTCGTCTTCTTCTTCGACGCCTTCGTCTTCTTCTTCGACGCCTTCGTCTTCTTCTTCGA
>RFHU01000382.1 GCA_003695705.1 Planctomycetota bacterium
CTACACGGGCCAGGCCCGCGAGGTGTCGCTGAAGCGCCTTGGCCTGACGACCGCCGAGGCGCGGCGAGACTGGCTGATCCGCAAGAGCCGCGACCTAGCCCAGTCGAAGGCCGCCCGGGCCGCCGGGGAGATGGCGCCCACCGAGACGACCGTCACCGAGGCAGTCGCCGACTACCTCGCAGCGGCCGGTCACCGACTGCGCCCCGCGACCGTGCTGACCTACCGCGAAGGGCTCGACTTGTTCGCAGTCTGGGCGGCCAAGACACGCCTGCCCTGCATTGAGGACCTCGACCTTCCCCGGCTGGCCGCATTCCGCGAATGGCTGATCGCGAGACCGCGCCAGCGCGTCGTGAAGGGCGCGCGCCGAGGCGAGCGCGCGCCGGGCGTCGGGACCATATCTCCCGCGTCGATCAACTCGCGGCTGCGCTCGGTCAAGGCGGCCTTGAACCACTGGCGGCGCCTTGGACTCACCCCTCGCCTCGACCGCGACAAGATCGCCGACGGGCTCGCGCGGGTACCGGAGCCACGCCCGCGTCCGGATTTCCTGCGCCCCTCCGAACTGCGAGAACTGCTTGGGGCGGCGCTCCGCCACGACGCGGACACCTTCGACGAGACCCGCGAGGAGCACGCAGGGCGAAAGCCCAAGGGCTCGACTTTGCGTCACGAACCGGTCGGTCCCTTCGTGCTGGTGACGCTGCTCACGGGGTGCCGCGTGGGCGAGGTACTCGCGCTTCGTTGGGCGTCGGTCGACTTCGACGAGCAGGAGATCGTGCTCGCCGCGACGGCGACCAAGACCAAGCACGAGCGCTCCGTCTCCCTCGAGGTGGCACCCGCGCTGGTCGACCTGCTTCGCGCACTGAAGCTGCGCTCGGAGGGGCCGTACGTGTTCGGCGGCAAGCGCCCGTGGTCGCGGTCGCGCGTCGAGGCCGCCCGCAAGCGCCTCTCCCGCGACTACGGATCGCCCAGCTTCACTTGGCAGCGGTTGCGCCAGACCTGCGCGACCTTCCTGGTCAACGCTCCTGCGATCTACGGAGCCGCCAGCGCGTACCGGGCGGCGCGCCAACTCGGGCACAGCGTGGCGGTCGCTGAGCGCAACTACCTCGGCCTCGCCAAGAGCGTGCCCAAGGACGCAACGACCCTGGAGGCGGCCATGAGGATCGAGAGCGAAGTCGACGAGCTGCTGGCCGCGGCCGGCGCGTCGCCGAAGCGGCAGAAGGAGGTGCGCCGTGCCTGACCACCCCGTGATCCTCTTCCGCAAGGAATGCGAGGCGGGGCTTGACCCCGACTCGCTCGACGCCCTGCGGGTTTGGCGTGTGTGGCTCAAGACCGGCAAAGGGCTCCGCAGCACCGCGGTTGCCCTTGCTGGCTTGACCCTGACGGGAAGCCCCGAGGAGCGACTCGCCGGAGAGGCGGTGCGAGACCTTGGTGACTTGACGGAGCCAGAAGCCAACGAGTTACGCAAGGTCCTCGAGTATGCGCAGCGGTTCTGCGCCAACCAAGATCCCAACCACCCCCACGCGAGCACCTTGCTACACGGAGCGCTTCACGGCTTGAGGCCGAGGCTACGCGACCGCTGGCTCTACATTGCCACGTGCCGCGCGCTTGACTCTAAGGCACGGATTCCCGACCAAGAGAATGCAGCCGCGATTCTGAAGGCCCTGGAAGCCGTCGCGCCGCCCTGGTCACTCAAGCAAGCGCGCCTGTTCATGGTGTCAGAAGGGCTGGAGGAAGGCCTCCAGAGAGAGGCTCGGGCGCGGCTGGACAGAATCAAGGAGAAGGAACTGCTCGAACACTTGCGTTCGCACCAACCAAGCGAGCGTGGGTCGGTGAATCTTACCGCTGCGGACCTCGCGAAGATCTACGGCGTCACTACGCAGGCAATCTTCAACAAGGTGAAGCAGGGGACCTTTCCGAGGGGAGAGCTGGTCGCCGGCCGGAGGCTCTGGACGCTCCTCGAAGTATGGGAGGCCGTCAAGCGCGACGGCAAGGACGCCCAACTCGCGGAATGGTGCACACGGAAGAGCGGGGAGTTGGAGGACGAGACTAGGACCTCCGACACGCACAGAGAACCAGTGCGCCAGCGACAGACCGGCGGTGGGCGATGGGCAGCAGGCCAAAGGCAAAAGATGCGCCCCAAGGAGCGCCCGCTGTAACGCCGCCCAAACGATAGAAACGATCGAAACGATCCAAACGCGGAGGCAGAACATAGCCCCCCTCTCAACCGCCTCCGAGGCAGGCAGTTACAGCGCACGCGGGGACACTCAGGGACACGCCACGCCCCTTGGGTAGGGGGCGTGCGGACGAAGGCGCTGCCGCTCCCGTGGTGTTCCATGAACTCGACTCGGGATCGCGTCCCAGCGTGGGCGCAAGACGTGGCCGCTTCCCTACCCCCGCTCGCAACCCGCCAGGAAGTCGCCGATTGGCTGCGGGTGTCGCCCCGGACGGTCGCGCGCTATATCGACTCTGGCCGCCTCGCTTCCATTCGCCTCACGGCAGGACCGGGATCGGGGGGGGTCAGGATCCCGCGGTGCGCCGCCGCTGCGTTCCTGGCAGCCACCACGAACGCGAGGCGTCCGCGTGGCTGAGCGTACGAAAGCGCGCCCCAGCACCGCGGGCCGGGGTGGAAAAGGCAGACGACACGAGGAGTGCGCAGGCAACCACGATACAAGCCGCCGCCAACGTACCGAGGCCCTGGCGGCGCTGGTCCGAGAGTGGGCCCAGCACGATCCCGCTGGCGCGCGCGACGCGCTTCTCGAGTTGATCGAGGGACGGCCTGAGCCTCCTCGAAAGGAGGTCGTGGACTCATGAGCCAAGCGCTCCAGCAGGCGGTGTTCGACTACGTGGCGCGCGGCTGGGTTCCGATCCCGGTCCACGGCCCCCGCGAGCGCTGCAGAAACCCAGGCAAGCAGCCGGTCGGGCGCAACTGGCAGCGACGCGGGGCGCCAGCCAACGGCTCGGTGGCGCGCGACTACGGCGCTGGTCGGAACGTCGGGCTTCTGCTCGGGGAGCCGAGCGGGCACCTTGTCGACCTCGACCTCGACTGCCTCGAAGCGGTGACGCTAGCACCCGCCCTACTCCCACCAACCGGCATGAAGCACGGTCGCAGGGCGCGGGGGGCGTCCCACTGGTGGTACCGGTGTGACCAATCGCCGAAGACCCTCCGACTGCGTGACGAGGACGGGCAGACACTCGTCGAGGTGCGCGGCACCGGTGGGCAAACCGTCGTGCCGCCGTCGGTTCACCCGTCGGGCGAGCAGCTAGTCTGGGTCGAGGACGGCAAGCCGGCCAGGGTCCGTTACGACGAACTCGTCCGCGCCGCCGGCCGGCTGGCGGCAGCCTCCGTCCTTGTGCGCCGCGGCTGGTCCGCCGACGAGGCCACGGCGTGGGTACGCACTCCGCAACCCAGGCAGGCCGTGCCGCCGCATGTGCTCGAGTGGGTCGGGGCCGCCCGACGCACCGAGAGCAGGAAGCAGAACCCCGACGCCGCCAACGACTGGTCGCGCGCCGTGTGGGAGGCAGCGGACGTCGGGCGTGTGCTCGGCATACTCGGCCTCGAGACCGTGTCCGGACGTCGCGGTCGCTGCCCTCTGCGAGACCACGAACACGCTCGGGACTCGTTCACCTGGGGCGACGCAGACCCGTGGACCTGGTTCTGCCATGCGTGCGACGTGGGCGGGAACACGATCCACCTGGTGGCCGAGGTTCGGGGGATCTCCTACGCCCGGGCCAGGGCCTGGCTCTCGGAACAACTCGGGGTGCCGGACCCCTCGCCGCCTCGAAGTCGTCCAACCACGCCGAGTGGGTCGCCCCCCGAGGACGAAGGCACCGGACCTGTTGAATCATCCGCCTCAGCGGAAGCTAAGAAGCGAAAGAAGAAGCGACAGGCGGACGAACTGATCGACCTGGCGGCCGAGTTGGGGGTCGACCTGTTCCACGACGACGAACTGATCGCCTGGGCCTCCCTCCAGGACGGCGAGACGCACGGTGTCCGATCCAGGGCGTTCAAGGCGTTCCTGAGCGCCGCCTTCTACGAGCGGCACGGGAAGGCCCCCGGCTCGCAGGCCCAGCAGGACGCCCTCGGCGTGCTTGAGGGGCGCGCGCTTCACGAGGGGCCCCTTCGACCTACCTTCGTTCGGGTGGCTCACCACGACGGCACGATCTACCTCGATCTCGCCAACGCGACCCGAGAGGTCGTCGCCATCGCGACCGATGGTTGGCGACTGGTCCGCAACCCACCCGTCCGCTTCCGGCGCCCCAAGGGACTGCGACCTCTCCCGGTGCCCGCGCGGGGAGGGAGGCTCGAGGAGCTGCGCGACCTGGTCAACGTCGGGGATCCCGAGAACTGGGCGCTTCTCAAGGGGTGGTTGGTCTGCACCCTAAGCGAGGGTCCCTACTTCGTATTGGCCCTCCAAGGCGAGCAGGGATGCGGCAAGAGCTTCCTCTCCGCCGTGCTCCTCGACCTGCTAGACCCCCGCAAGGCCGCCCTGCGTTCCACCCCTCGCGAGGTGCGGGACCTCGCAATCGCAGCGAGGAACGGCTGGGTCGTGGCGTTCGACAACCTCTCGGGGCTCCCTGGCTGGCTGAGCGACGCTCTGTGCCGTCTCGCGACGGGTGGGGGCTTCGCGACCCGCGCGCTCTACGAGGACAACTCCGAGGCGCTCTTCGAGGCGCGGCGTCCCATGCTGCTCAACGGGATCGACGCGCTCCTCGCCCGGCCCGACCTCGCAGACCGGGCCCTCGTTCTCCACCTGCCAACGATTCCCGACACCGAGCGACGCCCGGAGGTGGAGTTGAAGGCTGCGTTCGCCAACGCCAGGCCCCGCCTTCTCGGGGCGCTTCTCGACGCGGTTGCGTGCGCCCTCAGGAGGCTAGGCGACGTGAACTCGGATCGGTGGCCCCGCATGGCGGACGCCGCCCGCTGGGTGACGGCGGCGGAGCCGGCGCTTGGCCTCGGCGAAGGCGACTTCCTCGCTGCCTTAGAGACCAACCGCACGGAGGCGGTCTGCCAGGGTCTCGAGGCGGACCCGCTCGCGGCGGTCGTTCTCGACTTCGTCCGAGACCATGGGCAGTGGCGGGGAACCCCAACGCAGCTCTACGAACTACTCGGGCGGCGAGCAAGCGACGGCGGACGCAAACCCCTGGGCTGGCCCGGTTCCGCTGCGCGGCTCAGCGACAGGCTCCGCCGGCTCGCCCCCAGCCTCAGGACGCTCGGCGTGGACGTGCGGCGGAGCCGCGACGGGGGGAAGCGGTCGCTGATTCTAGACCGGAGTACCGAATGATCGTCCGAGTCGTCACAGTCGCCCAAGACCGCCCCGCGCCTGGGGTTGTGCGTGACGACCGCCGTCGTCACCGTCGTCAACGAGTCGTCACGGACGAAGCCGCTTCGTGCCTGCCTTTGGACGGTGGTGACGACTCGGACGACCTTGCTCGGCCTCATTCTTCGTTGGTCGAGGATGGTTCCGCTCTCGGACTGCCTTGGGACCCCCAGGCCCTGCGAAGCACCCGGCGAGACCGCCACACGCTGGGTGATCGGCAGAAAGGAGCGCTCAATGGCACGCCTCACGCCCGCTGACCGGGAAGCGCGCCGCGCCGCTCTACTCCGCGCGCTGGTTGAATACCCGAGCGTACGCGCTGCCGCGGAGGCGAGCGGGATCCCTGTGCGGAGCTGCTACCGCTACCTCGCGGACCCAGGTTTTCGGCGCGACCTCGAGACGCTCCGAGAGCGCCAGCTCTCGGCCGTTGTCGACGCCCTCCGCGCGGCAGGCACGCGGGCCGTCGAGCGACTGCGGGCCGGCCTCGACTCCCGCGACGAGAAGGTGGCGATTCGGGCAGCCGACCGCCTTCTGACCCATCTGCTTGCAGGCTGGGAGGCGAGAGAACTCGAGCGGCGACTGGCGGCGCTCGAGACCGCCCACGAATACCGAATGGCCGAGGGCCAGGGAGAGCGGGCATGAGGTTCGACGCGCGGCTTCGCCGCCTTGAGCGGAACCGGTCCGAGCAGGCCGCCCGGCCGGATCGGGTCCGGCGGGCTAGCCCTTACTCGGCGGCGGTACGCGAGCTGAACGCCCGCCTTGAGGCTGAGCTGGGGGAACTGCGGAGTCGGGGGCCAGCGATCTACGCCTGGGCGAAGGACCCGCGAACGACCGAGCTCGCCTTGAGGCTCGACCGCGAAATCGTGCGGATCGAGGCGCGCCACCGACTCCCTCCGCTAAAGGGGGCGCTCCCGCTCTGGACCAAGACGCTGGCCGGCCTTCGGGCGCTTCCCCGCCGTTGGAACGGCGAGGAGGCCCCGGAGTGGGAGGAGATTCTGGCGGCGCCCCTGGGCGAGGAAGGGGTCTAGCCGACTCGGCGTCGCTACGCGACGCCTCGCGCCGCTGACGGCCTTGGTGCCCGGTTGCCTCTCTCCAAGCCGCCGGGGGCGGCCGTTATGCAGCGGCTAGGCCGGTCGGTCGCCCCTGACCCGGGGCGCGCAGCGCAACGCTCTTCAGGGGACCCGCGGGGGCTTGCCTGCGCCCAAGAGGGGCACCGATCCGAGATCGAGGGTGGCGTTTTGGGTGGCGCTGGCTTTGGCTCGCCCTTCCGCCCCCGAAGCAAAGAGGCCCGAAGCCTTGTGGCTCCGGGCCTCTCTCCATACAGCCGGCGGGATTCGAACCTGCGACCTCCTGATCCACAGTCAGGCGCTCTAACCAGCTGAGCTACGGC
>RFHU01000383.1 GCA_003695705.1 Planctomycetota bacterium
CCACCCCCCCCGCCGCGCCGCCCCGCCCGTCCGCGGGCCCTGCGCCCGGCCCGACGCCGCCGCAGCCCACCGCGCGGGCCGAAGCCTCCCCGCCCCGGCCCGCAGCCAAGCCGAAGGCGCCGGCCGAACCCACCCCGGCGGGGGAGGCCGCCGCCGCGCGCCGCCTGCTCGCGGCCGGCGACGCCGCCGGGGCCGAGCGCGCCCTCGACCGTTCGCTCCGGCTCTTCCCCGAAGAGGCCGAGCTGCACCGCCTGCGCGGCCGCGCCCTCTTGGCGCAGAGACGCTTCGCCGATGCGGAGGCCGCCCTGCGCCGCGCCATCGACCTGAGCCCGGACCTCGCAACCGCCTACTTCGACCTCGCCGCGTGCTTCGCGGCCCGGGGCCAGCGCAAGAACGCCATCGGCGCCCTGGGCATGGCCCTCCGGCTCGGCTTCCGTGACGTGTCCGCCTTGCGCGGCGAGGGCGCCCTCGCCAAGGTCCGCGGGACGCGTCCCTTCGGCGACCTCATGCAGCGCTTCTTCAACTCGCGCGAGGCCGCCAACCCCGACGAGGAGGCGCGCCTCGAGTTCGCCAAGAAGCAGCTCAAGGCCGTGTTCAAACGCTCGCGCGACCCCTACGACCGCGCCTTGGAGGTGGTGCGCTTCGCCGAGGCCCAGAACCCCGCGGCGGTGGAATTCCTCGCCGAGCTCCTCAAGGACCGCGCCGAGATCGTGCGCATGGCGATTGCCGAGCAGCTCGGCAGGACCCGCGACCCCGAGGCACAGCACTGGCTGTGCGAACGCGCCGCCCGCGCCCGCAAGGCCTCCGTGCGCATTGCCCTCTACCGCGCCCTGGGGGACCTAGAAACCAACGAGGCCGTGGACCCGCTCCTGCAGGGGCTCTCCGACAAGACCCCCGCGGTGCGCATGGCCGCCGCCCGAGCCCTCGGCGAGCACCCCGACCGCCGCTCGGTCGAGCCGTTGATCCAACTCCTCGAAGACGCCAAGCCCCTCGACGCGGTCGTCATCGTGGAGGCCCTCGGGAAGATCACCGGCCAGGACCTCGGACTCGAGGCAGCGGACTGGCGCAATTGGTGGCTCGCGCACCCCGACGCGCCGATCGGCCCGGTCCGGGACCCCTGTCGCCGCAAGGGCCGCGAGGCCTTCACCGTGGCAACGCCCAGCGGCTTCGCCAGCCGCAGCGGCAAGCTGAAGCGCAAGGCGCTCAAGCACAACGGCGGGACCCTGGCCAGCGAGCGCGCGGTCCAGGGAGCCCTGGAGTGGCTCGCCCGGCATCAGAGCGAAGACGGGCGCTGGGACACCGACGGCTGGGCCATCAACTGCAAGGAAAAGAAGGCTTGGGAGCGGGTAACCAAGGTGCGCGAGCGACGCTGGGACGTGCGCGTGACCAGCCTCGCCCTGATGACCTTCCTGGGCGCAGGGCACACGCACATGAGCGGCGAATACAGCCGCCACGTTCGCCGCGGGCTGGACTTCCTTCGCCGGCAGCAGCGACGCGACGGGTACGTTCGCGGCGACCACCACCCCAACCACCTGCACTCCCACGCCGCCGCCACCATTGCGCTCTGCGAGGCATACCTCATGACACGCGACTGCAGCCTGCGCGGGCCGGCCCAGCGAGCCGTGGACTGGATCGTGCGGCGCCAGTACCCGAACGGTGGTTGGGGGTGGGCCAAGGGCGAGAGCCACACCCGCGCCGGAGGCTGGAACCTCGTCGCGCTCGTCACCGCAGACGATGCAGGACTCAAGGTTCCCGCCTCGGCCTTGGTCCTCTTCCGCAGCTTCCTCGACTCCGTGACCGTCTTCGACGACGAGTCGCGCCTCGGCTTCGCCTACGGCGTACTGCGCCCCGGCACGAAGGTGGGCGAAGGGCTCTCGGTCCTCGACCACGAAGACGTGCGCGAAGGGGGCAACCAACTGACCACGGCCATTGCCCTCTGGGCGCGCCTCCTCCTCGGCCAAAGGAGGTCGGAGGACGCGATCCTCGGCGGGTTGGGTCAGCTCGCCAAGAACGTCCCCGGGCGGGGCGCCAAGGGCGTCGCGCCGCCGGACGAGTATCTGTTCTTTGGCTCCCAGGCGGCACTCATGGCCGGCAAGAAGCTGTGGAGCCAGTGGAATCCGGCCATGTCCGGCGCGCTCACCGCGAGCCAGGTCGGGCGGGGCTGCGAGCGCGGCTCCTGGGAGCCCTTCGACAACCACGGCCGCGTCTACAGCACCGCGCTGGGCGCCCTCACCTTGGAGACCTACTACCGCTACCTGCGCAAGCTCGACTGACGGCGGGAGACCCCCCAGCCCCTCGCCCTCAGCGGCGCAGGTCGTCGGCCACGCGCGCCAACTCGTCGAGCAAGAGCACGTTCGCGCGCACGACCTTCCGGAAGAGCTCCTTGTCGAGGCTCTCGTTCGGTCCGTGCGCCGAGGTCCTGGGGTCCATGACTCCGTTCAGCACCAGCGGCGTGTCGGGAAAGCGCTCGGCGAAGAGGGCAATGAACGGAATGCTCCCGCCGACCCCGATCTTCACCAGCGGCCGCCCGAAGGCGCGCTCGTAGGCCCGCGCCGCCGCGTCGAAGGCGGGTCCCTCCGCCGCGTAGGACCAGCCCTCCGCCGCCAGGCGCCGCTCGACCCGCACCTCGAGGCCGAAGGGGGCGAGCTCCTCGCACCGCCGCCGGAGGAACGCGAACGCCTCGTCGGCGTCCTGCTCGGGGGCGAGGCGCACGGAGAGCCGAGCGGTCGCCTCGGGCAAGAGGACGTTGGCCGCTCGCTCCGGCGAAGGGAGCGTGGTGGCCACGACGGTCAGGTGCGGCTGGCGCCACATCCACTCGACCCGGGGCCGCCCCCCCGGATCCAGCCCGGAGACCCCGGGCAGAAGCCCCGCGTCGCGCCGCAGGTCCTCGTCGCTCGGCGAGAGGCCGGCGACGCTCTCGCGCCACGCCGCGTCGACCGGCTGCTCGAGCCCGGCAAGGCGGCCTCCCTCGTCGACCAACCCGCCGATCAGCTTGCAGAGGCCCACCGAGACGTCGGGGAGCGCCCCGCCCCAGAGCCCGCTGTGCACCTTCCCCGCGAGCGCCCGGAGGGAGACCTCCACTTCCAGCAAACCGCGCAGCGAGACGGTCAGGCCGGGCACCTCGGTCGACGGGTTGTCGCAGTCGGTGAGCACCATCACGTCGGCCGCAAAGGCGTCTGGGAACGCGTCCATGTAACGGCCCAAGTTGGGGCTGCCGATCTCCTCCTCGCCCTCCAGCAAGTAGCGCAGGTTCACCGGCGGTCCCCCAGCGGCCTCCCAGCCGCGAAAGGCCACGAGCTGGCTCAGCCACCCGCCCAGGTCGTCGGCGGCGCCTCGTCCATAGAGACGCCCGTCCCGCTCGGTAAGCTGGTTCGGCGGCGAATCCCACAGCGCCGGATCGAAGGGCTGCTGGTCGAAGTGACCGTAGACGAGCACCGTCGGCGCCTCCGCGGCAACTTGCCTCTCGGCGCGCACACAGGGGAGGGCGTCGGGCACCTCGAGCACCTCCACGCCCGCTAGCCCCGCCGCCCGCAGGTCGTGCGCGGCCAACTCGGCCATGCGCCGCACGTCTGCGGCGCGCTCGGGATCGCTGCTCACGGCAGGAAGGCGCACGTAGTCCGCCAGACGCCGCAGGGCTTCGGGGACCAGGGCCTCGGCCTCGGCGAGGGCCCGCTCGACCGCGCTCATTCGCCCCTCCTCTCCACGGGGTGGCGAGTATAGCCCGGGCGCCGTACTGCGGACGGTGCCGCCGGCGGAGCGCCCGCGCTCGGTTTGACCCCGCCGCCCGCAGGGGCGAAGCTGCCCGCATGAGCGACCTCCTCCTTCCCGAAGGCTACCGCCCCGCCTCCGATCCCTCGGGCGAGGCCATCTTCGGCCAAGCCTTCTTCCGCGAACACTTTTCCGCCGACGAGCCACCCGCCTGCCAGCTCTACGAGCGAGGAGAGATCCCGGTGGTCGAGCTCGAGCTGCTCAACGGGGCGACGTGCGACGTCTACTACTTCGAGGCCTTCCGCAAGCGCTATCTGATCGCGCTCCTCTTCGTCGACCCTCCTCGCTGCGACGAGTTCTACCGCAGCTTCGTCCCCTACGAGGCAATCTTCCGGGTCAACATCCGCTACCACGAGCCCGCCCGCCGCTCGCTGGGCTTCCGCGCGGACTACCCCACCGTTACCGAGGATGGCGACGATGAACACCCGCTCCTCGAGGCCGCCCGACGGCGCGCCGACGGCGACTCGGAGAGCTCTCCCTGAGGAGCGGTGGTATCTTCGGCACGTGCGCGACCTCGACCAAGACCTCCTCCAAGCCGCCGTCGACCGAGGGCTGATCGACGCCGAGGAGCGCGCGCGCGTCGAGCGCGCCGTCGCGCGTTCGCGAGGGAAAACCTACGCGGCGCAGGTCCTCGTCCGCGAGCGGCTGATTACCTGCGAAGAGCTGCTCACCCTGCAGAACAACATCCGCGCCAAGCTCTACGAGTGCCCGAGCTGCCGGCGGCGCTTCCCGCGCGACGAGGTCCCCAAGAAACGCCGCCGCGCCTTCGCCTGCAAGGGCTGCGGCAAGAAGATCTACCTCGAAGAAGCAGCCCTCAGCCGCCTGGAGGTCCTCACCAGCCGCGATCCCCTCGACCTTACCGTCTCGCTCCGCGAGGCCGGTGAGGTCCTCACCAGCTCGGAGGTCTCGGCCATCGACCTCGACCGCTACGAGGTCGGCGAGGAGCTCGGTCGCGGAGGCTACGGTGTGGTTTTCAAGGCCTTCCACAAGGACCTGCAGCGCGACGTGGCCCTCAAGGTCCTCCGCCCCAGCGCCGACCTGCCGCGGGTGACCCTCGAGCGCTTCTTGCGCGAAGGCCGCAGCGCCTCTCGCCTGCGCCACCCCAACGTGGTGGGCATCTACGACATCGGTCGCTGCAAAGACCTCTACGCGCTCGCCATGGAGTTCGTCCCCGGCCGCTCCCTCAAGCAAGCAATCAAGGAACGCAAGCGCCTCCCCTGGCGCGAGGCCGGCGAACTCATGCTCGAGGTCCTCGACGGCGTGGAGCATGCCCACCGCAAGGGGATCATTCACCGGGACCTCAAGCCCACGAACATCATCATCGAGGACGAAACCGGCCGGCCGCGGATCATCGACTTCGGCCTCGCCAAGGACCTCGAGGCCGACGTGGCCCTGACCCAGGCTGGCGCGATCGTGGGCACCCCCTACTACCTCTCGCCCGAGCAGATCGAAGGGCGCTCCGCGAGCGTGGACGCCCGCAGCGACGTCTTCTCCCTCGGGGTCATCCTCTACTTCCTGGTGTGCGGGACGCGCCCGTTCCAGTCCAAGATCAAGAGCGAGGTCTATGCGCTCATCCTCAACGAGGAGCCCGCCCCTCCCCGCGACCACGTCCCCGACCTCCCCTCGGCCTTTGAGGAGGTGATCCTCCGCGCCATGGAGAAGTCTCCGGAGGACCGTTTCCAGAGTGCCGCCGAAATGCGGTCCGCCCTCGCCGCCGCCCTCGAAGGCACAGACGAAGGCGCCGTGTCCCGCACGACGCGGAAGGCTCGCGCCGCCCCCCGCCGCAGCCCTCGGGGCAACCGCAAGGACAGCCGTCGCCGCACCCGAGAGCGCCCTCCCCCCCCGCCCGCGGCCGGCCCCTCGCCCGC
>RFHU01000384.1 GCA_003695705.1 Planctomycetota bacterium
GCCCGGGGCGAATTCAAGGAAGGGGGAGGCTCGCCGAGCGGGGGGGCTCTTGGCTGCACCCGAGGAGGCTGTCGAGCGATCCGGGCGCCGGGCGCCGGGCGAGCGAGCGCCGGGGGAGCGGGCGGGTGCGGGGCGACCGAGGGGCTGGGTCGAACCAGCGCGCGCCGCGTAGGGGGTCTGTCGGGCCGACGGGGCCTTTGCCGGGAGCGGCGCGCAGGTCAGCTCACGCGCGCGCCGCTGGGAACCTCGCGTTCGGGTTGCAGGAGCACGGCGGCGTCGTGCTCGTCGGTGGCGGCGAGGACCATCCCCTGGCTGAGGACCCCGCGCAGCTTGCGCGGTGCGAGGTTGGCGAGGTAGATCACCTGGCGGCCCACGAGGTCCTCGGGGGTGTACCACGCCTTGATGCCGGAGACGACGGTTCGTCGCTCCTCGCCGACTTCGAGTTCGAGGCGGAGCAACTTGTCGGCGCCCGGCACCGACTCGGCGGCGGCCACCCGAGCCACACGCAGGTCCAGGGCCGCGAAGTCTTCGAAGGCGATCTCCGCGCGCGGGCCGGACGGGGCGTCCTTCTTCTTCTTCTTCTTCTTCTTCTTCTTTGCCCCCTTGCTCTGGGCTTCCTTGGCGGGAGACGCGGTTTGCGCGGCGCCCGCTGCGCGCGCGCGGAGGGCCTCGACTTCGGCGGCAACGGTCTCGTCCTCGATGCGGCGGAACAGGTGCTTTACCTTGCCGATGCGGCGTCCCGCGGGGTCGGCGGGGCGTGCCGCGTCGCTCCAGCGGCGACTTCCGGGGAAGTCTTGCACGGCGAGGCCGAGTTGGGCGGCGATGCGCTTGGAGGTCTGGGGGATGAACGGGTAGAGCAGCAGCGCGAGGCTCTCCATGAGCCGGCAGGCCACGTTGACGGTGGTGGCCGCCCGTGCGGGGTCGTCCTTGAGGCGCTTGAAGGGTTGCGCGTCCTCGATGAGTTTGTTCGCCGCGTAGCCGATCTCTAGGAGGCGCCCCGCGGCGGTCCGGCTGGAGTAGCCGTCGAGGGCCTGGCCGACCTCCTCGACGCCGCGAGCCAGCGCCGCGAGGGCGGCTTCCTCCTCGGGGCCGAAGGGGGCCTCCGCAGCGGGGATGACGCCGTCGTAGCGACTGGCGACGAACTTCAGCATCCGGTTGACGAAATTCCCGAAGCAGCCGAGGAGCTCGGCGTTGACGCGCGTCTGGAAGTCGCGGTAGGTGAACTCGCTGTCGCGCGTTTCGGGAGCGCTGCGGGTCAGGGTCCAGCGCACGGTGTCGGGGGGATACTTGGCAACGAATTCGTCGATGGAGATGAACCATCCTTCGCTGGTGCTGAACTTGCGGCCTTCGAGGTTGAGAAACTCGTTGGCGGGGACGTCGGGGAGGATGTAGGGCTCGTCCTGGCCCAGGAGCATGGCGGGGAAGATGAGGGCGTGGAAAACGATGTTGTCCTTGCCGATGAAGTGGACGAGCTTCGTCTGGGGGTCCTGCCACCAGGGGCGCCAGGCTTCGGGATCTCCCTGCGCTACCGCCCATTCGCGCGTGGAGCTGATGTAGCCAATGGGCGCGTCGAACCATACGTAGAAGACCTTGCCCTCCGCGCCTTCGAGGGGGACGGGGATCCCCCAGGAGAGGTCGCGGGTGATGGCCCGGGGCCGCAGGTCGGCCATGTATTTCTTCACTTCGCCGACGACGTTCTGTCGCCAGCGGGGGAAACGCTCCGCGTGGTAGGTCTCGAGCTTGGGCGCGAGCTTGGGGAGGTCCAAGTACCAGTGCCGCGAGGGGCGCTTGCTGGCGGGGCGGCCGCAGGTCTTGCAGCGCGGATCGCCCAACTCAGTGGCCTCGAAGGAGTGACCGCACTTGGGGCACTCGTCGCCTCGCGCTGCTTCGTAGCCGCAGCGCGGGCAGGAGCCGGTCACGTAGCGGTCGGGGAGTCCGCGCTGGCAGTGGTCGCAGTGCAGTTGGTCTTCGCTCTTTGCGAAAATGTACCCGCCCGCGTAGAGCGCGCGGAAGAAGGCAAGGGTCGTCTCGTGGTGGATGGGCCGGGAGGTGCGGGAGAAGTTGTCGAAGCGGATGCTCAGGCGGTCGAAGCTGCGCTTGATCTCCTCGTGCCAGCGGGCGGCGAATTCCGCCGGGCTCTGGCCCGCCCTTTCTGCGTTGATTTGGATGGGGGCGCCGTGCTCGTCGGTTCCGCAAACGAACAGGACCTCCGCCCCCGTGAGTCGCTTGTAGCGTACGTAGATGTCGGCGGGCAGGTAGGCTCCCGCCACGTGGCCGAAGTGGATGGGGCCGTTGGCGTAGGGGAGCGCGCTGGTGACGGTGATCCGCTCGGGCATGCTGGGTCTCTCGCACCTCGGGGGGGGGCGCCGGCAGGAGGGCCGGCGGGAAGTAGGGCGCGGTATTCTACTCGCGGCCCGCTCCCCCGCCGCCCCGCATGCACCGAGCCCGTTTCGTTGTCGTCCTCCTCGCCGGCTCCGCGTCCCTCGCGGCTGCTCAGGAGATCGACCGGGGCCGCGAGCCGCACGAACGGCGCTGGAGCGAGGCTGCGCCCGTCGACTCGGCGCGCCCCGTGGGTCCCCCCGCGCGGTGGGTTCCCGAATTCCTGCCGGAGGAGGGGGTGGACCCCGACGCGCTTCCGCGACCCGAGCCGATCCCTCCTCCCGAGCCTCCGGCAGAGCCGAGCACGCCGTGGGTGGAGCTGGAATTCGAAGGGCGGCTCCGGCTGGGGCTGGGGCATGACAGCAACGTGTTTCGCGCCGACCGATCGGCCAAGGGGGACACGACCTCACGCGCCAGCGGCGAACTGGAGTTGACGGCGGAGTTCTTCTTCGGGGGCGAGCTCTTCAACGAGGTATCCGGGGACAGCCTCAGCTACGTCGAGCACGCCCGAGCGAACGAGCACTTCGTCTCCCACTTCGTCGAATACTTTCAGCCCCTCGCCGAGTGGTTCGACGTGGGCGCGCAGAACGCCCTCGAACTCTCCCGACTCAATCTGCTCAACGACAACGGGGACCTCGTGCCGCGCGGTCGTTTCGGCTCCCTCGACGAGGAGGCGCGTCTGTTCGCGATCTTGCGCGTGCCGGGCGATGCAGACGACGCGGAGGAGCTTTGGTGGGAGAAGCTGGCCCTGGAGCTGGGAGCCAGCTTCCGCGACAAGAATTACGAAGAGAACCCTGGGGTGGAGTCCCTCGACTACACCGAGCTGCGTTTCGACGCCGCGGCCACCTACCGGGTATCGCGGCGTCCTCGGGTGCGGTTCAAGATCAAGTACCGCTTCCGGCGCCGGGACTACCGCGAGTTTCGCGCGCGCGACCGCGACGGAAGCGCATTCAGCGGGGAGGAGCCGCGGCTCGAACTCCAGCGGCACCAAGTGAACCTGACTTGGTTCCAGCACTTCCGGCGGGGGGGCTTGGACCTGCGCCTCGTGGGGGGGCTCGGCGGCACCTACAACCGCGATCTCTACGCCAACGATCGCAGCTACCGCGAGCTGTCCGCCTCGTTCCGTGCGGAGTGGTGGGTCGTCCCCGAGCGCACGAGCCTGAGCGTTGCGCTGCGCGCGTTGGGCCGCGACTTCCTCGTGCGTCCGCTGGCCCGCGGCGGCGGGCGCCTGCGGCATCGCCTTCTCAGGGTGTCCGTCGGCGCGCAGCAGGTCCTCGGCGATTTCCCGCCCCGTCGGGAGGGAGGGCGCCCGATCCCCTTCCGCGCACGCCTGGCCCTCTACCTGCGCGGGACGTCGATCGTGTGGCGCTCGGCGGACGCCGGCGAGGACTACGACCGCGTCCTGGTGGAGGGCGGGATCGAGGCAACCTGGTAAGCCTTCGCGGCTCGCGCACGCGCGGGGGGTGCGCGAGCCGCGCCCCGCGGGGGCCGCGAAGGGCGATCAGTCGCTCTTGCCCTCTTCGCGGCGGGCCTTCTGTTGGAGGGAGCGAGTGATGCCCGACTTGGCCATTCGCTTGTAGAAGGTCGCGGACGTGTAGAACTGCAGCTCGCACAGTCCACCGCCCGGCTTGATGACGGCGCGGTCGGCGAGGAGTACCGGGCGCGCGGCGCTGATGCGGTCGCCGTCGACGTGCGTGCCGAAGTTGGTCTCGCGGTCTTCGACGGTCCAGCCGCGGAAGCCCTCGTGGTAGGTGACGACGGCGTGGAGGGCGTCGAGGGTCGGGTCGTCGAAGTCGAAGTCGCAGTCTTCGTCCGCCCCGATCGTGGTCGTGACTTCCGGGTCTTTGTCCACGTGCAGAATGCTGGGCGTCCCGCCTCGGTAGCGCCCTAGCAGGAACGCCCCCGGGAAGGCCTCCAAGAACTGCTCCTCGGTCTTTGCGCCGTGGCGCACGAAGAACTCGGTGAGCGGCATCGGTTCGCCCACTTCACCCCCGAACCTGGCTGTGCATGACCCCGACGGGACTCGAACCCGCGTCGCAGGCTTGAAAGGCCTGTGTCCTAACCGCTAGACGACGGGGCCAGGGCCGTGCACCATACCCGACCCCGCTCCCGGAGGGTAGCGTGAAGGCGAGCGGCGGTTGCGTTCCTGCCCGAGGTCGAAGGGAGGGGGCGGGCTATGATGCCGGCGTGCAGCGCCCGAATCCCTTCGGTTTCTTCGTGTTCGCCGTGGTCGCGGCGGCGAGCGCGAGCGGCTGTCAGCCGCTGCCGCGGCTCGAGCGCGGGCTCAAGGAAGTCTACGTGGAGTCCTGGCGCGCAGACGCAGGGCCGCGTCCGGTTGGTTTCCCGGTGGACCCGGCGGAGGAGGGGCGCGTGTATTCGGCTCTGCGGACCTTGGCCGGGGGGCGCCGCGAGAGCTTGAGCAAGCTGCGTCGCCTGCTCGGAGGCCCGCCTCGCGCAGAGGAGGATGACCGCCTCGGCGGGGAGGAGTCGGCAGCGGACGGGCCCTCACGGGGCGGTGCCGACGCGGTCCGCTCAGGCGCGGGCGCTGGGGCGAGCGGGGGCGTGGACCGGGTTGACTCGGCCAACGGCGGGGAGGCGCCGTTGCCTGCAGGCGGCGAACCGCCTTCGCTCCTCCTCGTGCCGGACCTCGCGGAGCGGCGAGAGGAGAGCGCGGTGTACGTGGGGCACGCGCTTTTCTTCGCCCCGCCGACCACGCTTCGCCAGCGGTTGATCCACCACCTGCGCCTCTTGGCGGTCAACCGCTCCGACCGCAGCCTGAGGCTTCCGCTCGACGAGGTGCAGCTCGAGTCCCTCACGGCTCCCGACCCCGCGGCCGACGGCGCGCAGGGTTCGGAGCGGACCTGGCTGGCGGCGGCGAACGCGCGCGGGGGCGCGGTCAGGGTCCTGGAGGTTCCTCCCCGGTCTGCACGGTTGGCCCACGTGTTCTTCGAGGACGAGAGGGTTCCGCGCGCCTTGCGCCTCCGCTTCCGAGTGGAAGAAGAGCGCCGCGAGGAGGAGGCGCCTGCCTCCCACGACTTCGCCGTCACCCTGGTGCGCCGCTACGTCATCGCGGAGGGGCGGTTCAGCGAACTCGAAGCGCGGGTGGCGCTCGGGTTGCCGCTGCGCGCGCGGCGGGATCCGAGCGAGCCATGGAGCGAGCCCCAGCTCGCCCCCGTGGGCGGCGTCGGGACGAGCACGTCGTCGGGGACGTCGTCGGGGACGTCCTCGGGCGGCGCGGTGGGAGGGCGGTGATGCGCGCGGCGCGCAGGGCCCGCGCGGCGCTCCTGGCGTTCTTCGCCGCCACAGCGGTCGCTCCCCTCGGAGCAGAGGACGCGTCTCCTCCCGGGCACCTCCTCCGCTACCGCTTCGAAGCCCTCGCGGGCGGGACAGCCCGCTACACGGTGGAGACCGAGTTGCGCCAGACGGTTCGCCACGGCGAGGGACCGCCCCAGGAGGGACTCCGCTGGCGACGCGACCGGATCGAGCAGCGATTCGAGCGCCGCGGGCGCGCGGGGCGCATTCGCCAGCGGACCCTGCGGGTGGAACTCCGGGTCGTGACGCCCGACGGAGAGGAGCGCACCTGGGACAGCGAGCGCGGAGAAGATCCCCCCGAGGGCTTCGAGCGCGCGGGACTGCGGCGGTTGCACCGCACCGTGGTCCTCGAAGCCACCCCTCGTGGCGTGCTCACGCGGGTCCGCGGTGCGGTGGACGGACTGGATCGCGCAGCTTACCAAGCCTCGCTGCTCAAGCTGCCCGAGGAGCCGGTCGCGGTGGGGGCAGGGTGGCGGCGGCCTGCCGCTCAGCGCGTTCCCTATCCACCCTTCGGCACTCTGATCTACTTCACTCGCTACCGGCTTGCCTCGTTCGAGCCCGCCTCCGACCCCGCGGACGCGCGCTGGACGGTCGAGGCCACCACCACGGTCTCCCTCGATCCCGACCCCCCGACCCCAGGCCAGGCACCCCGCGAGGTGCTGCTCACGCGTCAGGAGGCGGGCGGCACCCTTCGCTTCGACGGCAACGGACTCCTCCTCGAGAGCCGCTTTCGCTCCCTCTTGGAGGTCACCGTCGTGAGCGAAGGCGTTCGCCGGGTCGAGCGTGCGCGGTCGCACACGCTGCAGCGCTTGCGCTCTTTCGAGCCGGGCCGGCGGCGAGGGCGCTGAGCGCAGCGCGAGCGGTCACTGGCCGACGGTGTAGCTGAG
This sequence comes from Planctomycetota bacterium, assembly GCA_003695705.1. GTDB lineage: Bacteria > Planctomycetota > J058 > J058 > J058 > J058. The sequence continues at coordinate 6,579 of RFHU01000384.1, forward strand.
CACGAGCTGCTGCTTGCGCCGTTCGATCAGGACCGAGAAGTTTCGCTCGTTGCGGAGCTGCTCGAAGAGCGCCTGCCCGGCGGCGGGACTTCGCCCCACGGGTTGCCCGTTGACGGAGATGACCCGATCCCCCGGGCGTAGGCCGAGGCGGCGGTAGAGGAGGCTCTTGTCGTTGAGCCACTTGATCTCGTAGGCCGGTCCGGCATCGGTCTCCACGAAGTGTCCTCCGCCTTGCTTGGCGAGAGCCATGGTCTCCTCGTAGGACTGCTGGTAGCGGCGGTAGAGGATCTCAGGAACCTTCTTCAGCTTGGCGTACTTGACCCCGGGGATCTTCCGCAGCCAGGGGATTCCGCGCACCTGCTCGGCGGGAGGGATCTTCTCCTCGCCTGCCCAATATTCCTTGCGTGCCTTGCGGGCGACCTCCTTCTTCTCGGCGGCGTTGCGTGGCTTCGGTTGGGGCGTAGCGGGCTCCGCCAGTTCGACTTGGACGCCGAAGTCGCGCACGCGTGGGGCGCTGCTGCGCGGGGCCCAGCGGGCGCGCTGTTGTTCGAGCCAGTCGGAGGTGTCTTCGAGGGACTTCTCGACCACGGCGGGGATCCCGCTGCGCGGTGGCATGAAGGCGGTGAAGAAGGTCACCGTTCCGACGACGAACAAGACCGAGAGCACCGTGAGCCCGACGAGGATCTTCTCTAGGAGCACGATCATGGACACCATTGTAGGCGCAGGCCGCGCCGTCCGGACTGTAGGCGCAGGTCGCGCCGTCCGGACGCAGACGCGCGGAGGGAGGGGCGGGTTCAGCAGTGCCTCGCGGAGCCGTCTTGTCCCTCGGCGGGCGGACACTACCCTGAAGGGCGATATGGCCGACTCACTGCTCCGCGATCTCGAGCGCTCCGTCGCCGCCGGCGACGAGGGGGCACGCCACGCCCTGGCGCGAGCCTACGTGCGCCGTGGTCGTCCCCAAGCGGCCCTGGCGGCCTTGCGCGGCGGAGGGCCGTCTCTGCGAGCCTTCGAGCAGCGCCTCTGGGAGGGCTTTCTCGCGCGCCTGCGCCCGGTCGTCCGGTTCCGAGGGGCTGCGGCGCATCAGCGCTTGGTGGGCTGGTTGGACGGAGGCCGCTACGCCGCCGTCCAAGCCATGGGTGGGCTGCGCGTCGTCGATCTCCGGAGCGGAGAGGAACTCTCGCCCCAGCGCTTCCCCCGCCGCCTGGTCGGCGAGGCGACGAGCGAGGGCGCGCTCTACGCCCGTGCCGGTCGCCGTCTGCTCCGCTTCCGCCCGGCCGAGGGCGCCTGGTCCGAAGAGGTGGTCGAGCTGAGCGCCGTGCCTGGCCGCGGAGAGGCGCAGATCGTCTCCGCCGATCCCCAGGAACGTTGGCTGGTGGTCGCGCAGCGGTTCACCCTCTTCGTCTCGCCCCGCCCGGCGACCGGGAGCAGCTTCTCGGCTTGGGGAGCGGCGTTGGTCGACACCGAACGCTTCGAGCCCCGTTGGCTGCGGGCCTGCGTCCGGATGACCTGCGACTGGTCTCGCAGGCGCTTTGCCTGGGCCGAGCAGGACGGCTCCTTTGCTTGGGGCTGCCTCGACGAGCCGGACGAAGCGCATCCGTTGCCGGGCGAAGTTCCCCTCGCGGCCGTCGGCGGATTCCTTCGCGCGCCGGTGCCCGGCGGCGCGGTCGGTCCTCTCGCCGGGGGGAGGGACGGGCCGGCCGCGGCGGTCCCTTTCGACTTCTTTCCCGACGGACGACTCGTTTGGGGGGATCCGCTGCGCGCCTACGATCTCGACGCCCTCGAGCCTGGCCCGCAAGCGCTGTGCGGGGCTTCGCTGCGCGGTCCGGTCCGCCCTTCCCTCGACGGCGCAGCGCTCCTCGGGCTCTCCGCAGAGGGCGGCCAGCTGCGACCCGTTCGCGTCCCGCTGGGCGCGCGGCGCGCTCCCCTCGGCTCGCTCGTGGGTCCGGGCGACGTCGCCTGGCATCCGCGGGCCGATCTCGCCGCCTGGAGTCCCGACCGCGGTCCCGCCGTTCTCGTGCGCTTCGTCGGCACCCGGGCGCGGCGGCTGCGCCGGCTCCCGCCGGGGCACCGGCCGCTCGGCTGGACGCCCGACGGAACGGGCCTGCTCCTGATCAAGGCCCTTTCTTCGACGGCGAGCCTGCTCGAGTTGTGGAGCGCCGACGGCGCTCCGATCCACGGAGGCTCGCGATGACCGCCACGCGCATCCTGCTGGTCGAAGACGAGCGGGCCTACCGAGAGCTCCTCGAGCGCCAGCTTGCGCGGCGCGGTCACACGGTGCACGCCTGCGCCCGTGCCGAGGATGCCCTCGAGGCGCCCGAGGCGGACGTCCTGATCTGCGACATCTCGCTCCCGGGCATGTCGGGGCTCGACCTGCTGCGGCGGCTCAAGGAGCGCTGCCCCACGCTCGAGGCCATCGTCCTTACGGGCCGGGGCAGCGTAGCCACCGCGGTCGAGGCCATGGGGCTCGGCGCGTACCACTACTTCGAGAAGCCCGTCAAGCTGGCGGAGCTCGACCTCTACGTGCGGGGCGCCGCGGAGAAGCGGCGTCTGGCGGAGGAGAATCGTGACCTGCGCGAGCAGCTCGCGCGGGGGCCGCGGCCTCCTGCCTTCGTGGGCAGCAGCCTGGCGGTGAAGAAGGTGCGCGAATGGATCGCGCGGGCGGCGGGGGCGCCGGCTCCCGTGCTCATCGAGGGCGAGACGGGGACCGGAAAGGACCTGGTGGCCCGCGCGATCCACGAGGCCTCCCCTCGCAAGGATGGGCCCTTCGTAGCCATCAACTGCGGGGCCCTCTCCGAGACCTTGCTGGAGAACGAGCTGTTCGGGCACGTGGCGGGGGCCTTCACCGGGGCCAGCAAGGAGCAGCGCGGGCTCTTCGAGGTGGCCGACGGGGGAACCTTGTTCATCGACGAGGTGGCTGAGATGTCCCTCGAGATCCAAAAGAAGTTCCTTCGAGTGCTCGAGAACGGCGAGTTCCGACGGCTGGGCGAGGCGCGGGTGCGGACCGCCGACGTGCGCGTGGTGGCGGCGACGAACCGGGTTCTCAAGGAACGGGTCGCGTCGGGCGGCTTTCGCGAGGACCTCTACTACCGGCTGAACGTGCTCTCGGTGCGAACTCCGCCGCTGCGCGAGCACCTCGAGGACCTCCCCTTGCTGGTGGAGGAACTCCTCGAGCAAGCCCGCGCCCGGCACGGGCGAGCCTTTCGCGTCGAGCCCGCCGTCCTGGAGCGTTTTTCCCGCTACGACTGGCCGGGCAACGTGCGCGAGCTGAAGAACGTGCTGGAGCGGGCCATGGTCCTCGCTCCGGGCAACACGATCGGTCTGGCCCAATGCCCGGGGCTGGGAGAGGAGCCCAGCGGCGCTGGGCCGTCCGGTCCACCCTCCGGCGCCGGGGAGGGCGCGGACGTAGCGAGCGAGCGCCTCGAGGACATCGAGCGGGAGCACATTCGTCGCGTGCTCGAGGCGTGCGCCGGCAACAAGACCCTCGCCGCCCGGCGGCTCGGTCTGAGCCTGCGCAGTCTCTACCGCCGCTTGGAGCGGCTGGGGATCAAATAGGCAGTGCAGCAGGAGCGTCCGTTCCGAGGTCGTAGCGGGCGGGTCGCGCCGCCGGTTCCGTCGGCACGCGCCCAGCGCTGGATGCGCGCCGCGGCCCGGCTGCCTCTCGAACACGGCCTTCGGTTGCGCCACTACGGACGCGCGCACGTCCCCGCGCGCGGTGCGGCCTTGCTCGTGGCCAACCACCCCACCTACCTCGATCCGTGGCTGGTGGCCTACGGCGTGCGGCGGTGGGTGACCTGGATGGCTTGGGAGGAGGCTTTCTCCTGGCCGGTGATCGGGTGGCTCGTGCGCAGCATGGGAGCCTTCCCGGTGAACACGGACCGACCCGCTCCCTCCTCCTACAAGGCGGCCCTGGAGGTGCTGGCCCAAGGGCGCCTCCTGGGGATCTTCTTCGAGGGGGGACGAACCCGCGAGAACGAGTTCGGCGTCGATCCGCCGCGCGCGGGTGCGGCGCGTCTGGCCCTGCGAGCAGGGGTTCCGGTCGTGCCCGTGAGCATCGCGGGCGCGCGGCGTGCTTGGCCCTTGCATCGGCGCCTTCCGCGCCCCGGCCGGGTGTGCGTCTACTTCCACCCGCCCATCGACCCGAGGCAGGTCGAGGGGCGGCACGCGCGAGAGCGGGAGGCCCGCCTCAACGACCAGCTCCTGCGGACCATCGCCGCGGCGCTTCCTCCCGACGGGCGGCACCGCCCGCGCAGGCGCTGACCTCGAGGTTCGCTGCGACGCCCAGGGCACGCGGGACGCCCGACGGCGCGGGCGCCTCGCGCCTGGGGCGGAGAGGGAGGCGCAGCCCGTTCGTTCGCTGGGGCGGTGTGCGCGGGGCCTCGCCGGCGGCTGCAGGCGGCCTTGCCGGCCGCAGCCCGAAGGCGGCGGGAGCCTACGGTGAGGGAGGCGGGCTGCGCCCGCGCTTTCCGCTCCGTTCGGGCTGGGGCGAGCGGAGGGAGGGCGCTCGCGTGCGTCGTGGGCAGCGAAGTGCTAAGTTGACGGATCGTAGAGGGTTGTGAGCAAGGCTCAGACACTTCGCAGCATGCCCCCCGCCGTTCGCGCGCTCCGGTCGGCTTGGGAGCGGCGGACCGGCCGCATCCCAGGTCTCACCTGGGAACTCGAGCAGGACTTTCGCTTCGGGCATCGGGTTACGAGAACGGAGACCGGCTACGTCATGGGGGGCACCCTCAAGGGCGGCTCGTCGTCCATGTGGTACCCCGCCACCCGCGAGCACTACCGTGCTTTCAAGCGCTGGCATGGAGTGGAGGGGGTCGTCGAGGGTCGCGACGACGAGGCCCTCGAAGGGCTCGCGGCCTTCCTCGCCGAGCATGGCATCGAACTCTGCACGCAGCGGGGCGGTGGCGTCACGAGCCGCCGACCGCGAGACGACCCCGCGCCGCACCCCGGCTACGGTCCCCTCTACCGTGACGTGCACGAGATCCTCCGTCAGCTCCCCGAATCGCACCTGCGGCGGGAGAGCTTGCGCTGCCTCCGGCTCGGCGGCTGGGGACCGGACGCCGCCAAGGCCAGCGCCTACAAGGAAGGCGTCGTGCACATGTACGACTTCGCCTGCCGCGGAGCCCGCCGCACCTTCCTGGGCCTTTTCCTGCACGAACTCGGTCACGCCCACGAGGTAGCCCTCGACGAGGAGATCAAGAACGCGCTGCACCGCGACTACCTCGAGGTCCTCGTGGAGGCCGACGCCTTCTTCGGGGTCGAGTTCCTGGTGGACGTGGAGACCCGAAAGCTCTATCAGAAGTTCGTCTTCAACGAGTTCCTCGCCGAGACGTACATGGTCTACACCGCCTGCGGCGCACGCATGCGCGCGGAGATCGAGGCCATGCCCGAGGAGGTTCGCCGAGCCTGGCGGCGGGTCTACGGCGCATTTCGCGACAGCTTCGAGGGGATCGAATACGCATGAGCCCACCGACCTACCAGCTCTCCCACGAAGTGCAAGACACGGCCCTCGTCGTGCGCGCGAGCGGCAAGTTCGACCGCGAAGCCGCCGTTGCCGTGGAAGCCCTGATTCTTCCCCATGCCGGTCTCCGGATCCTGAACCTGGCCGCGGTCGAGTACATCTCCTCCTCGGGGATCGCCGGGCTGGTGAAACTCTCCGCCCGGGCGGGGCTCCGCATCGCGTCCCCCGCGGAGTGCGTGCGGAACGCCCTCAGCCTGGCGGGCATCGAACCGATCCTGTCCATCTTCCCGGACGAAGTCAGCGCGCGTGCCTCCCGCTGAGTGCTCCCACTGCGGCGCGGCCTTGGGCGCAGGAACTCCGAGTCGGTGCCCTGCGTGCAAGCGCAGCATCGAGGGCGCGGAGTTCGCTCTCGAACTCAAGGAGACCGTCGCCTGCGTCCGCTGCGGTCGCGAGAGCTACGAAGAGGAACTCCAAGACGGAGACCGCTGCCCACGCTGCGGCGAATCGGCTCGCGGGGAGCCGACCGCTTCGGCCGTGGGACGCGATCCGCCTTCGCGCCCGCGGGTGCGCGCACGCCGTGGGCGTCCACGGGCTCGGGCCGCTCGCGGGCGCCGAGGCGGTCTGCGGGTGTCGGGGGAGGGGGGCTCGTCGGGAGGTGGCCGCGTGTCGGGAGAGGGGCGCCGCTCCCGCGAGGGCGCCGGTGGGCGCGCTGCGAAGAAGACCGTCCTCCTCACCGAGGAGTTCAAGGCGAAGGTCTTCGACGCCTTCAAGCGGGCCGACGCGCCGCGGGCGCAGCAGCTCTGCTACGAGTTCGCGAACGAGAACGAGAGCCACGCGCGGCAGATCTACACCCACCTGTTGGGCATCGCGCGCAAGAACGGCTGGATTGGGTCGTTGCGCGAGGGCGCGGCGCCCGCCCGATCGAGGGGTCACGCGGAGGCCCCGCCCGCCGGTTCCCCTCCTCCTGCGCCCGTGGCGCCGCTCCCCTTGCCGGAGGGGATCCTCGCTGGGCCGGACGCAGCGCCGGTCGGGGGAGAAGGAGAACCGCGCTCCACGCAGGGCGCGGGCTCCGCGCCCCTGCCCCTCGACCCACTTCCTTTGCCGAGTGGGATCCTCGACGGAGTCGGCGGCGAGGTCGGGGGGGCGGCGGAACC
>RFHU01000385.1 GCA_003695705.1 Planctomycetota bacterium
CGGCGCAGTCTACCCAACCCGGCAGGGGGAGGCTCGGGCGGAGGCGGCGGGGTCGTTCGCGCTCCGCCGCAGCGGGAAGCGCGGAACGTTCAGCCTCGAAGGGAGGGGTCGCCGAGGAGGCCGTCGAGGGCGTCCACCAGCGCCGTGGCGGAAGGAACGCGCCGACGGGGATCGGGCTCGACGAGGCGCTGCAAGAGGCCGGCCAGGGACGCGGGCAACCCTGCGGCGAGGCGGCTGGCGTCGACGCGTCCCGTGCCCCGCTCGCGGGCGGCCGGCCGGCGGGCGTGGGCCTCGAGGGCCACCACCCCGAGCGAGTAGAGGTCGGCGCGCAGGTCGGGCGGCTCGGCGCCCGAGGCGAGTTCGGGCGCCAGGCTTCGGCCAGGTTCGAGGGGCGGGTCGTCGCCGCGGGGAACTTTGCCAAGGAAGCGCGCTCGGCTGAGGTCGGTCAGAACCGTCCTCCCGTCGCGGAGACGCCCCAGGCTTTCCAAGGAGAGGTCGCCGACGAGGACGCGGCGCTCGTGGAGGTGCTCGAGGGCAAGCCCCACGCTGCGCAGGAGGCGAAGCAGTTCGCGCGGACTCAGGCCGCCTTCCTCGCCGACCTCGCGCCCCAGGGAACGGCGTGGAACCTCGTCGGTGACGTAGTAGAGGAAACCGCCCTGGAGACCGGAAGCATTCAGGGCCAAGATCCCCGGATGGTCGCAGGCGGCGACGACGTCGATCTCGCGGCGGAGGCGGAGGAGGGCCTCGGCGTCGCCGGTGAGCTCGGGGCGGAGCACCTTGAGAGACTTCTCGCGGCCGCTCGGGTCGCGGGTGCGGAAAATGCGCGTCAGCTCTCCGCGGCGAAGCTCCGCCAGGAGAGGGTAGCCGTCGAGTTCCTCGGGGAGGGCGGGCGGCCGGCGGGCGGCCTGCTGCTCCAGCGCCTTGTGGAGCTTGGCGACGAGCTCGCCTTCGGTGGTTGGTTTGACGAGGTAGTCGCTCACTCCGAGCTCGAAGGCTTGCTGGAAACCCTCTTCGGACTCGACGGAGGTCAGGAAGAGGATGGGGAAGGGAAGCCCCCTCAGGCGGCGGCGGAGGCGGCGCACCAGCTGCAGGCCCGAGACCCGTGGCATCTGCATGTCGACGAGCGCGGCGTCCGGGTGGTCGCGGGCCATGGCCTCGAGGGCTTGCTCGGGATCGCGGAAGCTGCGCACCCGCGCGCCACGGCGTTGGAGGCTGCGGCCGACCATGGCCAGGACCAGCCGGTCGTCGTCGACGAGGGCCAGGTGGACTCCGCCGAGGTCTTCGGGGGCCGTCCGGCCGACGGGAACTTGCTCCTGCGGCAGCCGGGGGGGTCGGTGGGGAGCCGCGCGCCGTTCGCTGCGGCGCGGACTGCGGCCCGAAGGATGCGCACGCCCGCTTCCTCCCCCACTCACCACCGCATTGGAGCGGGGGCCAGCTCCCAGCGCAAGCGGTGGATTGCCCAAGCCGGAGAAGTCATACTGGGATCATGCTCATTGCGTGCGGCAGCTGCCATCGGCAGTACGACGTCACCGGCATCGAGCCCGGGCAGAAGATCCGCTGCCACTGCGGCGCGGTTAGCGAAGTCCGCCAACCAACCGCCCACGACGCCGAGACCTTGCACTGCGCAGCCTGCGGCGGGGACGTGCGCACCGACCAGACGTCCTGCGAGTACTGCGATGCACCCCTCTCCCTCGCCGAGCGTGGCATCGGCGACGCCTGTCCGCGCTGCTTCGCCCGCTTGGTCAAGGACGCTGCCTTTTGCAGCGCCTGCGGAGTGCGCATCGAACCGCAGATCGTTTCGCGCATTCCCAGCGGATGCACCTGCCCGCGCTGCGAAGCTCCCCTCGCGCGGGTGGAGGCCGGCGCCGCGACCTTCACCGAGTGCACGGGCTGCGGCGGGATCTGGTTGGAGGAGGAGGTCTTTCATGCCCTCACCCGAGCCCGCGCCGAGGCCGGCGACCGGGAGCTCGAGTCCTTCTCCCGCTACTTCGGGAAGAGCGTGTCCTCCGCCGGCGTCGAGCGGCCCAGCCGGCGCCACGAACAGAACGTGCGCTACCTCGCCTGCCCCGTGTGCGGCGAAATGATGAACCGCAAGAACTTCGCTCGCTGTTCGGGCGTCGTCATCGATTGGTGCAAGGGCCACGGCTACTGGTTCGACACCAACGAGCTGGAGGAGATCTTTCGCTTCATCCAGGGCGGTGGCCTGGAGAAGAGCCGCAACCTGCGCGACCCGATTCTGCGCAAGGCCGCGACCGGTTCCCTGCCCGACGCTGCGGAGCCCGTGCGCCAAGTCCCTCGCCCCCGAGGAGACCTGCGTCCCATCGCGCGCTCCGGAGCGACGGGGCCGAGCCGCGGGCTGCTCGCCGAGATCCTGACCGAATTCCTCCGCTGCATCGTCTAGGGTCCGCCTCAAGGTGGACCATCGCCCGTCGCACCGCGGATCGACACGTAGCGGAATTCAACCGCCAGGCCTCGGGGCCGGCGCGCAGCGCCCGGCCCCGAGGCTTGGCGGTTGATCAAGCAAAGGCCGAGGACGTCCTCGAATGGAAGACAATGCTCTCTACGACACGGCGACTCGAAGCAGGCGCGGAACGATCGCGAGGTCGATCGTCGCCAGGTAGTTCACCGCGAGCTGTTCGAATCGGTGACG
>RFHU01000386.1 GCA_003695705.1 Planctomycetota bacterium
CAGCGGAGAGCCCGTGTTCGGGTCGACGATCCGCACCCGCGTGCCCTCGATGGGCACCCCGCAGGAAACGCGGCCCCGGTGGACCCGGTACGGCCCGGGCCGGGTCATGGTCACCGCCAGGGTGGTCTCGGCCATGCCGTAGCAGGGAGCGAAGACGTCCTCGCGCAGTCCGTAGGGGCGGAACCGTTCGCGAAAGGCCGCCAAGGTCTCGGGGCGGACCATCTCGGCGCCGCAGCAGGCGTAGCGCAAGGGCGAGAGGTCGAGCCCCACCAGCTTCTCGGGCTTGATCCGATCCACGCACCACTGGTAGCCGAAGTTGGGAGCCGTGGTGACCACGCTCCGGCCCGCGCGCGCGGCAATGGCCTCCAGCCAGCGGTGGGGAGTGCCCACGAAAGCCTCGGGGGAGAGCAAGACCAAGCCGCTGCCGTGGAAGAGCGCGGTCAGGCACATGCCGACCAGGCCCATGTCGTGGTAGAGCGGCAGCCAGCTCACGTAGTCCTCCGCCTCGCCCAGCCCTTCGCCGGCGAGCACGATCCCGCGCGTGTTGGCGGCCACGTTGGCGTGGGAAATGGCCACGGCCTTGGGCTCGGTGGTCGAACCGCTGGTGAGCTGCACGTAGGCCAGCTCTTCGGGATCGATCGGATCGAGCGGAGCAAGGCGCCCCGTGTCCAGTTCCGTGGGGGGCGTCCAGAACGCACGGCCGGCTTCGGCGCCGACCGAGTCGGTCGTGAGGAGGTGGCCGCCAGGGAAGGCCTCCGCGAGGAGCCCGAGGCGATTCCGGAACACCTCGAGCCCGCCGATGGCGCGCGGAAGAGCAAGGACGCAGGGAAGCGCCCGCACCAGGGCAGCCCCCAGGAAGGCCTCCACCAGGTCGTAGCCCGTGGGCAAGCAGAGGAAGACGACCTCGCCCGGGCGCACGCCGCGCGCCTCGAACCACGCCCCGAAGGCGCGTGCCCGACGGGCGACTTCGGGGTAGGCCCGCGCAGTGGCCTTGCGCCCACGGCGGTCGTAGACCACCAACTCGGTGGGGTGCTCGGAGAGCGCCTCCACCGCGGCGACCACGGTGGGCGGCGTCACGAGGGACGAAGCGCGGGAAGGCTCGACCATAGGCGCGAAATCCTATCAGGCTCCGCCGCGGTCGCCGGCCTCGGCCCGTCGAGCGCTCTCGCGAACGGCCTGGCGGAGGAAGGCGAAGGTCGCGCGCTCGTGGAGGGGCGCCTGCGCGTAGAAGTAGAGCCGACGCGGAAGGCGCGGCCGCAGTCTCCGCACGGCGACCGCCAAGCGCTGTCCCTCGGCGCGAGGGTAGACCTCGAAGGCGATCTCCCCGCCCGGATCGGCCAAGAGCCCGCCCTCGATCCCGCGCGCGCGCCGGCCCTCGCCCTCCTCGGCGGAGCCGAGGCGAATCGCGATCGGCCAGTGGAGGGGCGCGAGCCCCAGGCTGAGCCCCTCGCCGACCGCGCGCGCCCGGACCACCCCCATGCTGAGGCGAGGAACCCAGGCGAAGTAGGCGCGCTCGACGGCCGCGAGGTCGTGGGGCAGGCCCCGCGGAAGGTCGACCCACTGCACGCTGTCCACCGTGCCGCCCTCGCGGACCCAGGTCCCCCCCTGGGGGGTTTCCACCCGCCAGGGCGCGTCCCGTTCGGGGACGGGCACCCGAGCCTCGGGGACCACTCCGAGCCGGGCGGACTTCACCTGCCGGGCGGAGCCCCCGGCTGAGCGACCCGCTCGCGCGCGCGCTCGCGGAACTCGCGGATCAAGCGCGGGAGGCTCCGCTCGAGCACGAAGCGCACGGCGAAGCCGGGGACGGCGAAGCCCGGGTCCATGGCGTTCTCGTAGAGGAAGCGCTGCCCTCCGAGGTGCACCAGCCGCCCTTCGGCCGCGCGGAAGTCCCCCGCCACCCGCCGCCAGCGCACCGCCCGCTCGTCGCGCTCGCACTCGAGGGTGTACTGGAATTCCAGGCCCGCGACGCCGGCGGTGAACCGCGCCAGGACCCGCTGCCCGTCGTCCTCGAGGACCTCGACCCGCCGCACCCCCCGCACGAATTGGGGATACGCGGCCACGTCGTAGACGACGTCGAGCAAGACCTCGGGAGGGACTTGATCCTCGACGAATTCGCGGGACGCCCGGTACACGCTTCGACCTTAGCGCACCCCGGGAAGCGGGAAAACCGCCAGGGGAACGCGCGCGCGGTGCGCCGACGCACGGCCTCGGCCCCTGCGCCTCGCCCGAACTCTCCCCGCGAAGGACTGCCGGCAGGGGGGAAGGAAGACGGGCGAGCTTTGGGTCGCGACCGACGAGGCGCGCGGCCCGGACGGTTGCGCGGGGTTACGGGCAGGGGGCTTTGCGTCGCCCGCGGGTGTGCGGCATGGTGGGAACGGGCGCCGCCCGCCGCGGGACCCGGTGGGCACCCCCAGGCGGTCGGAGCCCGGTCATCGTCGGCCTCGGAGTTTGCAGGACGGCGACCCCGCGTTCCCGGCTGGGCTCGGGGGCCCGGGCCGGAGGTCTGCATGAACGAACCGATCCTTCCCGTCCTGCGCCCGGCGAAGGCCTTGGCGGTCGCCTTCGTGGTCGCCGCGGCCGCCGGCGTTGGACTCGCGCTGCGCGCGGTCCGCGAAGGGCCTCCCCGACCGCTGGCCACCTCGGGGGCGGCCCCGCGCGCCCCCGGCACCGGCTCCGCCGCGTCCCCCGCTCCGCCGCCTTCCCCACAACCGGTCGGCGCCCCGCAGGAGCCCGCTGTCCCGGGCTTCGCCCTCGCGCTGGCCTGGCGACTGGCGGACGCCCACGAGGAGGCGGCGGCCTACGCCCTCCTCGAGGAGCACCTCGCCGCCCGCCCGGACGACGCCCGGGCCCGCGCGCGACGCGACGCGCTCCTCGCCGCCGGCCGCGTGCTCCTCGCCGAACGGCGCCCGGACCTCGTGACGCTCCGTCGCCTGGGCCGGACGGACCTCCTCCGAGAACGCGTCGAGGCCCTGCGGACGCGCCTTCCCGCGCCCCTGCACGCGGACCTCGCCGCCCTCCTTCCCGAGGGTGCGCCGGCCGACCGCCCCACCGGCGACCCCTCCCCGGTCGCGCCCTCGCAGGCGAGCGAAGCGAGCGTCCCCGCGGCGGACCCGCGGCGGGAAACCTACGCCCTGCTCCTCCGCAACCTGGGCGCGGACGCCGACGCGGAGGGCCACTTCGAACTCGCCGAATGGGCCCGCAAGAACGGCCTCGCCGCAGAGGCGCGCCACCACTACGAGCGGGCGATCGCTCTCGACGCGTTCCACGAGGGCGCCCGCAAGGCCCTGGGCCACGTGTTTCGCGCGGGGCGCTGGCATCCGCCGGAGCGCGCTCCGGCCGAAGCGCGCCCTCCGCGCGACGGCGACGACGCCGCGGGGCGGCCGACGAGCCAACGACGCGAGAACGACCCGTCCTCGCCGACCGAGCCCACCGCCAGCGCTCGGGTCCCGCTCCCGCCTCCCTCCGCCCGCCGCGAGGACACCGCCTGGTACGACGACCACGAGCGCAACGGCGACTTCGCCGGCGCCCCGGTCTACGCTTCGCGCTACTACCGGATCAAGACCAACGTGAAGCGGGAGTACGCGTGCCGCTACGGACGCATGCTCGACCGCTACTTCAAGCGCTTCGTGCGTGTGTTCCGCGACTTCCTCCCCGCCGCCGAGTACGAACCCTGCGAAGTGTGGATCTACGCCAGCCAGGAGGAGTTCCGCGCGGCCACGAAAATGCCCCAAGCGGTGGGGGGCTTCTACGACACGCGCACGAAGCGGGTCACTGCCTACCACGGCCGTTTCGGATGCCAGGGGACCACACGCGACGTGCTGGCCCACGAGGGCACCCACCAATTCGAGGACCTCGTCCTCCAGGGCAAGTTCGAGAACGCACCGATCTGGATCCTCGAAGGGCTGGCGGTCCTCTTCGAGTCGGCCGCGGTGCTGCGGAACGAGGTGAAGATCGGGCTCGTGCCCCGCGAGCGTCTCTACGCCCTCAAACGCGGGCTCGCGGCCGGGAAGCTGATTCCCCTCGACCGGCTGATCCGAACCCCGAAGCGCGCCTTCACCGGCTACCACTACGCGCACGCCTGGTCGTTGATCTACATGGTCCTCTACTACGGAAAGAGCCCGCGCGTGCGACGGCGCTGCGTGCGGTGGTTCAGCGACTTGTTCACCCTGGCCTACCGGCGCGCGGTGACGCCGCAAGACGTGGTCGAAGGCGTGGGCGGCGCCGAAGCCTTCGCGGAGCTGGAGGCGAAGTGGAAGGAGTGGATCGCCGAACTCCCCTACGACTTCGACCCGAGCCGGCGTCGCTGAGGAGACCCGTGCGCGACGTCCCCGCCCCCTGCGACCCGGCCGAAATGCGCCGTTTCCTGGACAGCTTCCTCTACGCTCCCGAGGCCTTCCTGGTGGACCGGATCGACCGCCTCGACGGAGAGGCGCGCGAGGTGGAGGCCCGCATGGAGACGACGCGTCCTCTACCCCTCGCGGCCTTGCAGCGAACCGAAGAGGGCCGCCACCCGCCCCACGTCTCGGCCCCCGAGCTCCTCCTGCTCACCGGCAACCTCGGCTGCTTGCACGCGTGGTTCTTTCACGGCTGCCGCTGGGACGAGGGCTGGGCCGGCTTCGGGAACCGAATCCACCGGGCCGACTTCAAGCGCCTGGTCCGTCTGGGGCCGCCGCTCGACCTGCACAGCCGCGAGACGCGCTGTCGCGTCGGCCCCCGACGGGTGGTCCTCCGCTACGAGTTCACCTTTCGCCAGGAAGGCGAGGTCGTCTACTGGGGCGATCAGTCGGCGATCTTCGTGCGCGGCCTCCGCTGAGGAGACGGGCGCGGCCTCGAACCCGACGCCGCGCGCTCAGCCGATCCGAAATCGCACCCAGTGCACGCGCTCGCGCTCCATGTCGACGAGGAGCACTCCCTCTGCCTCTCCGTAGCCGACGCGGTATTCGAGGAGTTGCCGGCGTGTGGGCGCGTGGAGGGGGTCGGGGGCCGTCGCTCCGCTCTTGACTTCGACCACCCACAGACGCCCGGCCCGGTCGCGCGCAAGGCCGTCGGCGCGCACGGCGTAGGTGCGCGGGCGACCGTCGACCTCCAAGGTCAGCACGCGCTGGACCTGCGCGGCGACCAAGGCGTAGCCGGCGCTCGCGAGCACCCGCGGTGCGCGCGCTTCGAGCCCGCGGGCCCGCGCCCAGCGACGCCGCAGCCGGGCCGCGGCGAGGGCGCGCTGCAAGGCCAGGGTCAGCCAGGCGACGAGACCTGCCCCGGCGAGTCCTAGGGCGAGCCGCCAGGGCGCAAACGGGGGTGGGTCGAAGACGTCCACCCTCGATCGATGGCAGCCCCCACCGATGCCGGGTCGAAGGAAAGGACCACGCGCGCACCGGCAAGGCCCAACGCCTCCTCGCCGCTCCCTCGTCCCCCCCCTCCCTAGGTTGGTAGGCTCCCCGCTCCGCCCGAAGGTGCACCCGTGGCCCCCGACCCGTCCCCCCGCCCGCGCTGGCGCCTCGCCCGCTTCGACGAGCTCTCGCCGACGGAGCTCTACGAGCTCATGACCCTGCGCCAGCGCGTGTTCGTGGTCGAACAGCGCTGCGCCTACCTGGACGCAGACGGCCGCGACCCCCTCGCCTGGCACCTCTGGGCGCGAGACCCCGCCGGCGGTCCGCCCCTGGCCTGCGCGCGTCTCTTCGGCCCGGGCGCCGGCGGGGCGCCGGCATCCATTGGGCGGGTGCTCACCGCGCCCGAGGCGCGCCGGCAAGGACTGGGGCGGGAACTCATGGGCCGCGCGGTGACGGCCTGCGAGCGCCTCTTCGGCCGCCGGCCCATCGCCCTGGGCGCCCAGCGCTACCTGGAGCGCTTCTACGAGGAGTGGGGCTTCCGCAGGGTGGGTCCCGACTACGACGAGGACGGCATTCCCCACGTCCCCATGCTCCGCCCCGGCGACGACGCCGCGCGTCCGCGCGGCGTGGAACGCGGCCGCGTTCGCCTGCGGCCGATCGAGGAGGGCGACGTCGACGACATCCTCGGCTGGGTCAACGACCCCGAGGTCGTGGGCAACCTGGCCGCCTTCTCCGGGGAGCCCTTCACCCGTGAGCAGGAGCTCGCCTACGTGCGCGCCATGCGCGCCTCCGAAAGCGATCGCGTCTACTCGATCCTCGCCGCGGACGACGGTCGCTACCTCGGCCAGATCGGCCTCCACCAGATCCACTGGCGCTCGCGCGTGGGCCGGCTCTCGGTCGTCGTCGCCCGGCGCGAGGAAATGGGCCGCGGCTTCGGCTCGGCGGCCATTGCCTCGCTCCTCGACCTCGCCTTCGCGGACCTCGGCCTGCACAAGGTCTGGCTGATGGTCTTCGAGCACAACCACCGTTCGCGAGGGATCTACGCTCGGCTCGGCTTCCGCGTCGAGGGCCGCCTGCGAGAGGAATACTTCCACCAAGACCGCTGGCATACCATGGTGCGCATGAGCCTCCTCGCGAGCGAGTGGGACCCGCCCGCGGAGGAGCGGTCCGCTCGGGCGCCCTGAGCCCCCCGCCGGCCCTCCCGCCCGCTCGCGGGCGCTACCTGCGCCGAGCCAGGAGGCGCCAGAAGAGGGCCGCGGCCGCGAGGCCAAGGAGGGCCCCGAGGAAGGGCGGCTCGCGGAGGCGCTCCAGCGACGAGAAGGGAGCCGGCAGCGGAGGCAGCCCGGGCCGCCCCGTGCCCCGGAGGAGGGCGTCGCCGAGGGCCGCGGCCGCGCAGAGCAGGAGCGCAGCCGCGAAGAGGTCGGCGAGGCAGCTCGGCCGCGGAGCGCCTGCGGTCGACTCCTCTCGTGCTTCGGGCGGAGGGTCGAGGGAACCTCCGGGGACGAGCGGAGCTTCGGGAAGGCCTTCGAAGAGGGCGAGGGCGGCGCGGGCGGAGCGGGGCCGGTCGCGGGGATCCTTGGCCATGAGCGCCTCGATCGCCCGCTCGAGAGGAGCGGCCTCGGCGATCCCGCCCTCGTGGACGGGGGAGGGGACGGGGGCTTCCTTGTGCTGCTGGAGAACGGCCAGGCTGCTGCGGCCCGTGTAGGGGGGCGACCCGGTCACCAAGTGGTAGAGGAGGCACCCCACCGAGTAGAGGTCGGCGCGCGCGTCGGCGTCGGCGGCCGCTTCGAATTGCTCGGGCGCCATGTAGTCGATGGTCCCGAGCACCGCCCCGGCGGCGGTGATGTTCGCCTGGCCGCGGGCCTTGGCGAGGCCGAAGTCGAGGAGCTTGGGCACCCCGCGCGCGTCGAGCATGACGTTGCCGGGCTTGACGTCGCGGTGCAGCACCCCCCGCTCGTGAGCGGCCTCGAGGCCGCGGAGCACCCGGCGCACGACGCCCACCGCCTCGGGCACCGAGAGCCGCCCCCGCTCCTGGAGGATCGCCTCGAGGTCCTGGCCGGCGAGGAACTCCAAGGCCAGGTAGACGAAGCGGTCGGCCTCGCCGGCGTGGTAGCAGCGCACGACGTGCGGGTGCTCGAGCCCCATGAGAATGCGCGCTTCGCGGCGAAAGCGCTGCAGGTTGTCGGACCCGAGGACCTCGGGGAGCGCGACCTTGAAGGCCGCGCGCTGGGGGCCGCGGGTGGCCTCGTAGACGGCCCCCATGGCGCCCTCGCCGATCTTGCCCGCGACCTGCCAGCCGTCGATGCTGCTCCCGGTGAGGTCCGCGCTCATGCCGCGACTCTGCGCGACCCGGGCCGAACGCGCAATCCCCTCCCGCCGGGCCCCGTCCCCGTTCTCCGGGCCGCAGGGGAAGGGACACGGCCCCCGCGGCGACGCCTCCGCTCTCCCCAGGCAATCGGCTCACCCGAGGGCCGGCGCTACACTCGAAGGCGTGGATTTCCTGATCGGACTCGCTTTCCTCGGCGCCGGGCTGGTGGTGTGGTCTGCGCAGTCGGCCGCGAACCGACGCGCGCTCTTGCGCCGCCTTGCGCCGCGGATCGAGGGCCGCTTCGTGTTCGTCCCCGATCCTCTCTCCGACGAGGTGAGGGGCGTCCACCAGGGGCGACCGATTCGGGTGCGCCTCAGCACGCGCCCCTTTCGCCGCGCGACCGAAGCCCGCTATCCGCTCACGGTCTCCCTCGAATTGCAGCACGCCCCGCCCCTGCGCCTGCGCATTCGTCGCGACCAAGGGCTCGCCGCCGTGGAGAAGGCACTCGGCCTGGTGCGCGACGTGGAGGTCTCGGGCGGCGACCGCTTCGACCGGCAATACCTCGTCGAGACCGACGGGCCGCTCGCAGGTGGGCCGCTGGCCGACGAGGAGGTGCGCCGCGCCGTGGAAGCGATCCTCGTCCGCTGGGACCTCGAGGAGGTGCGCGTCGAGTCGGGGAAGCTGATCGTCCGCGGCGACAGCCGCTGGCTGGGACGCACCATGCTCTACGAGCTCCTCTACGAACTCGACGTGCTGGCGCATGCCTACGACCGTCGCCCGGCGCCCGAGGTCCGCGGGCTGCGGGCGCGCTTCTTCTGGGTGGGCGGAGCCGGCACCCGTCCCCGCTGCCCCTACTGCCACGAGGAGGTCTCGGACCCCGAAGCGCTGACTTCCTGCGCGGGCTGCAGCACCCTCCTCCACCCCGAGTGCCTCGCCGAGAACCGCGGTTGCCCGATCCTCGGCTGCGGACACTCCCACAGGCCCGCTCCGCCGCTCGAGCCCCTCAAACCCTGAGCGCCTGCGGCGCCCCGGGCCAAGGACCAGCGGCCCCCGCGGCCGCGCCGAAGCGCGGCGACAGGGGCCGCCGGAGAGGCGTCCGAGCGGCGGGCCGGGGCCCCGCCGCCGGGCGCCGGGCGCTCAGAGCACCCAGGGATTCGTGCGGCGGAACGCGGCCGAGTCCTCGTGCGGGCGCCGGGCCTCCCCCCGCCGGGGCGGTCCGCCTCGCTCGTCTCGCGGCTCCCCCCAGGGACCGCGGGCGCAGGCTTGCGTCATGCACACCTCCCTCTGCCCCACACTTCGGCGGCGCGGGCCCGCGACTTGAACCGGCGCGCAGGCGCCTCGGCTCAGGGGACGTGCGGCCGGCTGAGGTCTTCGGGGCCGTCGCGGGCAACGAGGACGTCGTCCTCGATCCGGATCCCTCCCAGAGGCGCGAGCACGTCGATCAGGGACCAGTTGAAGGCCGCGGCCTGCTCGCCCTCCCGGTAAGGATCGAGGAGGAGGGGAATGAAGTAGATCCCTGGCTCGACGGTGACCACGTGCCCCTCCGCGAGGGGGCGCGTCGTGCGCAGCCAGGGGAAGCGCTCGGGAGGCTCGGCTCGCGTTCCCTGGGGGTCGACCTGCTGGCCGCCCACGTCGTGGACCTGCAGGCCGAGGTGGTGTCCGAGGCCGTGGGGGTAGAAGGGGAAGGCCAAGCCGCGCTCGTAGGCCTCGTCGGCGCTCACGGTCAGCACCTCGTAGGCACAGAGGAGCTCGCACACGCCGCGAAAGCTCGCCGCGTGCAGGTCGACGAAGGAGCGGCCGGGCCGGACCTCGGCGACGAGGCGCCGCTGCAGACCTTCGAGACCGGCGAGGAGTTCGCAGAAGACCGGGTGCGCGTCCTCTCGGGCGTAGGTGCGGGTCACGTCGCTGGCGTAGCCGAAGGCCTGCGCCCCCGCGTCCACCAGCAGGGTCCGCCCCGGAGACGGGGGGTTGGCGCGCTTGCTCTGGTAGTGGAGCACCGCCCCCATGGCGTCCCAGGCAATGATGTTCGGGTAGGGGGTCTCGTGCTCCAGGGCGCCCAAGGCCTCTAGGTAGGAGCGGTGCAGCGCGCGCTCGCTGAGGCCGCGCGCGACCCCCGCGCGCACGGCGGCGTGCCCGCGAGCGGCCAACGCGCAGGCGCGGCGAACGCACTCGACTTCGTAGGGGGTCTTGGTCGCGCGCTGCCAGTCGAGGGCGGCGAGGAGGACGCGGGGCCCCACCGCCGCAGCGGAGAGCCCAAGGGCCTCGGCCCAGGCGGGGTCGTCCCCCACGTAGGCCAGGCCGGAGGCGTCGCCCACCGCGGCCCGCACGGCGTCGGGCGTGTCGGCGCAAGCGACCTCGAGGACTTCGGCGTAGGGGTGCTCCGGCTCGGCGAGGGGCTCCTCCCAGAAGTCCCGCGGCGCGTAGCGCACGAGCCGTGGCTCGGCGCCGCGGCGCCAGACGAGCGCGTGCCCGGGCCCGCGGAGGGGAACCCAGCGGGCGAAGTGGGGCACCGGGCGAAAGGGCGGAAACTGATCGTCGAAGGCGTAGGGCCGCGGCGTCCCCGCGTGGAACACGACCCCCTCGAAGCGCTCGCCCGCCTCGGCGGCGACGTCGAGGGCTTCGGCGCAGGCCTGGGCGACGGCGTCGAGGTGCTCGCGGTAGAGGGACTTCACGGCAAGGGCACTCGGTCGAGGACGATGGTTTGGTCGCCCTTGTAGGAGCTTACCGCGTCGGGGGGCCGCGCCCGCCGCACGGCGTCGGCCCGGGGCGGCAAGTCGCCGTCGCTCGCGTCGAGCAGGTAGACCTCGGCTTCCTCCTCCCCGCGGAGGCGCAGCCGCAGCTCGAGCGCACCGCCCGGCGGCAGGGCGCTGCACCAGAAGACCCGCCACCGGTCCGCGCGACCGAGCCGGGCGCGGACGCCGCCCAGCCAGAGGGCCTCGAGGGGAGCGCCCGGGGGGAAGGCCAGGGCCAGCTCGCGCGCCCCGCGGTGCGTGCGCAGGCTCGCGGTGAGCTCGCGCCCCCCGGGAGCCGCGCGCAGCGTCTGGACCTCCAGCCCCGGCGAGGGCAAGGGGACGGGTGCGACCGGCGCGTGGAAGGCGAGGACGCGCGCTCCCGGGAAGGGCAAGCGCGGCGTGCGTTCGAAGGGCGCGCCCAGGCGGGCGGCCAGGGCTTCGTCGAGCGCTTCGCCCGGAGTGAGCAAGAGGAGCCAGGCTTCCCCCGAAGGGCGATCTTCGAGGTGAACTACGTTGAGCCGGCGGGGGTGCTCGGGAGTCGCCGTCGGCGCCCACCCGGCCCAGAAGACGGCAGCGAGCAGCCCCACGGCAGCGGCCCCCAGCAGCGGCAAGGGCAAGAGCACCGAGCGCCGCGCGAGGAGTGGAGTCGCCGCGGTGAGGAAGAAGGCCAGGGCGTAGGGAAGCGGAGTCCGGGGACCAAGGCCCATGCCCTCGGGGAGGGCGTGGAGCACGGGCACCCAGAGAGCCGCCGCCACGGCGAAGGGCACCAGCGCGAGCGCACTGGCCGCCGCGGCCCGCTCCGCCCTTCCGGCGGCGAGGAGGAGCGCGAGGCCGAACGCGGCCGCCAGCGCGGGGACGAGGAGCAGGTAGGAGGCGCCGGGCGCGACGAGGGCCACGACCAGGGCCGCGGCCGCCCAGGCGATCCACGTCGCCAGGAAGCTGCCGTCGAAGCGCGCGCGCACCGCTCCGAGCCCGACGGCGCACGCAGCGAGCCCGCAGGACAGCCACAGCGCGAGCACGTGGGGCAGCGGGTGCGCGACGAAGGGGGTCTGGGCCCCGGACAGCGTGTGGGTGGCGGCGGCGACGGCTCCGCCAACCAGGGAGCAGAGGACGCCGATCGCAAGAACGGCGCCCGCGCCGCGGGCGAGGCCGCCCGCGGCCAGCGTCGGAGGACCCACCCCGCGCCTTCTCGTCGGTCGTACGAGGCGCCGGGCGCAGAGAAGGAGCAGGGCCAGGGCGAGGGCCGCCAGCGGCGCGCTCCAGCGAGCCGGCCACGAGAGCACCCAGCGCCCGGCCACGTCGAAGAAGACGAGGTCGCTTCCCGCGGCGAGGGGCGGCCCCCAGGCCAGGTCGCGCACCAGGCCGAGGATCTGTTCGCCGTGGTGCTGCAGGCTGCGCCGGTCGAGATGCGCGAGGTCGTCGAGGGCGGTGTGGTAGTGGGCCACGCGGCCCACGAAGGCGAAGTTCAGCCCGCGCAGCCCGCGGCGCCGGAAGACGGTGAAGTCGGTGTCGTTGGGCAGGCGCTCGTAGAGGGTCGCGAGCAGGCTGCTGCCCGTTGGGCGGGTCGAGGCGCGAGCCCAACGCGCGACCAAGGCCCCCGACTCCGGCCCCGTCTCGAAGAGGAGGCTGGGCCCCCGGTTGCCGCGGCCTTCGAGGTTGAGGACCGCGCCCACGTCGGCGAACCACGGGTGGTAGCGGGCGAAGGCGCTGGCCCCGATCAGTCCCGCCTCCTCGCCGTCGCTGAAGAGGAAGACCACGTCGCGCCGGGGGCGTGGCCTCCGCGCGAGGGCGCGGGCGACCTCGAGGAGGGTCGCCACCCCGGCGAGGTCGTCGCCGGCGCCGGGGGCGGCTTCGCGCGAGTCGTAGTGGGCGACGAGCAGGAGCGCCTCCCGCCTCCCTCGCGCTGTGGGGTCGCCCTCGATCCGGGCGAGCACGTTGCGGACGAAGGCGAAGGTGGGGTAGCGCTCGCTCTGGGCGAAGCGCTCCTGCACCTCGGGGCGCAGGCCCAGCGCGCGCAGTGCGCCGAGGAGGCGCTCGGCCACCGCGCGGTTGGCGGAGCTTCCGACGGGGTGCGGAGACCCGTCGCCCAGAAGCTCGCCGATCCGCGCCGCCGCGCGCGCGGCGGAGAAGACCTCCTCCGGAACGTCCGCGGTTCGTGGCGCCGGCGGCGTCCAAAAGAGCGCCGCCAGGAAGCTGCCGATCAGGAGGGCGCCGAGCGCGAGCGCCCCCGCGGGCGGCTCGGGCTCGGCGAGCAC
>RFHU01000387.1 GCA_003695705.1 Planctomycetota bacterium
CAGGAGTTCGAGCTCCTCGGCCTCATCGGCCAGGGGGCCACGGGCCGCGTCTACGCGGCCGAGCAGAAGCTCCTGCGCCGCCGCGTCGCCATCAAGGTCCTCGACGAGGCCCTCAGCCGCGATCCGGCGGAGCGGGAGCGCTTCCTCCGCGAGGGCTGGATCTGCTCGCAGATCGAGAGCCCCCACGTGGTCGACGTCTACGACGTGCGCATCGTCCGCGGGCAGGTGTGCCTCATCATGGAGCTCGTCCAAGGCCCCTCGGCCCTCGACCGCCTGCGCGACGGCCCGCTCCCCCTCGAGGAGGTGCTGCGCATCGGCGAAGACGTCGCCCTTGCGCTCCAGGCCGCCTCGGAGGCCGGGGTGGTGCACCGAGACATCAAGCCGTCGAACATCCTCCTCGACCCGCGCGGCCTCGCCAAGCTCACCGACTTCGGCATCGCCAAGGCCATCGGGGGTCGCAGCGCCGAACTCACCCCCACCGACGGCGGCCTGGGGACCATGGCCTACGTGGCGCCCGAGCAAGCCCACGCGGCCCGCGAAGTCAACATGCGCTCGGACATCTACGGCCTCGGCGCCACCCTCTACCACCTGATCTGCGGTCGCCCCCCCTTCGAGCCCAAGAGCGCCTCCGACTTGTTCCAGACCATCAAGCAGGAGCCGCGACCCCTCGACACCTACCCCCTCGCGCAGCCGGTCCCCAAACCGCTCGCCGAGTTCGTTCACGCCATGCTGAGCAAGGACCCCAGCAATCGCCCCTCGCCGCCGGGCTTCGTGGCCCGAATCCTCCACAGCCTGCGCCTCGAGCTTTACCCCGACAGTGGCCCGCGGAGCGCCCAGCCCTTCGAAACCGGAGAGCACGTGAAGTACGTCCCCCCCACGTCCCCCGACCCCGACCGCGAGGCCTGAGCGGGCAGGGGGACGAACACAGCCAGGGGAGCGCGCGCGCGGGCTCGGCGCGCCCGAAGCGCGCAGGATCGACCCGCAGGCCCCGCGCTCGGCGCCGGGAGGAGGCTCGTCCAGCGCGAGGCGCGACGGGCCCCGACCAGAGCACGGGGCCGAGCCGGTGCGGTATGGTCGGGCACCAGCCATGAAGTTCCGCGTCCGCCGAACCGTGCGCACCTTGCGCTCCCTCGCCGCGTTGGCCGTCGAGCGCGCGAGCGCTCGACGGCGGGGCAAGCCCCGGGTCCCCCAGCGCGCTTCGGACGGCCTCAAGCTCAATCTCGGCTGCGGCGACAAGCACCTCACCGGCTACCTCAACCTCGACGCCGCGTCTTCGCGGAGGCGGGTGCAGCCGGACCTGTGCTGTGACCTGCGGCGGTTGCCGCTGGCCTCCGGGTGCGCCGACGAGATCCTCGCCGTGCACGTGATCGAGCACTTCTATGCCTGGGAGGCCCCTGAGGTCCTCAGCGAGTGGAGGCGGGTCCTGGCCCCGGGGGGGCGATTGGTCCTCGAGTGCCCAAACCTCCTCCACGCCGCGTGGGAATTGCTCGCAGATCCCGAGCGGGCCGCGCGTCCGGGTCGCGACGGACAGCGCAGCATGTGGCCCCTGTACGGTGACCCCCAGTGGCGCGATCCCCTCATGTGCCACCGCTGGGGGTACACCCCCGCGAGCCTGGAGCGCCTCCTGTGCGAGGCAGGCTTCGTGAAGGTGCGGCGGGAGCCTGCCCTCTTCAAGCAGCGCGACCCCCGCGACATGCGGGTTACGGGCCGCAAGCCCGAGGAGCCGGTGCGGTGCGTCTTCGCCAGCTAAGGGACGCCTTCCTCCACGAAGACCTATACATCGTGGGGACAGGTCCCTCGGTCGACGCCTTCCCCTTCGAGTTCTTGCGCGACAAGCTGTGCATGGGCCTCAACGACGCCTACAAGCTGCATCCCGCCGTCGGTCCCCTGGCCTTCATGCATCACGAGGTCTACTCCCACACGAGCCGAGACCCCGCCGCGCCCTTCCACCCGCTCTTCCACGAGTTGAAGTACCCCATCGTCAAGGGGACGAGCAAGGCGCGCGCGGAGACCATCGACTGGGAGAACCCGCACTACGTGTTCTTCGACTGGTCCCACGACATCGACGCCATCTGGACGCAGACCAAGGAAACCGACGTCCTCTACTACACCCCCGAAGGCTGCTCCCTGCACGGCGCCCTGCAAGTCGCCTGGATCCTCGGTGCGCGCAACGTGTTCGTGATCGGCTGCGACAGCCGGACCTTCGGCGGACGGCACTACGCAGACTACGACAAGAACCGCATCCGAGACCGCGAGACCCTCCGCGAAGGGGCGCGGAATTACGACGCCTACGTGCACGGAACGCTGGTGGTGCAGGAATTCCTGCGCCGAAAGGGCGTCCGGGTGCTCAATCTCTCCCCGATCGTTGGCTACCACCAAGTGGATCTGCAGTTCGAGGTGCTCTCCGGTCAGCGCTCGCTGGAGGAAGCCTGCGCACTGCTCCGTCCTCAGGAGGGGACTCCATGATTCGGGTCGTCGTCGGTACCGAGCCATCCCAGTACGTGGCCCAGAAAGTCCTCGAGCACTCCATTCGCTGCCACACGCGCGA
>RFHU01000388.1 GCA_003695705.1 Planctomycetota bacterium
CGCGTCCCAGGCTTCTGCCAGGCGGCAACCCCGCGTCCCAGGCTTCTGCCAGGCGGCAACCCCGCGTCCCAGGCTTCTGCCAGGCGGCAACCCCGCGTCCCAGGCTTCTGCCAGGCGGGCGGTGCACGGGGCGCGGTTGCAAGACCGAGCGACGGCTCCGGGCACCGCGCGCGTCGTGCTCGGCGGGGACGGGTACGTGCGCGCGGAGTGCTCGGTGTCGGTTTGGCGGCAGCCTCGGCACCGGGGTTGCCGGCCGCGCACCCGGTCGTTCCGGGCCTCTTGCTTGCGCCGTTCTTCGCGCATGAGGCGCTCGTTTCGCTGGCGCTCGCCCGTCGTGGAATTCGTCGGTTCGGGGGCGGTCGGATCGCCGTGCGCCAAAGAACGTGCCTGCGGACCCGCGGAGCCGGAGGGTTTCTCCGAAGGCCTCGCGCAAGAAGAGGACGCCCAGGGCGAGTTGTTGCGGCGGGTCGAGGGCGTGGAGCAGGAGGTTGAGCGCCTTCGGGGAGGGCAGCACGCAACGTACGCGGCGCGCTGCGGCGACGGCGAGGGTGGTGGATTGGTCGTGGGCGAGCGCGGGCGCGTTGCGCCCTGGCTTCGCGGCAAGCGGGCGGGGTTCGGGGAGGCGGCCGGGGTCTTCTGCGGCGGAGTCCGGGGGGTCCGTCGGGTACCTCCACGCCCCCTGCCTCGCGCGGTGCGGCCTGAGGAAGTAGTTTGGTCCTATGCCCTTGCGCCAGGACGATGCCCCCGAGGTCTTCGCCGAGGAGGCCCCCGGTCCGCGTCAGGGGAGCCGGGCGGGCGAGACGGTCCAGCTCGGCGCCGAGTTCCTCCGTTACGCGCGCGAGCGCTTCGACGCGCCGCGTTTCAAGGACGAGCTGGTGCGGCGCCTCCTGCCGACGGTGCCGCGCGGGGGGCGTCCTCGCCCGGTGCGTCCGGGGCAGAGCTTCGGCAAGTTCGAGATCCTCGAAAAGCTCGGCCGCGGCGGCATGGCCAGTGTCTACCGCGCGCTCGACCCCGAGCGCGACGCGGGCGGGGCGGTGGGAGCGCACGCGCGCGCCGCGCAGTCGGTCGCGCTCAAGGTGATGAAGCCGGAAATTGCCCACGACCCCGACTACGTGCGCCGCTTCCTCCGCGAGGCCGCGAACACAGCGCTCATCGAGCACCCCAACGTGGTGCGCGTCCACGAAGTGGGCTCGGTGGCGGGTCGCCTGTACTTCACCATGGAGCTCATCGAGGGGGTGACCCTCAAGGAGCACCTCAAGACGCATCGGCTCAGCGAGCACGACGGCGTGCAGATCCTCTGCCAACTCGTCGACGGCTTGCGGGCCGCGCACGAACGCGGCGTGGGCCACCGCGACCTCAAGCCCTCGAATTTGATGCTCCTGACCAGCGAGACGCGCTACGGCTTCGGCCTCCGGGGCGAGTTCGACGTGGTGGTCAAGGTCACCGACTTCGGGCTTTCGCAGATGCTCGACACCGATCGCAGCGACATCATGCCTGGCGGGCGCTTCCTCGGGACCGCGAAGTACGTGGCGCCTGAGGTCATCAAGGGCGCCGCGCCAACCCTCAAGTCGGACGTGTTTTCCTTGGGGATCATGGCCTTCACCATGTTCGCGGGGCGCTCGCCCTTCGCTGCCCGCAACAAGGTCGAATACATTGCCGCCAACCTGCAGGCGGAGGCTCCCCTGCTCGACACCATGGCCGATGTCTCCCCGGAGCTCTCGCGCCTGGTGGACCGCATGCTCCACAAGGACCCCGAGGAGCGGCCCGACGCGGGCGCGCTGCGCCGGGACCTCGAGCGACTGCGCCAGCGCGCCGACCCCGGCGAGCCCATCGACGTCTACGACGACCCCACCTCGGTGTATTACGTCGGCGCCGCCCGCGCAGCAGGCGGTTGGGAACTCTCCCCCTCCTTGATGGCCGCGGCCGCCGGCGCGCTGCTCGTCGCACTCCTCGTCATCTGGGCCTTCGCTGTGGGCGGAGACGGTCCGGACCTCGGTGGGGCGCCGGGCGGAGGGCCGTCGGCGGAGGACGCGCTGTCTCCGAGGAACGTGCGCTTGCCCGAGGACCGCCCGCCCCGCGACCCCTCGCACGGTCCCGCCCGCGGGAACGAACCGGGAACGCCCTCCCGGCAACGCCCGCCGGCCGGAGGCGGCGCCAGCGGCTCCGCCCGCCTCCTCGCGCCCGTGACTCCTCCCCGGACCGACTTTGCCGACGCCCTGGCGCGCACCCAGTTCCGCCGGCACCTGCAGGCCGGCGACGCTGCCTGGTCTGCGGGGGAGGCGCGCGAAGCCCTCGAGCGCTGGGAGGCGGCCGTGGCTCGCTTGCGCGGCCGCGTGCCGGCAGCCCTCGCCCGCAGGCTGGCTGTCGCCCGCGAGCGCGTTGCCCTAGCGGACGGGCAGGCGGCCGAGGCGGGCTCCCAGTTCGTGCGTGCGGAGCGCATCTATCGGCGCGCGCTCGAGGCGGGCGCTCCGGCGGACGAGCTCAAGGCCCGCTTGGCGCGCGTGGAAGGGCTCGCGCGGCAGGAGGCCCAGTTCGTGCGCGCCGTGCGGCGCGCGCGCGCGCGCGCGCAGCTCCCCTCGCGCCGGGCGGAGGCGCTGCAGGCCCTCGAGGCCCTCCGTCCCCTCGCCGACACCTTGGGGCGCGGAGCCGAGCTGGAGCGAGCGATTGCCGAGGCGCGCTCGCGCGGGGAAGACGCTTCCCCCGGGGCAGCCGAAGACGCAGGCGAGATCGCACGCCGCATAGCGGAGGAGCTCGAGCGGGGCGCGCTCGAGGCGGCCGCTCGACTCATCGAGCGCCTCGCGCGCGACCCGACCGCGACCGAGCGCGTCGAGGTCCTGCGCGAGCGCTTGCGCCGGCGCCGCGAGGCACCAGCAGGCTACCGCTTGGTGGAGCGAGCCGGAGAGCGCCCCGGCGACGCGGGCCGCGCCCTCTACGTGAGCGCGCAGCCGGTGAGCAACCGCGACTACGCCCGCTGGTTTGCCGAGGCCTCCCGCCAGGAAACCATGCCTCCTCCCGCCGGTTGGCGAGGCGCTTTTGCGCCGCCGCCGGGCGAGGAAGACGCTCCGGTGCGGGGAGTGCGCCGCGCGCAGGCCGCGCGCTACGCGCGCGCCCAAGGAGGACGCCTGCCGAGCGAGGCAGACCTCGCCCTGCTCGACGCGCAGGTGCAGGGGGCGCTCCGTCCCGACCCCGGCGGGGTCTACGCCGACGGATTCCGAGTGGTACGCGATCCATGAGTCAGCCTGCGCGCAACTTTCTCGTCTACCCCTGCGCCGCTTGCGGGAAGCGGATCTTCACCAGCCCGAAGCACCGGGGGCGGCGTGGGCGCTGCCCCCTCTGCCAGGTCGAGCACGTGGTCGGCGGCCCGGTGGAGGCCGAGGACGGAGTCGAGCGCCGCGGCGCGCCCCGAGTGCGCCTCGCCCACGCCCGCGTCGAGCTGCGGCGGACGCGGGCTCGGAGCCGAGCGCCTTCGGAGCGCGCCCCCGAGCGCTATCCGCTCCACGACCTGTCGGTTACCGGCGTTGGCTTCACCATGCGCGGCGAACGCGACGGACGACGCATTCGCGGGGTGCGTCCCCCGGACGTGCAGGTGGGGGACCGGGTCGAGGTCACCCTCCACACCGGGGGGCTTCACCCCCCACGGGTGTACGCGGCGGAGGTGCGGCGCATCGTGCCTCCCCAACGCCGGGGCGAACTCGACCATCTGATCGGTGCCCAATTCGTCGGGCTCACTCCGCGCCAGGCCGCGGAGCTCGAGGAGCTCGTCGAGGGCCTCCTCGAGTCCTGACCGGTGGAGCTGCGGCGCCCCGAGCTGTTGCTGACGGCGGGCCTGCCGCTGCTCCTCCTCAGCCTGTGGGCCGCTCGCGGGAGTCTGGTTGCCCTCGGGCGGCGGCGCCTGTGGGGATCGGTGCTCCTGCGCGCGCTCTGCCTGCTCGCCATCGCCCTGGCCCTTGCGGACCTGCAGGCGGTGCTCCCCCACGACGAGCGAGCGGTCGTGTTTGCCGTCGACGCGAGCGACAGCGTCCCGCCCACCGCGCGGGAGCACTTGCTCCGCTGGACCGAGCGCGCTTGGGAGACCCACCGCCCCGGCGACCACGCCGGGCTCGTGCTCTTTGGTGGGCGCGCGCGCGCCGCACGCCTCCTGGCACCGGACTACGCCCTCCGGGCCGTGGGGTTCGAAGACCTAGAGCCCGAGCGCAGCGAGCTGGCCGCGGCGCTGCGGTTGGGTGGCCAGCTGTTGCTCTCCGCCGAGGGCGAGCGCGAACTCGTCCTCCTCAGCGACGGGAACGACGACGCCCCCGCGGACGCCTTGCGCGAGGCAGCGGCGCTGGCCACGGCGGGCGTGCGCGTGACCACGGTCGCCGCCGAGTTGAGCCCCAGCCCCGGCGAGGTGCTCGTGCGGGCCGTCGACGCCCCGCCCCAAGCCGCGGTGGGGGAGGCCTTCCTGCTGCGGGTGGAGCTCTGGGCGCGCGGGTCCGGGGAGGCGGTGGTGCACGTGGTACGCGACGGCCGCTACGCGGAGTCCCTCAGCGCCGAGCTCGCGCCGGGCGTCAACGTGCTCACCCTCCCACAGCGCCTCGAGGCGGCCGGAACCCACGCCTACCAGGTGCGCGTCGAGGCGCCCGGCGACGGGGAGCTCAAGAACAACCTCGGCGGTGCCTTGGTGCGGGTGCGGGGTCGCCGCAAGGTCCTCTACGCCTGCGGGCCCATCGTCGACCGCCAGGGAGAGGTGCTGCGCTCCTTCGAGGTCGTGGGGGCGCCCCTCCGCGAGGTCCTCGGCGCCGCGGGCTTCGATGTGGACCTGCGCGGCCCCGACGCGCTGCCGCTCGACGCGGGAGAGCTGGCGGGATACGACGTCCTGGTGTTCGGCGGCGTTTCCGCCGATCGTTGGAGCCCGTCCCAAATGGAGGCCGTGCGCGCCTACGTGTTCTCTCAGGGCGGCGGCCTGTTGGCCCTCGGCAGCGAGCGCAGCTTCGGTCAGGGAGGCTACTACCGGACGCCCATCGAGGAGGCTTTGCCCGTGCACTCCGATGTGCGCGGCAAGAAGGTCCTCCCCTCCCTCGCGCTGGTGCTTTGCATCGACCGCTCGGGGAGCATGGCGGCCCGCACCGGCGTAGCCACGCGCCTGGACCTCGCCAAGCTGGGCGCGGAGCGCATCGCCGAACTGCTTCAGCCCTTCGACCTGCTCGGCGTCATCGGCTTCGACGAAGACGCCGAGTGGGCACAGCCCCTCGCGCCCGTGGACGACGGCGAGCGCACCTGGGACGCCTTGCGCGGCCTGGAGTCCGGCGGGGGAACGGCCTTCGCCCCGGCCCTGGCGGAAGCACTGAAGGCTCTGGAGGCCTGCGAGGCGCGCATCAAGCACGCGGTGCTGCTTACCGACGGTCACTCGGGGGAGTCCCCCGCGCGGTTGGCGAACCTCCTCGCCGGCTTCGCGCGGGCGGAGGTCTCCTTGAGCACCGTCGGCGTCGGCTCCGGAGTGAACCAAAGCGTACTCCGCTCCCTCGCCAGCGGTGCCGAGGGCCGCTACCTCCAGGCCGACGACGCAGAGAGCCTCCCCCGCCTGCTGACCCAGGAGGCGGTGGTCGCCAGCCGCGCGCTCCTCGTCGAGCGCGAGGTGCGCGTCCGGCACCTCGGTGGCCTGGAGGACCTGGGCATCGACTGGAAGGCCGCGCCGCCTCTGCAGGGCTTCGTCCTCACCGTTCCCAAGGACGGCGCCGAGGTCCTCTTGGACAGCGGCCCGGGCGACGGGCCCGAAGACGGACCCCTCCTGGTCCGTTGGCGCTACGGATTGGGCAAGGCGGCGGCCTTCACCTCGGACGCTGGGGGGCGCTGGTGCGCCGACTGGCTGCGCTGGCCCGGCTACGCGCCCTTCGTTGCCGGCCTGGTGGGCTGGCTCGCGCGCGACCCCGACGTCCGCGGCGTCGACGCTCGCCTTCGTCTCGACGGGGGCCGCGGCCTCCTCGAGGTCGAGTTCGCCGAGGGGAGTCGCCCGCCGTCGGGACGCGAACTCCGCGCGCGCTTGACCGGACCCGAAGGCGCGGGCCTCCCCGCGTCGGTTTCCTTGCTGCCCCGGGGGCCGCGCCGCTACGAGGCCCGCTTCCCCGCCCGACGCCCCGGCGCCTACTACGCCACCCTCGAGGCGAGCGCGGCCGAGGGCGCGGCGACCGAAGCCCTCGCGACCGCCGGCGCCGTGCTCTCCTACCCCCGCGAGTACCGGCACGTCGAGCAGGACGCCGCCCATTTGGAGCGGATCGCCGAGCGCACCGGGGGGCGCGCCCTGAGCGTGGACGACCCCCCCGAGCTCGTCTTTTCCGGCCCCCGCGCCGTGCAGCGCTCCTACCGCCCCCTCGCCCCTTGGCTGCTCGTGTTCGCGGCGCTCCTCCTTCTCGGCGAGGTGGCCGTGCGGCGTCTCTTCCTGCCTTCCCTCCGCCTTCGCCGCGCTCGCTCCCACGACCCCGCTGCGGTCGCGACCTCGGCCCCCGCCTCCCCCGTCGGCGCCGGCGTCGCCCTCTTGCGCAGCCGCAAGGCCGAGCGCCGGGCGGCGGCCTCCGCCCTCCGCGGTCCCGCGCCTTCGTCCTCGTCCGGCAGTGCGCGGGCGGGAGGGGGAGCGGAGCGGCGAGCGCCCGCGGCGGAGCAGACCGCGCCGGCCCAACCGTCGGCCTCGGCCCGTGCGCCGGAGGCGGCGGAGGCGGTCGAGGAGGCGTCGCTCCCAGGGCCTACGGGCTCCATGGCGAAGCTCCTCGAGGCCAAGCGCAAGGCCCGACGCCACGGAAGGGATCGCTCCTCCTGAGCCTGGGCGGCCGGGCGCGGCTCGTCCGGCCAGAGTGCGCAGCGAGGCGGGCCGCCGGGGGTTGGGGAAGGTGCGCGCCGGACTCGAGCCGGGGTCAGGCGCTCAGCGAGAGGAGGGCGGCGCGCAGGTCGGCGCAGCGGCCGAAGCGGCGCTCGGGGGAGGGGGCGATGAGGCGGGCGAGGA